>NZ_VPBI01000001.1:0-453590 GCF_013418795.1 Acinetobacter sp. YH12120 | reverse complement strand
TTTAGTCTTCTTCTCGGTTTAATACGCAGATTCAGTGCCAACTCACAGTAAATGCGGTAAACCCGCTTGTGATTCCAGCAGCAACTCTCAACATGCCGTAAATACGAGAAGCACAAACCAAAGCCCCCAATCGGAATTTTCCTCAGTGAGTTCAATGAGCTGTTCAGCAATGAGTGCATTGTCATCGCTGAGTTTGGCTTGATAGCGGTAGCAGGTTTCACTAATGCCAAATGCTTTACAAGCCAAACGAATACTAATGGCATGCTGGGCAACTGCCTGTTGTGCCATCTTACGCCGGCAAGATGGCTTTACCCTTGCGTAGCAGTGCTACTCATTGCCATCGCTTCCTGGATGATTTCGACCTTTAATCGCTCTTCCGCATACATCTTTTTAAGTCTGGTATTTTCGGCTTCTAGCTCTTTCAGTCGAGCCATTAATGATGTATCCATACCACCATATTTGGCACGCCATTTATAAAAGGTAGCATTACTCATGCCGTGTTCACGGCAAAGGGTCGCTACAGGTGTGCCAGATTCTGCCTGTTTCAAGATGGACATGATCTGACTGTCAGTAAATTTAGATGTTTTCATGCAGAATCTCCTGCTCGTATCTTAAGAGAAAATTCTACTTTTAGATCCTATTATTTTTAGGGGGGATTACCACCCAAATAGAAGAATTACTGCCACACCGCTGGAAATCCGACCAAAATTAAAAAATAGGCATGGGATTCAGCGGACGCTTACTTTTAAGCCTTATTTTCTGCTTATAGATCATCGTTATTTGTGAACGATGATCTATAAGCTAATTAAAGGGTAAATTAATTACACATAATTAAGCAGTGGCAGTCATCAGGATAATGGAATGGCTAATTTTTTGATCGCTAATTAGAGCCTGTAAATCACATCCCTATTGGGTTACAACTTTTCCATACCTTTGCCAATGTTATCCATGCCTTACTTTCTTTTGTCCAAATGCGACGACATAACTCCGTTAGATCATCAAACTGTTGATCGACCTCCAGAGATACGCCATATTCCCAATGTCCTTCATAAACCCGTGCTTTGGCTAACTCGAATATTCGATCTGCCAAAGCAACATGTTCTTCCACAAATTGTTGTTCTATGATTTCATCATGTGCAAATTTTTGCAAACACGCTTCAGATTGTATGATTAAATCTTCTGTTTCCCCAATCCATAAGGCAAAGCATCGATCTGCGCTTAAACAATCAATAAATTGTTTAAAGTTTTCAAGTTTCGTCTTAAATGCAAGATTCGCTTTTATTAATTTTTCGATAGGTATGAAACGCTCTTCAAAATAATGAGGGTCGATGTTTAAAGTATCTAAGTAATCTTTAGATTTACGGTCTAAGCCAATTGGTCTCATTTTCCCTCTCATTTTCTGTATATACGACACAGTTAATTGAAATTATTTATTTCACATCTATGGAAATGCTATTCAATTTAAATAGCCAATCTAAAGTAATAAAACATCACTTGTATTTTTAATCGTAAACTTTTCACACATTATTATATTGAAACAGCTACAACTAAATCACCCTCTCTCTTTTTGACATAAATGTTCGTTGGATTCTGCTCACCATTTTTAACAACTAAAAACTTCTGTAAATCTGTAAGTCCATTCGCAACACTTATGAAGTCCTTTTGGGCATTAAAATAGACATTTCGTTGTGACAATTTATGACTCTCAAATAATCTCCAATAGCCAAGCCCCTGATCGAGCTGAATATCAAATATAGTCCCCGACTCAAAAGTTATAGTTAAATTTCGCTTGTGATACAGAGCCTTACCATTATCATAGGTCATTAAATCTATTTCTTTTTGGGATATATCTAAATTATCAGTTAATAGTTTTTCAAAAACCTTCTCAAATTGTTTCACACTATGGTAATCATGATGAAGGATCGTTGGTAAATCTTTTGTCTCATCATCAGAAATAACTGTCTTAATCTTCAACTGACCAATATTTCCAACTTGATCCTCAAGCCCCTTTAACCAACTAACAATTAACAACATATTGCTAGCTGACTTGATATAACGATCTGAATACTCAATACTTTTTATAGTTTCATTCCGGCAAATTTCTCCGAACCCACTAGTACTTTCAGCAACCAAATTCCAGAACTTACGACCAAAGCTACATAAATCAACATTCAATTGATCAAGAAGATCTAATCCCACAATCGAGCTTTGATTTTTTTCCACTAAAGTTGGTAATGTTATGACTTTCTCACTCAGTAACTTATAAGTTTCACTAACTCCAACTATGGCATTTGTATTCAACCACTCTTCATTTGGTATACGACTATTCATATCAGGACTAACAACTGTAACAATACGATCTGTCAAATATAGTTGTGCCACAATAGATTGATGAATATTGTCACCTTCGACAAATTGTACATTAAAGTGTGTTTGTAAAAATTTCAGCTCAGCCAAATATGCTTTAGAATCTATGATAGTTTGTGGTAGAGAAATATCGATTTCTAAACTTGTATCCTCTGCCCATCTAGCAATTGTTTTTTTAACACTAGGAGATAACAACTCCCAACTATCAGATTCTCCACCCCAATTCAAAATTAGTTTCTTAGCACCTAATGATACATGGTGTTCAATGCATTCTTTCAAGCTATATGGCCAATATTGTGCACCAGAGAAGAATGACAATTCTTCAGTAGAAATAAAGTTTTTATAGTTTGCACCTAACCACTTTTTAGCATCATGACGATTTAACAAACTGTAATGATGTCGTGACTGTGAATCCAAAAGACAATGAGCACATACAGACTCACAATATTTCGGACATTCAAGCTCATCGACCATACTAGATAATAACGACTCAATGTGACGAGGAGCTGAACTCGCAAATCCTGCTCCACCACTAATGACGTCATACACCTGAATAGCTGTAATCTGATGATTACCATCTAATAATATTGGACGCTTACCATATCCCAATTCATTAGCTGATATACCTAACTTTTTCGCTAATGCTTTTCTGAAAGCCACAGCCAAAGTAAATGCTATACTTTCATTTTCTTTACTATCTGTAAGATATTCATTACGTTCAGGGTGATGTAACACCAATTCAAAGATATCTGTAGTCATATAGCTACCTAGATGTAAATCTTTGATTAAACGCTCACTGCCTTCACAGAACTTTCTTTGCCCATTTTCTCGATCATGTTTAGATGGTTTTAATGGATAATGTTTCTGCTCTGGTGAAAGAGACAATGGAAATTTTTCCTTTTCCTTTTGGGATTCTGCTCGACCACATTCAAGGCACACAGCATAACCATGCCCATATAAACCTGAACTATAATTAAATACATGCCCCGATGTATCGGCAACCATAAATCCTAAGGCACTATTCGGCAAGCTTAATCTTGCCCCCTTTCCAGCGATCCAAGGGGTTTGGACAGGTATGAAAGTTTGTGTTGTTACATCGTTACTAGGTTCTTCATAAAAATCATGAACGAAACCAGTTGGCTGCAGAACTTTACGTTGCTCATTTATGCGAATTTTTTCACCGCAACTTGGATTATCACAGTAAACATTATTAATATCGACTGCACTATCTGTATTAAATCCATTTTGACCGCAATGTACACAGCGCCATGCCAAATCAAATTTCTGTGCTTCTTTTGCATCAGAACTATGAATATTATGCCAAGCTAATGATATCCCTTTGGATTTAAAAACCCTTCCATCCAATACAATTTCTGAACCCGGCGCATATTCTCGAATAGCGACAGCTAAATTTCGACTTGGCATATCACGTAATAAAGACACATTATCTTCTCTAGACTTTCGTTGCTTTTCAGCATCTCTATCTTGCTTTTGACGTATGTAGTCAATGACATTGGTCGTTTCAAATGATGCAATATCAGTTGGGAAGCCATACCCTGGTAGAAAGCATTTAGCAGCAAGTTCTCTTAATAAATATTCATCACTGAGTCTACGCATTTCAATACTTAATCTATAAGCGTAAGCACTACCTTTCACTGCCTCACTCATCTGTGTTTCTAGTCGCAGGTATTCTCTTAACCATTGATCACGCATTTCAGTGATTTTTTGGATAGTGTTCCCTAAAATACTTTCAACGGAATCAAAAGATAAATCGGTACCTTTGATTAATTTTTCTAGCGCATAAGAATATGTATAAATATTGGCTTTTAACCAATTAATAAATCGATTGCAAACAGAAATATCTTCGTCACCATTTGCTAAATAAAACCACTTCAAATTTAATTTAGTTTTCTCAGCATCTGTATTTCCAATCTCATTTTTTAAAAAGAAAGAGAGATACATGGAATTGACATGCCTTTGGATCAATCTCTTAGAGTTTAAAGCGACATAAGGTGCCGGAATACTGGTCTCAAAAGCCCATTTAGGGTTATGAAATACTTGTTGATCATGTGGATTTGACTTACAGATTGTGTAAGAAAGTGCTCTAGATTCTTTACTACGACCCGCACGACCCGCACGTTGCAGATAGTTTGCAGGATGTGGTGGTACGTTATTCATCACCACTGCTGAAATACCGCCAATATCAACCCCCATTTCCATAGTAGTTGAACAGTTCATTACATTCACTTCGCCTGATTTAAATCGCTTTTCGTAGTCTTGTAATCGCTCATTTGCTTGCTGTGCCGAATGTTCTGCAACTCGATAATACATGCCACCTTCAATAATTCGATCACAAAGATCATTCCACAAATTTAAAGAGCGTAGCTCCTTAATTGTCTCATCATTAGCAATTAATTCACGGATGTATTGAATGTTGTCATGATGATCTTTATTGGAACTAAACACCTTCAAATTCGGCATTTTTGTCTTTTGACAAATGAAAGCCTCTTTACTCTTTGGAATACCCGTCGGTAGATATGGCGTAATACCTTTGAAGGTAGTATCAATTAATCTATGAGTGACGGGACAAATAAATACGTGTTCATTCAATGAAAATTTGAACTTTTGTGGTCTAATAAAAAATTGACCATTATCACTTTCTAAAATAGCTATATCTTGAGTCAAAACTTTCCAAGCGCATTTTAGCCATTCATCGGCGATATCTATATCAATTGGAGCATTTAAATCTAATTGCCCACCTAATGCTAATAGTTTCACTAAACGATTATTCTTTCGCTTAGAAGCTAAAGGCCATTGTTTACTAATTTTATCTTCTGTTAATTTTGAATCAGGTCCAAATAGTCGTTTTGTAACAATTTTCCTCCCCATCCAATTTGAAATACTTCTATCTATATGAATGTAGTAATACTCTCGCACATAGAAATCTAGAACGACTTTTAAAAAGTCCTTCCAGTCTTGTAAGTTAAGGCCTTTAGATTCCCAATATAAAGGAACACTGCTAACTTTTTCTAAACCACTATAACCAACTTTTACTAATCCCAACGTTTCAGTACTATTTCGATTACGTGGACGTCTGCTAAATTCACTCAACAATAACATTGAGATCAATCTATGTGACCCTTCAGTTTGATCTCCAAAAACTTCCGGAGAGTAATACTTCATTGCGTTCAGTATTGAAAAGTTAAAATCGGATAAAGCTGTAAGCTTCTCGATCATCTCTTTCCATGAAATCGAACTTTCGTCTGAGGTGTCTAATTTCAATAGTTCCTGTTGAAGCAATGTCAGAAACATCTTCATCTTTGGATCATGTTTTATTTGTTCAATTTGCTCCTCAATTTCCTCTCGAGACATCTCCCCACCCGATAGATCAGGTATTTTTTTTAACATTTCCACCACAGCACCCCTTAATCGTGAACGCTGTGCCTCCTGTTGCATCTGTACGGACATTCTTGCGGTGCCTTGGCGACTATCCGTAAATGTAATTAAACGACGTCCAAATGAAGGTAAGCTTTGAGGTGAAATGTTCGTAACACCATTTTCTTCTAACTCTTTAATCGTAATATCAGGACAAAATTCTAAAATAGTCGGGATTGCTTTAGTAACATAAAAAGGTGCACCAAGAATGCTTCTATTTACAGGCAAATAACCTTCTTGCGTCTCTAGCTCACAGTAGTGGCATTTATTTGATGTCGCAAAAAGATTGAATTCCTCTTCCCCTGGATATTTTTCAAAGCCTCCACGATCTAGATTCAGCATCTCCCCGTTATCATTTACACTTAGCAATATTGATTGATTGTAATCTATTAACTTGTTCGAGCTATTATTAATGTCGGCTTCTTCAATTTCATCTTCTTCAGTTAGCAGCGAAAACTCATCAATTTTGACTTCCCCAACTTGTTTAAGCTGACGAATACCATCATTAGCGTCAACGAGTTGCCCTAATAAATGTGGTGAATTACATTCTTTACAAAATGTCAGCTCCAAGACTGGTGATTCACATTTACACTTTTGTTCACACGTCGCATATACATTACCGTATGGCCATTTTTTTAATGCTGTACCCTCTTTTTGATTACAATGAGGATTAATACAACTCCACAAGCCATGCGTAATTCTTTGTAAGAAGTGAGCTCGTACTTTTAGGAAAGCCTCTTCTTTTTCTTGTGCTTTTGTATTTGTTAGTAAGTCAATCCAAGCAATAATTTCGACTTGATCCACTGAAATAGCATAGTCGGCATTTAATTTTTCTTTAATTTCCAAAGATGTTAATGGCTTATAACTTTCTCTACCTTGTTGAACAATGATTTCCCGAATTGCTCGTGCTGTTTGATTCGATTCTAATGCTTCAAAACGTTTAGCACTAACTTCTAAATCACTCTCAATTTCAGATAATTCTTTTAAACTGAGTTTATTGTGATTCGTTTCAAGTTTTAATTGTGGGACTGCACGCTGGCCACCTATCACTTCGATTTGACTTTCCTCAATACCAGCCAACTGAGATAAATAGGTCTTTAATTGTTGTTCTGCATTACTGTCAGCAATGGTTGCAGAAGTTGCGACAAATCTTACATCTTTGGCCTCAACACCAAAGGCCTCTAAAACACGTCGTAACTGCAAGGCAAGCTCTGCTGCCTGTGATCCAATATAGCTATGAGCTTCATCTAAAACAATCCAACGCAGGCTTTTCTTTGCTCTAGATTTTTCAATAATCGGTGCATCAATTTGACGCACCATAATATATTCCAACATCGTCCCGTTGGTCACCAAGATTGGAGCAGGACTTTTTCTCATCAATTCTCGTGATAAAACTTGATAAGGACGGTCCTTTTGTAATGTTCTATTTGAACTCTCTGATTCAGGGGTATTCCCGTTATACAAACAATATCTAAGTTTTCCGCCAAAATGTTGAGTCCAAGCACTTAACCGCTCTTCTTGAGAATTAATCAACGCATTAAGCGGATATAAGAATAGAGCGTGCACACCTTCCAACGGCGCATTGATATTTTCGCTTAATTCAAATAAATCATTCAGAATTGGTACCATAAAACATTCTGTTTTACCTGAACCTGTACCAGATGTGACAACAATTGATTTTTTATCCGCTAATAAGTTTTTCCAACTTTTTAGTTGATGTTCAAAAGGCTTAAATTCTGCCCCAAAGCGATAGCGACCATTACTCTGCGAATCCAAAGCACTTACAACTGACTTCGCTAATAATTTTCCACTTAATTCTGTCATCGTCACAGGTGCTTGTTTCCAAGCAAAAGTATGCTCAAAAACAGGTGGAGCTAAAAATGAAAATTTGCTTCCCGGAAGCTGAGACATTTGTTCAGCAAGGTGTTCTCTTAACTCAGGATCGTTGATCCCTAATACGCTTAACGTTGATTCTTTTGTACGCTGACATGCTTGTTCTAATAAATCGGAATAATAAGGTTGCATATTAGTGAGCCTTTAAATTTAATAAATAAGATGTTGTTATTTCAAAAATTGAGTTAAACCAAGACTGGTCAAAATCACGGATCTGACGAATCTTATGATGAGTTAAACTATTTGATTTATCTTCAAGCACAAAACTGGTTAGACCTACATTTTTTAGCGCAAGATAAATTGGCAAAAGAATAACTGATGCATGCTGTGGCAAACTGACCATAGGTTTTAATGGAAGATTTAGATTATCTTTTTCAAACCACGCTGTGAGTTGTTGCTGGAACCACATTGGCCACAATTCACCTTCAGGCTGGTATCTCAATAAATTCTGAAGATAATGACCGTTAACAATATTATTCAACTGATTCTGCGTTAATCCATTTAGAACCGGCTCATCAAAATAATAAGCTTCTAAACTTTGATTTAGCGTTGAAATGTCTTGAGATAACTTTGCATATCTCGCTTTCAGCGTTTTTTTAACAATGGCCTCTGGGATACCTTGACTCACATAAAGTTCAAAAGTTTTAGAGATTGCATTTTTCCAAGCTTTAGCAGGGATTAATTCCCATACTAAATCGAATTCTCGTTCGAAGCGTTGATAAATATCATGTTCAAAATCAAGTAACCATATCGCCAGTGCCAAACATGATGGATTTCTTACCAAATCCTTCCACACTTGAAATGTGACCAACGGTAAATGGTTGTACTTCGAATATAAGTGGTAAAGATACAGCCATCCAGAGTTTTGCAAATCACTCGCCATAAGTTCTAAGTAATCTGCAATACTATTTGGGTTAAATGTTGGATGATAATCACGTACGGCAGTATGTAAGGTATCCGCAGTTTCAAAAGACAATGAATCTTCTTTTATCTGCTGCGATATGAATTTCGGTCTAAATTTAATCGATTGTTCATCTCTAGGAATAATTAAACAAGGACCCACATTGCTCAATCTTGGCAATTTATACTTACCTGTTTCAACACCTTCAGTTGTAACTGGTTCGAGTGGTAAAACAGCCTGTTCAGGTTGGTTTAAAACCATGATGACTGGATCAACCACTTGTGAACCTGAAAGATTCAAACCATTTAAAAAATAATGACCTTGTTCATCTATTTCAAACTCGGTTTGATAATGTTTAATCTCATAATTTAAAGATTGTTTCCCACCAGTGACTTCGAGAATAATCCGTGCATCTAAGTCTTTTGTTAATGCTAATAATTCTTCTATTTCAGCTCGATAATGAATAAGTGATTCTTGATGTGGTTTTCCACTCACCAAAAATTGCCATTTGTAGTAAGGCGCATCTACATCTCGAATATGAATGCTCTTCAGTCTGATTGTCATCCGAAAATTGGTTGGCTTATTCTCTGGCGCATATAAACATAATCTTGAACCAAGTAAATCATCTACAGTTAATACTTTTTGTTTAATCGGCTGATGATTTCCGTTGTAGAGCGTTGCACCATGTGATGGAAATGGTAGTAATAAATCTACTTGATCTCCCAAATTCAGCATCAAATTCAGTTTGATATTTTCAGGTGGATGCTCATTGCATTTTAGATGATATTCATAACCATATTGCCCATATATATCATCATTCAGTTTACGCGACTTAAAACTCACTGCTTGATGATCAGTAGTGATTCCTAAGCAAATGATATTACTTTTTGTTAGAAGACGAATATTTGCTTCATTAGGCGTATCACCCGCCAGTAATTCAATTTGCAGGTCTTCAGGAAAAATTACAACCTTGCGACGTAACACCACATTTTGAGATGAATTTTTAATGGTTAAAGTCTTTACGCCATATGCTGCAGAACCCACATGATGAGCTAAAAGCTTTTGTTCTGCATAAATAGCTAAACTATCATTTTTTGACTGCAAACCAGTTTCTATATAACGTGCCTTAGGTCTTCCTAAAAAAGCCAATGCAGGTACTGTAGGCCAAGAAAACTTCTTACCAACAAGATCTACAAGTTCTGATTTGTCAAAATATTTAGAGCATTGAATCTGATATTGTTCTTGATTATCACCAATAACTTCAATATCACCTTTTACCTTGTAAACATGCTGGCCAAAAGCATTCGACAAGTGCCCAGTGACACACTCCTGAGAAGTAAATCGATATGATGGCGGTAATAGTAAAATAATTTCTGATTCTGCTGTCTTAAATGAAGCCTGCCCAATAAATGGACAAAGCTCACCCTCATCCTGCGCAAATGCAACAGGAACACTACCGATTTCTAAACAAGTTTGAGGTAATTCTTTTTGATAAAGAATCTGATCTTTATTTTGTAGTGCCAGAATCAATCCATGTTGATAATGCTTTCTAGTAATAATGCGCGTTTGTGCACCTATACGTATATTCACTGGCTTCTTAGCCTCAGGCCTTGCCATAAACGTTGCTGTGCCAAGTTTTGCTAAGGGTTCATGTGCTTCATACAATACAATTTCTACTCGAGGAGGAATCCCTTTAACGTCCTCCAAAGTAATTTCTAAGGAATTTGGTAGGAAAACTTCAGTTAAGATTTGATTAGAATTGCGGTTAAAAAAACTCGCACAGGATAAAGCATCCTGTTTTGTCTTCATTTGCTTCAATTCAGTACTAGAAGTAACGAGTAACTGATTTAAAAACTGCTCCGCCACACTACTTTCTAATGGTAGAGGAAATGCTTCCCTCCACTTCGGGAAATTGTTAGATAAATAAGCTGCTGGATTATCTGTATTGTCTAATTGATGCGTTTCAACCAAATGAACAAGATGTTCTGCCATATCTGAAATAAGCACTCGCGTTTCATGCTCCTTGAATGCCTGTGGCAGATAACGAGTATAAGCTTGAATCAGTTGGTCATTTATTTCAGGGTTATAATGTCTATAGTGACTAAACTGCGCCACAATACGTTTAAATACAGTCTGATAATGATTGCCTTTTTCCATTAAAAGATTTGAAGGGAATCCCCCTTCTTTAAATGCAGAACCCAGATAGTTGGTATGATTTGAACCTTCAAATTTAAGGATCGGACGCTTCCAAAAACCCTCTAAGCCTTGCTGAACCACATAGCGAATATCATCCAAAGGTTGAAAGCCCAGTTCATCATATACAGGCCCCCAACTCCAACCACTCTTATATTCTCGACGAAACCATTCCGAAACAAATAGTGTAAAAACTGCACACCATTCACGACCAGGTTTATGGCTTTTTTGATCTTGTTGGCTATATCTCAGCGTACGCTTTAGGTCTTGATATTCTTCTAGGGTAATATGATAGCTATACAGGGGATGACTTGTTGGCTCAGTAAGTTTACGCGACTCAAAAATTCGCTTAAGAATATGTCTAGCACTCAATTGCTCCCCTAATATATCAGATGCTAACAACTCCATAATGCCCCCATTATTATTCCCTGCTTCAAATTAAATAATATAATCGATTCAATGACCTATACAAACCTAAAGGCGTCATAAAGTGTCGCTTAGATAGGTTAATTTTCATTATTTAACTCATATTTTAAGAATTACCTCATAACACCCTGTTGCAGGCTATATTTCCATGACATTCTAAATGCAGTATCTTTTGAATAATGCTTATACATATCCATATCGATCTTTCTTTGACGTAACATCACTTCATTCATGATTTTATCAAAAGCTAAATCTTTGGTATGTGGATCGGGATTATTTAAGTACTTACTTTCGAAATCAGCATGTTCTTTTATCTGTTTTAAGATATTCACAAATTTTACTTTTTGCTCTTCAGGCGTTGCAGCCCAACCTCCAAACCAGCGTTCATTAAATGTTTTAATAATTTCATCTAATGGATCTTCTTCAGTTTCACCGCCATGAGCACCACGAGGATTCGAATTTGTAGGATCTAGAACTGTCTCTTCAGCATCCAACTCAATTTGCTCATTTAGTTTTTTACGCTGTAAACCATAGGAGTTTAAATCAACTGAATTTAACAACTCATCCAAAGCATCTGCTTCTGGATCTTCAATTTTGAGTTTCGGAATCAAGAACTTTAAGAACCAATACAACTTTTCCCAAGCTGGAACTTCATATGGCAAAATTGAAGCCATCTGTCCATAAATCTTCACGAATTGCTTTGCCTTGATCTTGAAATCAGCTTTATCTTCAGGAGTGAGTTCTAATTCAGCATCAAAACGTGCCACGGCGATATCAATCATCGGGCTTAATTTTTCTGCATCGACTGAATCGAAATACTTCGTAGCAAAATCTTCCACTTCAGTAGATTCATATACTCCAACAGTATCCAACTCATCTTTTAGTTCGTTGAGTACATTAATATCAGTCGCTTGTGACAATGTGGTCGAAGTGTAAAAACGATCAAATGATTGTTTGATATCTTCTATTTCATTGAAGAAATCGAGCACAAAGAGATCTTCAGTTCTCTTACCTAATTTAGGTGCAGAACGATTTAAGCGAGACAGCGCTTGTACGCATAGTACATCGGCCAACTTTTTATCAACGTACATCGTACATAGCTTAGGCTGATCAAAACCAGTCAGGTATTTGTTCGCAACAATAAGCAATCGATACTGATCTTCATTCACGCCTACAGGCTTCTTCTCCCCCACATAACCACGATCAAACATATCTTTGGTATCGTTGTCAGAGAACCCATTGAGAATTGCTTCTGAATATTCAATACCATCTACTTTCTTCTCACCAGAGAAAGCAATAATGGCTTTAAATGGATACCCTGCTTGCTCAAGTAGTCGGTCAATCGCTTTGTAATAACGGATGGCAGACTCAATATTTTGAGTCACAATCATCCCTTTAGCTTTACCTTTTAATTTCTTAGTATTTACCACATGCTGAATGAAATGATCCAACATAACTTCAGCTTTGATATCAATCGTCTGCTGGGTTTTCTCTACATAGCTGCGTAAGGTTTTCTGTGCTTTTTTAGTATCGAATAATGGGTTCTCTAGAATTGATTTCTCAATTTCATAGAAGCTCTTATAAGTCGTATAATTGGACAATACATCTAGAATAAACCCTTCTTCAATCGCCTGTTTCATCGAATACAGATCAAAAGGTTTAAACGAGCCATCCGATTGCTTTTCACCAAACTTTTCTAAAGTCGTGTTTTTTGGCGTTGCAGTAAAAGCAAAATAGGAGGCATTGCCTTTCATCTTACGTGCCAACATCGCACTTAAGATTTTATCTTGTGCATCTACACCATCACTGTCTTCATTGGCTTTGCCCATGACTTCATTCATTTTGTCATGTGCAACACCAGATTGAGAGCTATGCGCCTCATCAATGATCACGGCAAAACGTTTATCACTTAAATCCGCAATACCATCAATAATGAATGGGAATTTTTGAATCGTGGTAATAATGATCTTTTTGCTATTTTCTAAAGCAGATTTCAGCTCTGATGACTTATGGGCATGTGCCATAATATTCTTAACTTCAGAGAACTCCTTAATGTTCTCTTTAAGTTGTTTATCCAGAATACGGCGATCCGTCACCACAATCACTGAATCAAATAATGGGTGTTCTAGCCCGCGGCTCCCTGCAATGTCTTTTTCTAATGGATAAGCTTCAATTAATTGGAATGCCGCCCATGTAATCGAATTTGACTTACCTGAACCTGCCGAATGCTGAATGAGGTAAGTTTGCCCCACCCCTTTGGTTGAAACATCATGAATGAGACGGCGTACCACGCTGAGCTGATGATAACGAGGGAAATAGAGATTCCTTTTATCTAATAAGGTTTTCTCATCACCATCTAGTCGAACAAAATGCTGAATGATATTTGCCAAACTCTCTTTAGAAAGTAGCTCTTTCCAAAGATATGCCGTTTTATGCCCCTCTTCGTTTGGCGGATTTCCAGCACCTGCATTATGTCCCTTGTTGAAGGGTAAAAAGAAGGTATTCGCCCCAGCAAGCTTCGTGGTCATATAGACTTCATCAGTATCGACAGCCATATGCACGATACAACGTGCAAAGCTCAATAATGGCTGTGTGATATCACGATCTTGTTTATATTGCTTTTGACCATGATGACGAGCATTTTGCCCTGTCCATTCATTCTTTAATTCAAAAGTAATAATCGGAATACCATTTACGAATACCACCATATCAATTTCTTGTAATGGATTGGCTTTTGAGTAACGTAATTGGCGAGTCACACTGAAAATGTTCTGCTTGAATCGTTCTTTAATCTTCTGAGAACTACTTGCCAACGGCGCTGGGTACATCAACTGAAAATGCGCTTGATCTACGGCGAGACCTTTTTTAAGTAGATGAACCACCCCATGCTTTCGGATCATTCGATCAAAGCGTTCGTAGATTTTTCGTTGCCAATCGTGTGGGTTAAATTTTTGAATCTTTGCCAGTTCATCAGCTTGTGTTTGTTCTAAGAACTGCCAGAAATATTGGGTATCTAGCGCATACAGCATGTCAAAGTTTGCAGGTGAACCTGATACAAAGCCATGATGAGGTTGAGCAATGTCGGTTAAACCTGATTTGATATTCTCAAGGCATGTTCCAGTCAGTGCTTTTTCAATTGCCATTTCTAAAGCACGTTCGTTGGTTAAACTGACCATTAGGCAACCTCTGTTATTTCTTGATGTTTAATTTCATCTAGTACTTGCTGTTGTGCTTTGATGATATTTTTAAACTCTTGCATTTCTTCATTTGTAGCTAATCTAGAAATTTCACTAGCTTCTAAATTTTGCTCAATGATTTCATTAATAAATTCACCGTTCTTAAACGTGATTCGAAGCTTATTTTTAACCATTAAACTTGGCATTGTCTCTCTGTTGGAAACAGATACATAAACAAGATCTGTTTTTTCTAAACTGTATTCGGGTGACTGCAAGGTGAAATATAAAACATAACTTTTTAGTTCAGCGTGTTTCCCTTTAAGCCCTGATGTTTTTAAAAGATAAATAAGATCATTGCTTTCCTTTCTAATCAGAGCATATGAGCAATAGCTAAATACTCTATCATCAAGAATAAAATATCTTCTCCAATCATAGACTTGAGCTAACTTTTGATTTCTAATACTTTCAAGTTTCGAAAAACTTACATCATCATCTAACAAATCAAATAATATTTTAAGTTGTGGTTGTTTATTTTCTTCAGACACTCTATTTTTATCAAATACAGCCCGCCAATTTTCAGCCCTATCACGATAAGAGCTATATGAGTCTGAACAAAAGTTTAAATTTATTCTGTATTTTACAAAATAGTTTCCTAGACTTAAAAAACACCGGTGTAATCGATACTCCTTGTCTTTTATAAATTCATCTGTAAATAAATGTGCCGCAATTTCAGCATAATAAGTAAACTTATCCATGCAAATGCTGCCATCATCTGCCTTTGCATAATCTAGTATAAAATCAACGCGACCATAGAAATAGTTATGCTCTTCATATTTCTTTAATAATTCTTTCCAAGCTGGATTTTGAATTATGAGTTTGGCTTTCTCAATTTCATGTTCAATATGTGACTTCTCAAAAGCAGTCTTACTACAAAGCTCTATAATATTTTGATGTTGGTGCAAAGTACTTATTTTATCGAGAACACTGTCATGACCGATATGAATTGCTAATTGTTCTAGCGCGTCGAGTACTGAGAGCATCAATTTTTCAGAGTTATAATAACCTTTAGCATTCTTTACCAACCATCCACTGATTCTGTTCCAATCCTCAAATTGATCAATGTTTTGAATATACTTAGTAAAATAATAAGCGGTTGCGAAATTTGCTTGCTCTTCATAGGAAGGCTTATCTTTACTTAAGATTTCAAAAATATTGTTTTGGCTTTTTTGCTTTACAACAGCAAAATCTAACAGCGCTGTTATGTGATCAATCGTATTGCTCACTTCATTTGAGAATAGATCCATATATTCAGTTTGCGAAATAAATAAATTCAGCCTCAAACGACTCACTAAACTTTCGATGTCATCTTCGTTAGTGCTATCAACACTTTTATTCTTCGATAAATATTTTTGATGCTCGCATAGCAAACAAATTTTAAAGAAATGGATAAAACTCGCATCAAAAGATTTACCCCAATGTTTACTCATAGTCCAAATTAAATCGGTCCACGTTGTGTCAATGCTCTGAAAAAAAGCATTTGCTTTGCTTGTATCAATTTTATGTTCAAGAAAACCCTGAAGCCATGCTTTAAAGTTTTCAAATTCTGTTAATTGAACACCTCTGGCATTCATTTTGATATATAGCTCATCGGTTAATGAAAATTCATCCATTGGCAACAGATAAAAATTCAGAACCGATTGATTACTCAAGTTCACCCATAATTTGTTAAGCTCATCCGCCGTCTTTGATGCTAGTAATGAATCTAATTCATCTAACATCGTTAAGATTGAAATAATGGTTGGATCTTTACGCCATACTGCTAAAAACCAAGCTTCATTTTCAATTGTCATGGAAGGTTTACCACTCCATTCCATCTCGACTAATTTGGCAACCAACTGAGAAATAAATAGCTTAGAACTTGTTCGCGTTTGATAGCTAAACTTTTGTAATCTTTCTTTGACTACATCAATTTCTTTTATATTTAACTTGTTTTTATGGACTAAATAGCAATGCAACAGGAACAAAGTCGTTAAGCGTTGTTGCCCATCTAATAATTCAAGTGTTTTGTGATTTAAAGACCCATAGACAAAATCAAGTTCAAGCTCTTGATTTTCAGTCAAACTTTGCACTAATGCTTGCAAAAATGTTTTACGAATTTGTGCAATCTTTGGATCATTTTTTCGACCCTGTGCGTAATCACGCTGAATTGTAGGAATAACAATATGATATTGTTCCAATGCCTTCCACAATGTCAATTTAGCCATTTTGATCACCCCTCATTTTCATCGTGAAATTCAATACCATATTGTTTAAAGCAGTCTAACAATGCTTGTTTATAGTTTTTCCTGTCCGCTGTATCCCACTTCAGCATGTGGTTTACATCGTCACTAAAATATTTAGAAAAGACCTGTTGTGATGCCAAAGGAATAAAGTTTACTGTGTTGGTTTTACCTAATTCATACAGCTCTTTTTCTGCTTGTAAAACCTTCTTTCTTTTAATAAAAAACGGATCATTTCCTATAGATCGATTATCACTTTCTGGTAAAAGACATAAATTATCAAGTGTTTGAATATTTTCAGAGAAACTGCCTATCAGTTCTTCTAAAATTTCATTATATTGATTATAGAAATGCCTAACAATGCCTTTTGCTCAGATACCCAAACCTTGATTTGATCATCCTTGCTAGACAACTCCTCACTTTGCTGGGCATGGATATGTTCAATATCCCACTTTACTTGGTTATAACGTTTAAAAGAAAAACGTGTGTTGTGTCGCTCATATCTAAAAATATTAAATAATACGAGTATAGATTTAATTTTAGGTCGGCATGAGGTGTCATCTGCATCATAGAAGACATGCTCAAAATCTAATTCTTTTGCATTTTTGTCTTTCTTGAACAGATTGCTTAATTCAAGTTGAATAAAGTTTTTTAGCTTCGCTTCAAATTCATCTCTTTTACAACCTTGAGCTATAATCCAAATGTCCTGAATGGTTTTATATTTTTGCCCAATCAAATAGCCGATCAGATGATATAAACGATCATTTTCATACCACTCATTTAAATACTGAAATCCTGTTAAAACCTTTAGCCACTCTGTTTCGATTAAATCTTTCACATCTTGGGCGGATTTAAACTTATTTGCGTAATGTATAAAAGTTTGGTGATCTTCTTTCAGTTTTAAAGCTTTTTTATCAGTCGACTTATCTGCAATTAGATCAAAAACCAGTTCAATACGCGTGTGTTTATTGGTCTGTTGCGTTGGACTCAAAAATGCCCAAAATTCATCATTTTGTAGCGCTTGCTCAATAGCATCCCATTGGTTCGCCATTTCAGTTTGCTTCTGAACTGCAAGATGATTATGCCCATAAGCTTGCGCAATTTTTTGTAAAAATAAAGCTTTGATCAGTTCTGCATCGGTGAGTGGAATCTTGCCTTGGTTTAATCGACTAAAAATTTCAATGGATTGCTTTTTAGAATCTTGATTTCGATCCACACGTACAGCGTACCAAATGACTTTTGTATGATTCAAAAGCTTATTTTTCCAATGCTGTTGGTTAAACTCTGTTCCCTTTTTCTCAAACCATTTTTTTACAGCTTGATAAGCCGTATAGAAGTAATAAGCATCAATCGTCGGTAAATTATTTTCAGTGAGTCTAGTTAAGTTATTTAAATGCTCTGTACTAGATTCTCTAGTTTCATAACGAAGAGAGAAATATTGCTCATTGGTTAAGTAAGTCAAAATAATAAAAATTGTGGTCATCCGTTGCTGACCGTCAATGAGCTCCCAATAATATTGTGTTCCCTCTGTCTTTCTTTTCACGACTACAGGTTGCAAGCAATAAAAATCACTGTCCAGTTTTGGTTCAAACTCATCAATATCATCTAGCAGTTCCCAAACTTGTTGTTTTTTCCATTTATAACCTCGTTGGTAACTATCAACAAAAAAATTAGCCTTCTGTAATTCATTAATGGTTTTCAATTCCAATGAATTTTCTTTTTGTTCTAAATAAGAAATAAGTTGCCCTAATCTATCATCTGCTATTTCAGATAAGTCTGGCTTGTCTTCTAAAAGCTGACTAATCTGTGCCAATAAATTTGCTGTATTCACCCTATACCCCAATTCTTAATCTTTACTATCTTACTTAATCACTTGATACGCATCTTTCATATACGGCTTAAACACCTGCTCAAACTTTTGCACGTGTTCAAAATGCCACTGGATATAGTCAGGCCAAAGTACTTTGTTGTATCCCTCTACGGCGTTAGCAATAACAATCTTTGATAGTTTTTGATTATCAGATCTGAGCCACGTCAACTGTAGACTGCAATTTTGCTCAATTTCTGCTTTTCGCTCATAAAAGAAATCAAAGAGCTTTTTATTGTGTTCAGTATTACTTGTTGCAAACTCAATTTCTACACGGAGTTCATTTTGAGCAAAGATTAACCTGTAATTGCATTCAGCAATACTTGCCCCTGCTTTCCGCCAACCTGTTCCAGCTGGACTTACATTCCTAAAAAGATCAAAATCTCTATTTTGAAAATCCTCTAGCAACTGTGTCCAATACGCTAATCTCACTTGACCAAGTGAATTTTCTCTTTCTTTAATGATTTTGATTTCTGCATCTTTACGGCTTAAACGCACCATATATTCTGATGCTTCAGGAACAGGGATAATTTGCTGTATATCGACCAATAACTGACTATTCAATATATATGGCGAAACCTTTACACATTTAACATCAATCTCGCGCTCAATTAACCAAAGCGCAGTATTGGTGACTTCTTTTCTAAATTCACCTGCAACGAGAATGATGCGCTGCGTGGCTTTGGGATTCAGCTTACTCATCCAATCTATATCAGCGTTTTCACCTAAGAATTTTTCAATCAATACACGTGCTGTATGATGAACATGTTCAGGCTCATAAGCATCAGCATCTAGATCAGGATCAATGGGTCGATACTTACTCAGGTAATTCGCATAAACGTTAATTATATCTTTTGCAGTAAACGGCGCTACATAAGACGCATATTTAAGTGCCTGCCATACGGCATCACGTCCGCTGTCATCACGTTTGTTTTCAATCAGTACCAATTGTCCTTTGGTGTCTAAGGCCAACAGGTCTAGGCGTTCACCTGTGCCATCAAAGCCATCAAATTCTTTTTGGATAATCAGCAGTTCTTCACCCAATGCTTCAGGATGGCTCACCAACCATTCTTGTAAGTCATAACGCTCTGTCAGCTGTTGTTCGCTGAGTTTTGTACCCTCTAGTGGTTTGAGTTTTTTATTGGCTGTGTCTACTGTATATAAGCTCATATTCCCCCCGAAATATTAAAAAAACCTAGCCAACCAAAGTTCGCTAGGTTTAAATTTTTATGCCACTTTAATTTTGCCTGTCACAGCATCATTAATGAGTGTAGTTTTATATTCTTTTAGCTTTTCGATTTGCATTTGAATATGGGCATTCATATTTCCAAATTGCTGATAAATTTCCTCAACTTTTTTAGAAATAAGAATCTGCTCTTCAATCGGAGGAAGAGCTATATCAAAGTTTTTAAGAGCTTGGAAATTTAATCCCTCACGTCCGCCACCTTGCTGGAAATACCAAATTTGTCCTTGACCAACTTCAGATGCAAGAACAGCATTTAAAAAAATTGAAGTAATATTTTTCTTTGGTCGCAAAATACAAACATGTTGATTAACGTTCATTTCCTCTGACGTTTCAACAAAATAACATCTACCAATCGAACCGCCTGTAATATTTAATAAAACATCATTTTTACGAACTTTACTATTCGACATACTATGATGAACTTTTTCAGAAATTCTTGCTACATCATTTAAGTCTATGCGGTCAAAATGGATATTCTGACTACGAAGTAAAGGGATACCTTCATCTAAATAAGTAGCTCCTCCGCCTGATGGGGTTACTCCACTACCAATTTTTGAAGTTACATGCTTAATCTTTTTCAATTCCCAATGCTCAGGAATTTGACCAATCCATTCCACACCCGAATTTTTCATCGGTACATTTGGCTCTAAACCTTGAGTCACTGCTTTTTGAATGACGATTTGCTTACGTTCATTGAGTAAAGCAATTTGTTGTTCTTTAATAGCAATGGCTTGGTCTATTTCAACCAACTTTTTTTGTAAAAAATCGACAATACAATTTTGCTCTTTAATACTTGGTAATATTGCTTTTATATCGTACAAATCATCAGTATAAAGTCGGATAAAGCCCTCCATTACACCTGTAACTCTTTTCTTCATTTCAGCCAAATATTCAGGCTGATTGAGTAGAAAAGCAATATAATGAATATTTACTGAGTTATCTTTAGCAGAATAAACTGAATAATCTGGACTTGTAATTCCCTCTAACTCAGAGACTGCGAGTAAACCGTTCACAGCCTGCATCTTATTGATTACAAGATTATGTTTAAAAACCTTTTTATAACCAACTAATGTCGATGCACTACCTGCTCTTTCATCTAAAGAGTCTTTTGGAATAACACCTTTATATTTACTTAAAGACAATAAGGTTTCATCACCTGTTTCTGACCTTATATTTACTTCGTCGAGTAAAAATTTTAGTTTTTTTAACTGCCAGTTTTTTGGTATTTCTGGAAAAGATTCTAAACCCGAATCTTTATAAGCATCATATTTTTCAAACATCATGCTTCCCCTTAAAGACCCAAAATCTGTGCAATCAACCCATCGGCTTGCTTTTCAAGACTTAAAATCTCCTGAGCCACCTCTTCTAAAGAACGTAAAGGCTTATGCTGGTAGAAATACTTATTAAAGCTAATCTCATAACCAATCTTCACAGAATCCAAATTAATCCACGCTTCAGCCACATGCGGTTTCACTTCATCTAAGAAATACTGATGAATCTGCTGTTTTAATGGTACAGATTCACTATCACGCAAATCGCTATTGCTTTCATAGGTGGTGAATTCGCCTTTTTTCGCTGCTGCATAATAGCCAAAGTCCGCCAAATCAGCTTCTGTACAGCCCAAGTGTGCAACTAAATCAGCCAGCTCAGCGTCATTCAGCTTAACGACTTTTTTCACCACTTTTTCTGCGTTTTCGTCATACCAACTTACTGCATTGAAAATGTTGTTCTTTTCAGAATTCGACAGCTTAATTTTTAAGGCTTTAATCGCTTCATCGACTTTTCTCTTAAACAGATTAAAGTCTGAAAACTCATCTGTGCCTACCTGTTGCATGATGCTTAAGGCATTATCCAACGCTGTTTTTAAAGTGTTCCAATGCTTCACATCAAACAGCTTGGCTTGGGCTTTATTATTAAGGCTAATCTCTTGCGCTTCACACCATGCCAAGACCTCTTTTTTCACTGCATCAAGCTTCGCTTCGCTATAAATGTCATCGCCATAAGTGCGATACATATATTCCATTGGCTCAGACAACGACTTATCAAAACGTAAGCCTTGCAAACGCTCAGTACTAAACTGTGCGCTACGGCGGTCTGGGCGCTCAATATTGACCTTGTAATAACCAAAGTCTTGGTTATCAAACACCTTGCTTGCAATACCAATAGGATCATTTTGCGCATCAAGCTGACGCTGTACATCTTGACCTGCAAGGTAAGTCTGCATAATTTCCGCAATGTGCTCAGGGGCAAACTCACAGTTTTTATTGCCTAAATTCTTACGCAACTTGCGGAACATCAAACTTGCATCAATCAGTTGTACTTTGCCTTTACGCTGTTGTGGTTTGTTATTCGACAACAACCAAATATAGGTGGTAATACCTGTGTTATAGAACAAGTTATTTGGTAACTGCACAATCGCATTCAGTAAGTCATTTTCAATGATATAACGACGAATATTACTTTCACCACCACCTGCATCACCGGTAAATAAGCTTGAACCGTTATGAACAGAAGCAATACGACCACCAATGCCGTTATGCTCAGGCGATTTCATCTTATTGACCATTTCCATCAGGAACAGAAGCTGACCATCGCTTGAACGTGGTGTAGCATCACAGCTTTCTTCATTGCCCCAATAGTTTTTTAATTTCACGATGAAACGTGGATCAATCACATCTGAACCATCTTTAATGTGCTTTTGCTCAGATGCCCAGCTCTTCCCATACGGCGGGTTTGACAGCATAAAGTCAAACTTAGTGCCGACAAACTCATCTGTGGTCAATGTTGAACCGACACGGATATTTTCAGGGTTATTGCCCTTAATCATCATGTCTGACTTACAGATCGCATACGTCTCGTCATTAATCTCTTTACCGTACAAAAGCACATCACGGTTGCCATTTTCAACGCTATAACGCTCTTCAATAAAGTTCTGCGCTTCGGTCAACATCCCACCTGAACCGCATGCAGGGTCGTATACCGTAATGGTTAAAGGTAATTTTTCCTGAATTGGGTCAAAGACAAAATGCGTCATTAGCTCAATCACTTCACGCGGGGTAAAGTGCTCACCAGCCTCTTCGTTATTTTCTTCGTTAAATTTACGAATTAACTCTTCAAAGACATAGCCCATGCCTAAGTTGGTCAATGCAGGCAAGCGGTAGCCGTCTGGATCAACTACATCTTCAGGGGTTAAGTTAATGTACGGCGATAGGAATTTCTCGACCACATCTAACAGCACATTTTTATGTGACATGTGGCGGATTTGAGCGTACAGGTTAAAGCATTGAATGATTTCTTTAACGTTGTCGCTAAAACCTTCTAAATATTCTTCAAAGTTTGCCAATAATATTTGAGAGTTATTTGATGCGGCGGTATATAGTGAGCGTAATGTCCATTTAGAGGTGTTATAGAACACATAGCCTGATGCTTCTTTCAGTGGCTCATCATCGAACTCGGTGAGTTCCATTTCGACTTGTTGGTAGCGAACTTCTTCGAGTACTGCATCTTTAGTCGGCTCTAATAAAGTGTCCAGACGGCGTAATACCACCATCGGCAAAATTACATCACGATATTTACCACGTACATAGACATCTCGAAGACAGTCATCAGCAATCGACCAGATAAATGAAACCAATTTGTTATGTACTGAATGATCCATAAGAACCCAAATAAAGTATTAAATTTTAATGCCCGTATTTAACACTATTTTAAAGTCTTGTGGCAGTGTATATATGGATAACTTCAGGATAATACGCCAAAGCTTGTCGCTGAGATCACCACTTAATTCAAAGGTATTTCATGGATTTAACGCAATTTAATTTTTCAATACTAAAAAAGTTTGATCGAACGCTCGAAAAAAATTTGGAACGAGCGGTACAAAAAGCAGCTCAAATTGAAGAAGAACTTTCACCTATTGCATTAAAGGGCATGCTTTGTGAAGCTCTTGAGTTAGATATTTTAGATAGCAACTCCAGTCAAGTGGTTGATCAGGGTGAAAATATCCAGATCACATTTGCGTATATTTTGAAATGCCTATCGCTCTACCCTTTGCAAAATGAGATGTATCAAAATTGGAATAAGCATGTTGCGCTATTCGACCAAGCTGAACTGACTGGTTTTTCAGAGCAAAGTATTGCTGAGTTGCATCAATTTATTCAGAGCATTGTTGTCACAGGACATAACCAAGTACATCTATCCCTTGAGCAAATGAAACAGCCCTCCTGTCTCGTTATCCAGCTCTTAATTCATCTTGATACAATCCTGACCTCAGATAGTAAAATGCAGCCATTGTGCTTCAATCAGTTGTTTAAATTTCGCTTTAAAAAAAATAAACCCTATGGCCCATCCAGTAGCTTTTCAGACGTGATCATCTACTTACTAGCTTCACATGCAAATAAAAAACCATTAGAAAAGCTTCCTTCAATCAGCTCATTTGATAAATATCTAAATACGGAATTACTTGATAATGACAGCAATAACTACGACGATGAAGATCACCCACGAATTAAAACAATGCGCCAATTACTAAAAAAAATGAGAGCTGAAGATCGGTTTTGCTATTTAACCGATATCGACCAGTTTTTTACGACACCATTTAATCAAATTGAACTGATATTTGATGAACTGTATGCAGAAATCACTGAATCTAATGCTCGTTTTCTACTTTCAAGAACCATCAACGATGAGGATTTCGTAGCCTTCAACGATATGAACGCACTGTGGCTCATCTACTACTTCCAATTCCTAGTCTACGAAGCACAGAAAACAAATTCTCCTGAGGTTTTACAGGGACTCAGCGCTACTCGTGAGTTTATGGATTTATGGAAAATGTTCTATGTGCCCAATGGTAAAAAGGCCACTTTTCAGTGGCCTACCCAGTTTAATGATGTAGCTAAAGTCACTTAGACATTATTGTAGCGACCTGAGCCAGAGGGGTTGCCTGTTTTACTTGGCCACCCCGCCTCATTTGTCAACTCAGTAAAAAATTTTACTGTATCGTCATAATCCTCTTTAGACCATAACGGATAATCCGTATACGACCTTCTAATCTGCCATAAAGCTTCTCGCTCAAATGACTTAAGTCCGTTTACACGTAGCGTTTCATCTGGAATTATTAAGAATCCCCACGTGTCATCTTTATCACCTATATCTAAATGTATATTAAGCAGTTTTGCTGTTCTAAAAACATTCACTATTCCACCAAGCCCTAACTGAGGCTTTGGTTCTTTCAAAAGAACAACTTTGCCTCCTATTAGCGTTTCCATTTCATTAATTGAGTTCGGGCTATACAGTCCTTGACCATTTAATCCTGAAATCTGGATATGAAGACTCATCTAAAAAACTCCTTACTTCCGTGGTGGATTATTATCACGACCACCGCCTGAAGGATTCCCTGTTGTACTTGGCCAGCCAGCTTTACTCATTATGTTTCTCCTGCATTCATGTAAATTCAGCTTCACTTCGAGCTGATAGATTCATTATGGAAGAAGTATTTTTTTGATTTTGCCGGAAACCCAACAATTCAGGATAAAAATTAAACAAATATCACTTTACCTATTTTTATATCAAGCCAAACGATACCAATCACATTCCGCAGCCTGATTTGAATTACATGCTTTCTTTTTTGCTTTGCAATAGATAGGTAAACCTTCTGTATAGTTATAATTATCCCCACTATATTTACACAAGAAACAACTTTTCACAGGTACTTTCTTTTCAACCGCAAGCTTCAACTGCGAAATAAACATATCCCCGTGTGCATAACCCATCAGCACATTTGAGTTCTCAAAGTCCAAATCAGTTTCAATGATATTGCTATATTCAATTTTATCCTGATACTTCGCTAACTTGGCTTTGATATCTGCCAGATATTCTAAACCCAACCAAGCCTTGCCTGAATCCCAAACTAGAAATAAGAAATACCGCTTATGCATACACTTGCAATCAGCATCTACGATTGGAGCACTTTCCTGATTGAACCCAATAAAAAGAGCATCACTTTGCTTTAAGTCTGCCTGATAAATTTTTTCAACATCCTCTTCGCAATCTAATGGTATTTCAATAATTCGTTTGCCTGAGCTTTCTTTTTTCTCACTCAAAAAATGAGTCACAGCAATTTCAATATAAATACAATCTTCGGCATTATTTTGACGGGTTAACAATAGGTCTGGAATAAACTGGTCATGCCTCTTCTCAACTTGTATTTGTGAAAAATAATTTGTGAGATCAAAGCATTTCTCTGTATAACCAAGATCACAATGTTTTCGAATGGTTCTTTTAAATTTTTGGCATTTCTTAGGCACATGAAAAGTAATGTAAAATGGTTCATTTTCAGCTAAACATTTTTGATATGTTTCAAAAAAAGCACGTTTACCCAAACGGTGTAAGTAAGTTTCACCATTGCACTCTAGTACAGTCTTATGGGCAAAATGAGGTTTCTTGATTTTGCCATTCACCTTAGCAATTAAAGGATTGTCACAGCCCAAGCAAATGTATTCAGATTTTTCTTCTTGTCCGACTAAATCAACTGCTTTGACAATTTCACCATGTTCATTTTTTGCATATTGATAACGTGCCATTTCACTTCCTTATAAATTTAACCCGTCCACATCAAATAATTATTTTCTTTCCCCTGTGCATAAGCCCACTCAGCCACCTTATGCGACCGCTCTTTATCCGTCAAAAAACCGAGCACTGATATCCGATCCACAATAATCAAATTCTGCTCTTCATTTCGCTCTTGCCATTTATGCAAAAACTCATCAGATGCGAGTAGATTACTTTTTTTAGAATTACAGCTGGAATCTGCCAATACAAAATTGTGCCCAGTATCTGACGGATACATAGACCAAGGAATGAAGTGATCTACGGCGTAGTTATTCTTTTTCATTTCCTTATTACAGTAGAAGCATTTACAGTCTTGTAGCTCGACCAATACGTTTGCTACCGCATTCAACTGGTTTCGACTTGGCTCAAACATGAATTGTTCAAGATTCGGCAATTGATTCAAGATGGGTGCATTGCTACTGTTCTTACGAATGTAATCAATCCAGCGTTTTTGGCACAGTTCTTCAATGATCTCGCTGAATTGACGTAAGCAATACATCACTTGAGGCAAAAGAATGAGTTGCTTTCCGCACTGATTAAGCTGATATAAAAACTCAAAATTTTGACCGTTGATGTTTTGCAAGTAGCGGACTGGCATGTCTTTTACAGTGCGAGCGACATCTTTAACTAGCTTCAACCACACCAATGAATCTCGTCTTAATAACCCCAAAGAAGAGTAGCTTTGCCGAAGCTGTATAATGCGATTCAGAATGGCAGCTTGTTTACCATTGTTTTGATTTAAAATCAGCTGCCCTTCATCATTAAAGGTGTAGGGTACTGCTTGCTTCCAATACAGCTCGATAAACTTCTCAGCGATATCCATATATTCGAGTGATAGACTTTCACCTGAATCTTCACCTTTTTCAATAGCTAATCGGCTTAGGCTAATCAGCAATGCAAATTTATAGGTGCTACTAAAACTACCCGACTGTAAAATCAGCTGAATATTTTTTACAAATTTAAGTTGTTCTTGTGCAGTAGGAATAAAGTCAGGCATGTTTTTTCCAAAGAAGATTAAGCCATTTTTCTTGTCGATCAGGTCGCTGATCTACTGTAATCCACTGTTTTAATACCCTAACCCCATTCAACTGGTCTAACAATTCCTGAGCCTGCTCTTCATTTAAGTCAGTAAACGCCCTACCGCCTTTTACTCTATCTGCTGTTCCATATTTAAAAGACATATAGCACACACCGCCACGGCGTAATGCAGCATGAATACGTTTTAAAACATCAGGGAGTCTATTACGAGCACAATGTAGTAAAGAGGCACATGCCCATACCCCATCATAAACATCGTGCATATCAAGCTCATAAAAACTTTGCTGCTGAACAGCGATACCAGTCAGTTGGCTCGCTCGTTCGACCAATACTTCAGAATAGTCGATAGCATCAACTTGATAGCCTTTATTTTTAAAAGCCAAAGTATCACGCCCTGAGCCACAGCCTAAATCCAGGATCCGTGCTGAATCTGGCACCTCAGCTAAAAATGGTTGGTATAGACTTTCCATATCCACATACAACGTGGCTTGTAAAAATTGATCTGCGTATTGGTTGTAATAGTCTATTGTTTTCATATTGGTTGCTTAGGCTAAACACTGACCCCAGTCTACTAAAAAACAAAAAGATAAGGGAGCATTTGCTCCCTTATCTTTTTAGTCAAATAAATCTGCTCTTACTTCTTCCAAAGCACGATCTGACTTAAAACGATTACATATCGGGTGAATAATTGCTCCATTTTCTAAAACACCGTAACCACCTTCTGCTTTCGATTCTCGATGATCTACTTCAGTCGACTCAAGGTATAGAGCGCTATCACATACTTCGCAATAGCTCCAAGTTTTCCTTTCCTCACGTTGATAAAGATTTCTTTTGGTCGCGATTGAAAAATTTAGAGGTTTTTTCTTCTTTGTTAGTCTTACTGATTTCACAAAGCTCACAACATCATCCACAATGCTCTCATCATAATCTCCACCAAAACGGTCAAGGTAAAAATCATTAAAATTAATATAATCAAATGATTGACTCATCGAAAGAATGACGGTGTTCAAACAAACTTCATCTTCAAAATCTAAATCCATATTGAGTCCAATACAGATGAATGCTTGATACACGTTCTTCAATCGCTCATGTGATCTGATGCCGCTACCAAACTTACCGACAGTTTCTTTGATGGCCACAGGAATTTTTTCAATTAAACTTTCAACACCACGGCGTGCTCGAGTAAATCCAATAAAATCTATCTTTTTATTCTGTATTTCAAAACAATCTTGTTCAATTTCACAGATGATAGAGAACCAGGCCAAAAAGGATGTCACTTGAAAACGATTATCTTTATAAAAATATAGTTTTGGGTGTAAGCCCAAACTTGGAATCCGAATACTAATTGGTGGTGTTGCGATACGACACAGCACAACTCTAAGTTTTAGCATTAAATTTTCTACACGCTGACCTTGGTCTATATTCACAGTATTCTGGCTAGTATCACCAAACATGATATTCAGGAGTTCATTGACCAAGCCGATTTTTTTACCGTGTGTTAAATCTGGCTCTAAAAGTATTATCTTAAAAAGATGATCATGAATTTGCTCACCCAAAGTGATCACTTCATTTATCCGCTCGTAATTCAGTTCAGCCAAGTTGGATTTATTATCGTTTATATAACAACACGCATAAATCACATAAAAAGCATCACTTCCCCTATTTTGTAAATGATATTCTTCATCTGGATCTAATCGTTTCGTATCCGAATTGATTGAACAAAAGGCTTTTCGAGCTTCCTCAGGTGTCCCAATCACTTCAATAAAATTAATTTTGGTTGATTTTAATTTTTGCTGAAACTCAGAATCGCTACATAACTCTTGAAAATCAGCTAATCCACCTAATCGATTACGAATCTGACGAATATCTCGTTTTTGTGGTGCCGTGAATTTTGGGGCTCCTATTACTTGCTCATCAATAAAGTATCTTTTGATCCAAGCATAGATAATTGAAATCCTGTGCCCACCATCGATGATATAAATATTACCAGCAGCATCTTTCCAATAGCGAACGCATAAATTGACATTACGATCATTCAAACAGTTTAGAATAAACTCCTGAATTTCAGCAGGGCTCCAACACTCTGTGGAGCGTTGATTGTCTGCTTTATATAGTTTTTCTAGGATCTCATGGTTGGCGAAGTCATAAAGTGATATTTCAAAGTTATGGTGCAGATTTGAGTGCGACATTTCGTCAGGCACCATCATTTTTCTTTGAATAATATTGGTTAAAAGCTTAGTACGGGCCATTTTATTTTCTCTAGGCAATACTTCTCTATATCTCGTAAGATTACGAAATTTATAAAAGTAGAATTAATTAAACATGACGAAAATTTATTTCGAAAATTTTATTCTTTAAGAACAGAAGAAATAGCTTTGAGAAAATAAGGGATATTATAGAAAGTGTTCATGTCTAGTTCCTGTAGTAATTAATTACAAACAAGCTTCCAACTTTTCCACGAGATGGAGGCAAGCCAAACAGGGGTGGAAATACCGTACTACAGAAGACGGCCAGTCATAGACTGCCCTGCTTGGCCTACCATTACGATAGACTAAACATATTTAACGCAAAAAACCGCCAAAGCGGTTTACTGCTTCTGTAGTAAATTCAGGTTTCCACGCCTGGTCACAGATTTTGCTGTAACATCTTTATCTTATGTGCATAAATTCAATTGGTCAAATTTTATGATTAATATTTAATCAATTGATTCAAAAATAATTACCTATATTTTTATAGGCTTAAAGATACAGATGAGTATCTTATAATTTCTAATATTTAGTTGATGTAAACTGATCGCAATGAAACTAGAGATGGCTCCGTAAATTTGAACAACACCTATAAGTGATATTTTGCTCCCCAAATGATGTTATAAACATCGATATATGGAGTATTTTATGGCACGTAGACCAAGAAGAAATCATTCAAATGATTTTAAAGCTAAGGTAGCACTTGCTGCGATTAAAGCAGAAAAAACACTTGCTGAATTGAGTGCTGAATTTGATGTTCATCAAAACCAAATTATCGACTGGAAAAATCAACTGATTTCAGCTTCCTCGCAAGCTTTCGATCAATCAAAAGCTCCAACAGAACCACCCATCGATCTAAAAAAACTACATGCAAAAATCGGTGAGCAGGCATTAGAAATTGATTTTTTAGAAGGTGTGTTGAAGAAACTGGGCCGCTTCAACCACAAAAGTTAATCGATGACTCACTTCAGATTTCAGTATCTAAGCAAGCTCAGCTGCTGAAAGTCTCCCGTGGTTGTTATTACTATCGCCCAAAACCTGTGAGTGCATCAGATCTGAAGCTGATGCGGTGTATGGATGAGTTACATATGCAATACCCTTTTGCAGGTAGCCGGATGATGCGTGATTTGTTGAATCGTCAAGGACATCATATAGGACGACGTCATACACGTACTTTAATGAAGAAAATGGGCATTAATGCGTTATATTGCAAACCAAATTTAAGCCAGGCTAATCAAGCTCACCGCAAATATCCATATCTGCTCAAAGGATTGGCTATTCAACGGAGTAATCAAGTGTGGTCTACGGATATAACGTATATCCCTATGGCAAAAGGCTTTGTTTATTTATGTGCTGTGATTGATTGGCATAGCCGCAAGGTACTTGCGCATAGAGTATCGATTAGTATGGAGGTTACATTTTGCATAGAAACATTAAATGAAGCTATTGAAAAATATGGTCGACCTGAAATATTTAATACAGACCAAGGCAGTCAGTTTACCAGTGATGCATTTATTGATGTATTGAAATCAAATGGCATACAAATCAGTATGGATGGTAAAGGTCGATGGGTTGATAATGTGATGGTTGAACGATTATGGCGGAGCGTTAAATATGAAGAGGTGTATCTCAAAGCCTACAGCAATGTTTTGGATGCGAAGAAGCAATTAAACGCATATTTTGAATTTTATAATTTGAAACGACCTCATTCGAGTCTGGACAAAATGACTCCAGATGAGTTTTACTATGACCAGCTACCACAACAAAATAAGGTAGCTTAACTAGAGCAGAGTATCACTTATAAATAAGCTTTTAGTTGTTCAAACATGTGGGACCACCTCTACTCTATATATTTAAGCAGCGTGATTTAATAAAGGAAGTAGATTGAAACTGCAAATTTTATCGGATACTCACAATTCTAAATATTCAATATCAGAGCAAGCTGATGTCATTATTCACGCTGGCGATTTTTCTAATCGCTTAAGTGGTGCAATTGAGTTTGCCGAAAAATGTAAATCTCTCAATAAAAAATTTATCTTTGTTTTAGGTAATCATGATTACTACAGCTCTAACTACAGTTCAGTCGTGAATTTCTTGAAAGAAAACTACCCAAAAAATGCACTACTTGATGACAACCATATCAAAATTCAAGATAAAATATTTGTAGGTGGCACGCTGTTTACGAACTTTCGCTCCAATTCACCACTTACATCTCCTGAGGTACTTTTACAGTCCCAAAAAGATGCTGAACAATCGATTTATGATTTTGATCAAATCATGATTGGCAGTGATCATCGAACGATAACTGCTAATGACTACATAGAATTATTTAAAAAATATCATGAAAATATTATGAAATTTAAGGATCAAGATAATGTGATTGTCATTACTCACTTCCCGCCTCATTTAGCTTGTCTTGATCCATATTGGGGTGCGCATCCTGTTGCATCTGCACTCAATCCCTATTTTATTAATGATTTAGATATAAAAGGCTTTAAGTTATGGATTGCAGGACATACGCATACATCAGTGGATACTGTAGTCGATGGATGTAGATTAGTGATCAATCCATTGGGTTATCCGCCAGAACAAGGTAAAAATGGGTTTAGAGAAAATTTGATCATCGAAGTTTAAGTAGTCATACCCGTATTGAAGTAATTTAAACCAATTCTAATATCATACATCCTATAGTACTGTTGATTTAGCTTTTACACCATGAACCAGGCGAAACTCATGTTGATTCCTTTAGATCCAGAAAATGATTGGAAAAATAAAATTGCAGATCAAATACTTAAAGATCTACTAGACATCCATAAAATCCAAGGTAATTCTATTAAAAAAATGAAAGCAGACCCAAATGGTGTTTTCTATGTGGAAGAGGAAATATCAATTGACGACTTACTCAAGCAATTTTGAACTCTGCTCATTGAAACGATATAAAGCGCTTGAATTTTATATTTAAAAGCTTAACCAAATTGTATCACCTGTAGATGCGTACATAGCTTCAGCAGTTTCTTTCAACACATCACTCTCATCCGTTTCCATTGATAGTTCATCACATGCATGATACCTACTATCGCTTGTGGAAAATAAGCTAGATTGAGCCGTAGTACTATGCTGTATAAATCTAGTTCTATCTTGCTTTAAAAGCTGCACACCACGGTAGCTAGCACGCATTTGATTTAATACTTGAAGACGTCTTTCATTTGTAGTCATTATTACTTTTCTCGACATTCATTGTCTCCTTGATTTTTATCTGAAATTAAGATTAATAAATTATGACATAAATTAAAATTGAGTAATGATCTAACTATCCCGCAATACCTCATTAAAATCACAGAGATAAAATAAAAACTTAAGTAATGTCTTAAAAATCAATCCTCTAGAAACTCCATCTTATCTTAATCAGTTCTGACGATTTTCGTAGGAAGTTGATCAACTCCGTTTAGTATAGCCTGGATATAATCCTCCTTTATTATTTCATCTTTTTTGATTTTTTACTGAGGATTCATAGGCTTTTTTTGCATTATCTTTAGAAACAATCCGATCTACTATAATATCTATCTCACTTTACAAACTTTTCAAGATCTTGCTCTTCAACACGCTGATATGAAGACGAACTATTAATTAAAGAATACCCTCTTCTGAGTGCCAATTCTTTATTAATTTCTTGCTCAGCTATACTTGTCTCGCCGTGACTTTTTATGTATTCAGCGCGTTTTTGTATAAATGCTCGCTCACGCTCTTGAACGCTAGAATTCACCACCGTATGTTCTATTTGACGAGTAGCCACATAATTATAGGCAATTACTCCGCAAAGTACGATTAAAAAGAAACTGAGTTGCCTCTTTACACTTCGACTCACAAATAATCCTTTAATATTCAGTCAATACTGAAGTTATCATGTACTCATGAAGATGAATTTAAAAACTATAAGGGCTGACACTATAAAGTTTCATTACTCGCCCCTAGGGTTAAACTCTTTAAATTCATCAGCATTGCTAGCAAATTCTGTAAAAAAGTTATGCCATGTAAATAATGACTCTAATTCCTGTTGGTTTTGAATCGGTTTAGGCAACTTATATCCAATGACCCAATATGGTGCTGTACAGCAAACATGCTCAGGTATAAGGACTTGCTGTAAGGCTGTTTCAGCACTTACTAAATATAAATTATCGTATAAATAAACGATATTTCCTTGTAAAGCTTCTTGAATACAATGATCTACATCTATATGGGTATCCTTCATGTAGTCCGTCTCCATTTTTTGAAATCACATTCTTAAACTTGTTAAATTATTTAACGCAGTAATTAATCATTAATCTGGGCTAAACTCCAACGGCGATAGATGACTGCTAAAAATAAATCACTAAAGATTTTTTGGCAGGTATTATATTTATAGTTGTAATTACTAATTACTATGCTTACCCCTTTCTTACTTTTAGCCGCTTCAAGTTCAGCTTTAATTTCCTTCCATGACAGTTTTGATATTTTAATTTTTTCTTTAAACTGCTTGTATATAAATTTTAACTCACGACAAAATTTATCAAACTCCTGATACTCTACTTCGCTTTGGATATACACCTCCATACGAGCATCTATAAGACGAATACGGCGCTCAAAATAATCTAACGTAAAGTTACTATCCAGCACAGCTGTGAAAATTTCAAAATCAGCTTCGCTAAATACATTTCCAGACTTATTTCTATTGATATGCTTTAACAGCATGTCTAAAGGATTACTTTTAGAAATATCGTTTTTTTGTTGATGGTGTCTATTTTTATACAGGTTTGAGGCCAAGTCTCTCCCAATTTCTTTCAACTTCAGATTTTCATTTTTTCCTGAAATTACATCTATAATATCATTCAATTCTGATTTCAGTTTGAGCCTTTCGGTTACATTATCAGTTTGCTCTACATCTTCACATTTTAATATCTGAGTATGCCACCGATCAGGAAATATTGCGTCTTGAATAATCTTTGAATTGGGAGCTATCTTCTCTAAGATTTCTTTTAATTCAAGCTTTTCTTTCATTTGAGACGTATTCAATTGTTTCTTGAATACTCTACAAGAGAGTAAAGCTCTTACAATATTTGCTGATATTTTACTTTCATCTGGACATAATGCATCCCCGACTAACATTGAACCAAAATGCAGGTAATAGTTGGCTGTCATCTCAATAGATGAATGGCCAATAAAATGTGCCAAAATCTTCCAAACATCCTGACGTCCAGCAATACTGTCCGTATTACCCAATAAATAATTTTTAATTTTGGCAATATGATCGGGTGAATAGCCGATCCAACTTTTAATTAATGTTTCACTGCCTTTCAAAATTAAAGCTAAATTGTTTGTCGCAGTATGCCTAAAGCTATGAAAGGAATAATCGTGTGGTTCGTTATTGAATAAAGTATCAAAAATTTCCTTTGTCTTAGCACTAATAAAACGAGATGAAAAAATTTGACCAAATTCATCTTGGAAGATAAAACAGTCTTCTCCCCCTAACCATTTTTGACCAACTTTTACATTAAGATGCTTTTTGATTAGGCCAATAAATTCATTCAATTCACATTCAGTCAGCAACTCATCAAGACAAATTCCTCGTTTTGCATTCGTCGTTTTAACCTGACGATGATAATTATTATGAATTAAGATTTTGATAAATTGAGGATTGCTTGCTGTTAAATAATAATATTCCTCATTGCCAATTGTTTTAGGATCTAGCTCAATCATGACTAAATCTCTTAACCGTAATCCAAGAATCTCACCAATCCTTAAACCTGTGCGGTAAGCAAGCATACAAATTATTTTGAATATACTTTTTTGTTCTTTACTCAGTTCAACTTGGCGACCAATCAAATTATTAAAATGCGCCCACATCACTGGGGTTATATATGATGATCTACACATCTGAAGATCATCAGATTTTAACTGGTCTAAATAATTTACTCGAGGAGCATCAAAATTATGCATTAAACTTTTATGAAATTTTTTTAAATTTTTTACAGCTTTACCATAGCTATTATATTTCACCTCCCTAACATTATTTTTAGATGCTTTATTTTGTCGTTGCTTATCAACAATAAATTTTTCACTTAAAATATACTCATATGCTCCCTCAAATTGCTCTTCATCCATCTTCAGAAGATCAAGGTCATGAGTAACAACATACATAAAAAGGTCTTCAGCGAATGAGGATTTATAAGTATCCAAGGAACTCAGCGCAATTCCGTCTTTTGCTCTAGAAACATTTGAAGATTGACCGCTCACGAGGTAATCCCGATACCATGTCATCAACGCAATCTGAACACTCACTAGCGCAATATCTTTAGCTATTTTATATGTCTGATTACTATAACTTTCTTTAAGTGACTGAATATCTTCTGACAATTGTTTAATGGTCTCGGGTTTTTTTCTACCTTGAAATTGCCCTATCAATCCTTTTTTAATTTCTGCGGCACAATGATATTCTGTGCTCAGTTTTTGTATATTTTCAGACTTAGGCTTTCGAAAACTCCCGTTCGGATCATCAAATGCATTTTCGGAAGTAATCAATTTCTTTTTTAAAGATTTATTGTCTTTAAATGCATCAAGTGTCTCAAGCATTTTTAAGGTTGACAATGATAGTGCAGCGCTGTCTAACGCCCCCTTAGATAATGCTGTTGTGAAACCATCAAGCGTATTCTTTTGACTAAAATACTGCACGTAATCGACATGCTCAAATAATTGATATTTTTCCTTTGCAAAATAATCACGTAAAACACTATTTTTATCGACATCCAATATAGCCAAATCAATATATTGATCAAAGCCTTCATCATTTTGAGCATCGATAGACTCTATAAGCTGAACGAGCCTTTTTTCTCCCTGACGCCTTTCACTTTGAGTTTCAAACTCAATTATATTGATGAGTCTCACCATCATTAACAAACTAATTGATGTAAGATAAATTTGTTTAATTTGGAATGAATTATCGAGATATACTAAATTCGCATATTTCTCATTTTCTACTGGATAATTATATAAATAACCCGTTTTTGATGAACCTTGACAATATAGGGATACAAGTCCACTCGACAATTCTGATGGTTTTAACTGATCATTTGAAAAATATGCTCTGAGTGATCTTAAAATCGCCATTAAGTCTTTTTTATGACTACACCCACAATCAATAATTAGTGCCATTAAAAATTGTCGAAGAAGTAATTCCTTTTGCTCATCCGTAAAATCAGCATTAAAAACATCAGTTTTAAGCCTTTTCGGTAATTCAGTCTCCCAAAAGAAATGCAACTTGAGCTTAAACTCATGTAACCTTTGCCCTCTAAGCAACTTCATTTGCGTTGATTCAATATCTTTAATATTTGGAGCTGAATATGCTCTTTGAATAAGCTTAATTTCATATTGATCCTTTAACCACGGTAATTGTGACTCTATTTCTTGCTTTTTTTTCACACATAATTCAGACCAAAATCCCCTTAATTCTTCCAAATCTTTTTTTGAGATTTTCCTATTGCGAAAGTATTTCTCTACTTTAGCTCGATTCGAATACATTTCGTTTTGAATAAGATCATCAAGTTTCTTTTTTTCACAAGATTCCGTGATCTCATGGATAAGAAATTCTGAGATTTTTTCAAATAAAAGATTCGTCGAAGACTCTAGCTTAGTTCGAATTTTTTGTAACTCTTCATCTTTCATGATTGGCTCACCACTGATTTTAATCCCAGTCTTTTAAACAGCTGATTTACTGCATCTTGAATTTCAATCATGTAGGTGTAGGGCTGTAAAGATGAATATTTTGAAAATCCGATCTCATTTTGTTGATCGTGCGCATACCAACTCTTAAAAATCGCATCAGGCAATTCCAGAAAATTCCTTACAAAATGGCGCGTCCAATTGGGATATAACTCATCCATTTCAGGAAAGTTTTCTGATAAATAAGATGCTATATGCTTTTGTGTAAGTGGCTCCAATGTGAAGCTCATGAATTCTGAACCTTTCTTCCAATAAGAAAGGTAATAGATATGATCTGCTGTATTAGCTAGCTCTAAGGCATTAATGTTTTTGATAAATTCATCATAATGCTGTAACTCATTAACAACGAATTCGATCAGAGGTGAATAACGACCATGTGGACGAGATCTACTGCTCTTATCATGGATATATGCAATATTAGTAATAAAATCAAAATTTTCTCTGATACTAGATGCACCTATAGCAGGACGTGCACCTGAAGACAATAAACAACAAAACCAAATCCAAACACTGAAAGCATTAAATTTTTCAGCAATGTCTTGTTCTTCTTTTAAAACTTGGACAACTTTCAAGTTTAATGTATTTAAGAATTTTTTCGCATTATCAAATGACCATACACGCTGACTTCCTACGCGGGCTTGCTCTTCTACTTGAATAAATTGCGGACGATCTAAAACATTTACCTCGTTTTTATTTTGAAACCATAGATATATATACTGCTCATATACCTCATTTAACTGTTTATAAGAAAATCCCCCATACGCTAGATCAGGTTGATGTGAAACCTGTCTACCGATTAAGAAATTTTTCGTAAGATCATCTTTACATATACGGTTCAAATGAAAGGAAAGTTGTAAAGCAATTGAAGTAACTGATATCGGGCCTATACGACGATGATAAAACCATTCTGATAAAGACTTTTCGAAATCTGTATTCGTTAGATTGGAAAGGTTAGCCTTTCTAATTCTATCAATCCACATAGCAGGAATTTGAAATGCCCAAGTTGTATGCTCGTTATATTTATTGTCTTTTTTAGCAATTTGACCTTTCAAATTTTTATTTACATTTGCATCAACGATCCACAAATAATAGGCACGATTGGGGCTACGTTTTAATTGCTTAGTTTTTAGCAACTGGTCGATATCTTGAAATATAACGGCACTCTGCCCGGTAAAGATTGACATCAAGCAACAAGCTGCTTTTGCAGATTCCATGATATCTTTGTTTTCATGAAGTTGGTCAAGTAAAACCTGGTTTACAATTTTTAATAAGGGTATGTCCAAATAGTAAATATTACTCACCGTTGGTTGCTGAGTTCTATCTATATGACGATTCAATCTTTGATTTGAGACAAATGGTGCTAGTCTACGCGTATCTTCATTTAGATTATAATCATACTGCTTAGAAGTCTTATCTTCATCGACTTCATCATCAATGTTATCTTTGTCATCTGAGTAATCAGACTGACTCTCGGTGACCAAAGGTGGATTATGATATGTCTGCGGATCAACGTCCAAATCCTCTATATTTTCAATCTCATCCGTCCTTTTAATTCTTACGTTGTGGCGATAACAGATATCCTCAACTGCGATTCTGTACTCGTCTAAATACCTTGTTAGAGATTTGATTATATTTTCTGAAACATTAGCATCAAGGCGCTTACAGAATTCTGTGACATGTACATTTTGGGCTTTTGCATAAGTATTGAATTCTTTAATGGTCTTAGCCGTATGATCGAACTCAATAAGATGATTAAAATATTGAGAAATTATAGGTAAAACTTCAGAAAGAAAACCTTTAAAACTTTTTTCCATCATTTTTAAAATTAGATAGAAATTATAGTTTAGCCTTTCAATTTTAGCTTGAGAGTTCTCCATATTGGACATCAACCCAATTAAAAAATTTACAACATTAAAAATTTTTAAAATATTTTGGTTAATCGAAATCTGTTTTTCTTTATTTACAACATCCAAATCTTCAACATTTTTATATAAAATGCAGATACTTGATGACCCTAAAATACTTTTATACTGGGTTTTAGATTTATTTATGTTTAAATATGAATATATACCTTCACATAAAACTTTTAATTCCCTCATAAATTCATCAGTCATATAAGTATTATGAAAATCTTTTAAATCACATGATTCTAATAGAAGCAAACCTTCTCTATATGAAGATAAAATTTCAGTTAAACAAGCACACCTTGATTTAAAAACTTCTAAATCTAATTTATTATTCATTTCAGCACTCCACAATATCAACTTTCGATTTTTCAAAAATATTTCTAGGTAATTTAAAATAATTTATAAAATCTGTTTTATAAATTTTACTAGGAACATGATATTTATTCCTCTTCAAGATTTCCTTATTAATTAAATAAAATAAATTTTCATCTTCTAATTTAGTTAAATAATCAAAAAGTTCCTTATAGAAGTTAATTCTATATTCACATTTTATTTTGTGACTTTGAAGATAAGTAAATAGCTCTAACCAAAAAATATAGTTAGCTTGATTCTTAAACCAATCTTCATTACTTTTAGCTTCAATAGATAAAAGATACGTATGTTGTGTAAGACTCAAATAGTCTTTCTTAACGCGAGTAATCATTGACTTTTTCAGTCGATCTTTTGCATTTTTTTGATCACCTACCTCAACATTAGTAAGCTTTATTGTCTGGTCGATTATGTCGGAGAATTTTCTTAGCGAACTTTCAGTTAATTTGGCTTGTTGCCGGTCCGATAGCTTAAAACTCTTCTTTGGTTTAGCTTGTTTTTTGGACATTATTAGCTCCAAATTCATCATTCTAAAAATTTCATAAAGGCTTTTTTTGAGCATGAGAAATCTTAGGACCTAAATCTCAATCAAATTTAAGCTAATGATATTTTTAAAAAATCGATTATAAATTTTTTCTGGATGAGCTAGCTTTTCTTGTTATTGCGTGTCTTTTTTATATCAAATGCAATAAGCCTTAATAACAAGAAAAACTGTCTCGATTTTTCTAGGCTTCTTCTTTGACACAAGCAAATTTGTAGACTTCCGCCTTACTCCAACGAAGACTACGTCCATGCCTAATAGGATTAATAGGCCCATTTTCGTACAATGCCCATTTACGCAGTGTTTGTTCTGCATACCCTAATAAACGAGCAGCTTCACTAGTAGATAGCAATAATCTATCTTCGGTAATTTGTTTAACTTTATGTTTCATGTTGATTAAGGTATCTGAATTAATATATTTATATAAAACTAAACTTTTTAAGTAATTCATATACATCTGAAACTTTTTTATGATTTCATAATACTAAAGAAGATTTAAAAAAACCCAGAATAAAAACCATGGCATTGATTTATATGAGATATTTTTGATGAAAATATGGAACCACAAAAGTAAAATGAGTACCTTCCAAGGGACTGTCAATCTCATTATCTTCAACAGCACTCAGTTCGGAAGAATCGGTCTAACAAACCAAAATTCTTTATATACTTTCTATTACTTAATTAAAAAATATAAAAATTATAATTTTACTGTTCAAATAGAACCTCATTAAAAACCATTAAACATAATAATTAGACCTCTTGCGAAAGTATTATTTTGACTATTTTAGACTTTGATATTTATTTAAAAATCAAAGCTTACCACTGATTAAATTTTGACTAACGCAAGATATCTATTATATTTATTATTTTTTTGAAATATATTATTTAACTATACTCCTTAAACATCATTATTTAAAATCACAATATACTAAAGAATAAGATTACAATTAAAAATTTATCATACAGTTGACCTACTTCATTACAATAACACAATAACAGGTTAAGTTAATATATCAATTGGGTTTAATTTTTATATTTTATCAGCAGTGTAAAATATCCCTATAGCAGTATTAAAAGTAACCCAATAGTTAATATAACGTCATTTTAAAATACTCAAAAATTTTATTTTTAGTGCAAGAAGTAACAGTCCACACACCGTATAAACAAGGTTTATTATTTTAATTTAATAAATCAAAAACTTGTAGTATCTAAAAATACAATGCGTAAATATTTACAGCTCAAGTTCACACTACAGTATCGGCTTATAACCTAGAATATGTATTCTTGACTTATATAAACTTTATTTGCTCGAACGCATAAATGCTGTTTATCCTGAATGGATTCCTGCCGTTGTGTTCTACCAAGAAGTTTTAGAGTTTGAATATCTAGAAACGGTCAGAATCTTAAGGGAATATCTTGCAACAATATAATCAGTCACCAAACTTGAACTCTAACAGCTCAACTGTGTTAAAAAAAATATGGTTTTTGCCCCCGCTATGTAAGCCCTACTATGTACAGACCAAAGGCAAAGTTGAACGCTTTAATGAATACCTCAAATCAAGACTATATTAATGGCTCAACTAACACCATCTGACGCTGCTATCGGATTCCCTAACCGCTCTGAGGATCAACTACAGCCTAAAAAACTGGCAAGCACTCTGGCCGCTATCTGGTTGATGGTAACTTACCAATCAACATAAGAAGCATTGCTTCATAAGGGATCTAAAATCAGATGTGTTCCAGGGCCTTGGGACGTAATAACTAGTTATTTGCTGGCTCGATGAGCAGTTGTCAGCGAGCAGCTAATATCATACACCTGATTCAGTCAGCAAAGCTGAATGGACTGGATCCGCATGCCCAATTAAGTGATGTGCCGAAAAGGTTGCCGATACATAAAGTGACCCAGATTGAAGAATTACTTCCACACCGATGGAAACCCAACTCAAATTAAAAAATAGCTATGGGGTTTAGCGAATGCTTACAGAATAATGTTGATTTAAGCTGCTTACCATTTGCTTACCAGAATCTAAAAACAAAAAAACCACTTACGATTAGTACACGTAAGTGGTTGTTTTATATGGTGGGCCCAGACAGACTTGAACTGTCGACCAACGGATTATGAGTCCGCTGCTCTAACCGACTGAGCTATAGGCCCTATAATTGAATTTGTTATATTTCAACAAGTTCAAGCGCAAAGAATACTAGCGAAGATTTTTTAAAAACACAAGCCATTTTCAGAAATTGCTGTATAGATAGTCAGCAGACGAATTTGATTATTATTGAAATATAAAAACTACACCTTCACTTTCCGAAACATTGCCCGATGCAACTTTAAACGCTTCTCTTTACGCACTTCTAAAAACAACTCAAACATTGACCATACCAAGACCAATAACAACACAGTCAATGCCACAAGAAAAGTCGTCAAATAAGCCACTTTAGTATCCTTCCATGATGCGTGGAATAGTGAAATGATGAATAGAATCATAGCTAATTACGACCAAAGTCTAATGATTTACAAATCATTTGAATAGTGCATTTTTGCTCAATTTAAGACTTAATTTCTCTCAATTCATATATTTTTAATATTAAAAACAAAGTATTTAGAGTTAAAACCAATAAAAGATATAACGCTATATCAACTGCATCACTTGAGATTGCTATATTTCAAACAATTTTCTGTTGACTCTTATATAAAACAAGCAGAAATTATGCATTTCCAGATTCATCAGCTGTTACATCTATGTTGAAAAAATTTATAGGCGAATCCGCATTCAAACTTGCAGGATGGCAATATCAGGTAGAACCCAACGTCCTCGAAAACAAACAAGTGATCGTCGGTTTTGAACACACCTCAATGATGGATGCAATCCTCTCGCTTGCTCTGTTCCAAATTTATGATATTAAAATCCATACTTTAATCAAAAAAGAGCTTTTTAAAGGGCCACTTAAACCTATTTTAGAAAAAGTCGGCGGTATTCCAGTAGACCGTAAATCTAACAAAGATATTGTGTCGCAAATGGTCGAACTTTTTGATCAAAATGAACATTTCAATTTGGTCATCGCACCCGAAGCAACTCGCGCAAAAACAGGTGAAGCCCGCAAGCCAATTCGTACAGGTTTTTGGCATATTGCCAAAGCAGCCAATGTGCCTATCGTTTTAATGTATGCCAACTCACAAACCAAACAAGGTGGGATTTTTGGCAAAATCTATCCGACAGATTTAGATCACGATATGGCACTTATCCAACAATTATATAAAGAACAAGTGGGCTTAGATATTGTCATTCCTGAGCCAAAAACAACTCAAAGCAACACTTAAAAAACCTAAAACTCTGCCCTTTATCTAAAAAAAGGGCTTATGTTAGAATGGGCGCAATTTTGATAGGCATACTGCCAATCTGTAAGGAGCATAGTTCGCATGGCGGGTCATTCCAAGTGGGCCAACATTAAGCATCGTAAAGCCAAACAAGATGCTAGTCGTGGTAAGTTGTTTACCAAATTTATTCGTGAATTAACAACTGCTGCAAAGCTCGGCGGTCCAGATGCGGCAAGTAACCCTCGTTTACGTGCTGTTGTGGAAAAAGCACTTTCAGTTAACATGACACGTGACGTCATTAACCGTGCCATCCAGCGTGGTGCAGGCGGTGAAGATAACGACGATCTTAAAGAAGTAACCTATGAAGGTTATGGTGTAGGTGGTGTTGCGGTTATTGTAGAAACCATGACAGACAACTTAAACCGCACCGTGCCAGATGTACGTCACTGTTTCTCTAAAACTGACGGTAACTTAGGCACCAATGGTTCTGTAGCATTCCTATTCACCAAACGTGGTGAAATTTCATTTGAAGATTCATCTTTAGAAGATCAAGTGATGGAAGTGGCTTTAGAAGCTGGCGCAGAAGATATTGAAGTGTCTGAAGATGGCATTTTGGTTATTACTACGCCAGAAGCTTTTGGTATAGTTCAAGATGCGCTAACAGCAGCAGGTTTGAAATCTGACAATGCTGAAGTGGTTATGAGTCCATCGACCAAAGCAGAAATTACAGACATCGATCAAGCGAAAAAAATTATGAAAATGATTGATATGCTTGAAGATTTAGATGATGTTCAAAACGTATATACCAACGTTGAATTCTCTGATGAAGTTTTAGCACAATTAGACGCATAATCGGTCTAACTGCAATTCCTAAAAACGCACGTTCTCGTGCGTTTTTTTATAGATCCAGTCAAAATAATTCTAAGATTCTAATAAATTAAACTTTATTTAATAAACCATGACAGTTTAAAACATCATATTCTTTAATCACAAAGCTAGAATGCAAACCTGCCACATGCTCAATTTTACCAATCCGTTTTAATAAAATTTCGCTGTAATTTTCCATATCTCGTGCCACAACCTCTACAATAAAATCTGCAGTCTGTCCTGTCACCAAAAATGCACGTATCACTTCAGGAATGCTTTCCAATTCATCCAAAAATTTGGCAAAAATATCGGTATCGTGTTTGCTCAAAGACACCTGCAACAACACATGCAAACTAAAGCCCAGTTTTTGATAATTAATTTCACGCTTTAAACCTGAAATAATTTTATGATCGATCAGACTTTTAATACGGCGATGCACCGAACTTACCGACAGATTAACCCGCTCGGAAAGTTCATTCAAATTGACATCTTCATTGCTTAAAATTTCTAAAATATGCTTATCGTAGCGATCTAATTCCATTTTCAAGCACTCAATCTAATCTGATAAAATTTAAACTCATGCTGCCATTATACTTAAATTATTTTGCAGACTAAGCATCTTTATCGAAAATTATTTTCCATTATTAAAGCAAAATGTTTATGATTCAACAGATCACCGCTTATCGTTTTGAACAACTTAACAGACAAACGGAACAGCTTTCTAATTTATTGATTTTCAAATTTTTAAATTTAAAAAACTCAACAAAACAACGAATCTACTCATACATTTTCACAATCCCGACCGTCTATTTTTTACAAGTGTATAGAAATGTATTAAAACAGATGCGCTCGACAATAAGCACAATGCAGCACAACAAAACCAATAAAAATACAAGGAGTCGTCATGGCTTTTAAATCTCTAAGCTTGCTGAAAATAAAATTAGCTCTGTATTTACCGTTGAAACTCAGACCAGCTCTTTATTCGATGGACTCTTAAGTGGTGGCTCTTTAAGCAATACCTTTTCTGGTTTGCTTGGCAGCCTGACTAGTTCGACCTCGACCACACCTACCCTAGATTCTTTATTAAAAAGTTTACTCTCTGGCAGCAGCTTAGATAGTTCTAGCCTAACCAATCTAATCAGCCAATTTTCAAGCTCGAATACCAACTTAGATATCACCAGTTTAATTAGCAAACTGACACAATCCAATGGCGGTAGCTTCGATATTGCTTCCATCACCAATTTACTCAGTGGCATGATTGGCAGCAATGCAGGTGATTTAGATATTACGAAACTCACCCAATTAGTGAGTGGGTTAATCGGTGGTAATACGGGTAATCTTGATATTGCTCAAATTACTCAATTGGTCAGCGGTTTGATTTTGGGTAATAGTGACCTCGATATGGCCGCAATCACACAACTGGTTGGTGGTTTAATTGGCGGCAATACTGGCAGTTTAGGCGGTATGGATTTTGGTGCTATCGCTGAACTGGTGGGTGGTTTAATCCAAGGCAATGGCGATCTTGATATTGCTCAAATTGCTCAACTGGTTAGTGGCTTGATTGGTGGCAACATCGGTGGAGGTTTAGGCGGTCTAGATATCGCAGTGATTGCTGAACTTGTAGGCGGTTTAATCCAAGGCAATGGCGATCTTGATATTGCGCAAATTGCTCAACTGGCAAGCGGCTTGATTGGCAGCAATATCGGTGGCGGTTTAGGCGGTATGGATATCGCGGTCATTGCTGAATTAGTAGGCGGTTTAATGCAAGGCAATGGCGATCTTGATATTGCACAAATTGCGCAACTGGCAAGCGGCTTAATTGGCGGTAACATCGGTGGTGATTTAGGTGGTCTAGATATCGCTGCTCTAGAACCAATTCTTGCGTTGCTTAATCCTGAAGGTCAGCTTGCAAGTGACTTTGATCTAGGTGGTTTATTAAATAATCTGACTGGAGATACAACTGGTGGTTTCAGCTTAGATGGCTTGAGTGATGGTTTTGACAACTTAATTTCTGGTTCAGATTTTAACATCAGCGACTTACTGCAAGGTGCATCCTCCACAACCAGTTCAGAGATCAATATTGATAGCTTAGTTCCTGCTTTAGGCGATGCGCTTGGTGGTTTAACTGGTGGAACATCTGATACACAATTTGATTTAGCTACCCTGCCAAACTTGGTACAGAATTTTGATTTGAATAACTTAAATTCTTTGTTCTAACTCTTAGTTCTAGATTTTATACATCAGTATCCAAAAAAATACGCGCAGATTGCGCGTATTTTATCTGAGGCGATAACATTTAAATACCGCGCCAATCTACACGTGCATTACGCTCAGTTTGATAAATACGAGAAACATATTGCCCTAAAGGTAAATCCAGCAAATATTTTTTATAATCTTTAAATTCTTCAGAAATCACTTCATCATGTTCTTTTTCCCACGGCGTTCCAGAAATTTCCAAAATAGGTGCAAGCATCGAACACACTGAAATATCGGCCAAACCTAAACGCTCACCCACAAAATAACGCCCGTAATTATCAATCAAATGCTGATTTAAAATGACAATTAATTCATCCATCCGCTGTTTGGATTCTGCAACTTTATCTTGATCGAGCTGATAGCCCTTAGACACCAAGGCTTTAATAATTGGCTTGGAATATTTAGAAAATTGACGCAAATAGCCTTTTTCGCCAATTAAAATTTCCAAAGGTTCTTCACTTTCAGATAATGCATGCGCCAACCCCCATCGACGCACATGCTGCCCCAATTCATCAGCCAAAGTATTTATGGCCAACGCATGTTTATATTGTTCGGCATCACTGCGTAACAAGGCATGTTCGGGGTAAATATCATCTAGATATAAAGCAATTTGAGTCGAATCTGCTATCCAGCGGTCTTGATCACGTAAAATAGGTAATTTATTTTGCCCTGTTTTTAATTGGGCAAAAGCGCGATGCACGCCTGGAATTAAGTTTTGCGCATCATAATCTAACTCTTTATGATCCAATAACCAGCGAGCTTTCTCACAAAAATGAGACAAAGGAAACTGGTATAAGATGCGCATAAAATCTCCATATTTAAAATTTTGATATCCAAAGCAGTATCAATACTGTGCTTGTCATACTTTAGTCATAGCCTCTTATAATTACAATGTACTTTTTATTCAAAATTCAGGCGAAACAGTCAGCAATTCAAAATCAATTCCGAAAAGAAATTCAACGTACAGCATCAAGCACGCTAGATTGGAGAAACATCTGTCCGATGACCTGACTTTATCTGCCCTTTCATGTAAAATCGTGCCTAATTTTTAAATAACACGTTGTGAGTTATTCATGGGTTTTAATTGTGGTATTGTGGGCCTGCCAAACGTTGGTAAATCTACGCTTTTTAATGCTTTAACCAAAGCTGCAATTGCAGCGGAAAACTTCCCGTTCTGTACCATTGAGCCAAATACAGGCATTGTACCTGTGCCAGATTCACGTTTGGACAAATTGGCGGAAATCGTAAATCCGCAACGTGTATTACCCACCACGATGGAATTTGTGGATATTGCAGGTTTGGTTGCAGGTGCATCTAAAGGTGAAGGTTTAGGTAACCAATTCCTTGCCAACATTCGTGAAACTGATGCGATTGCGCATGTAGTTCGTTGCTTTGAAGATGAAAACGTCATTCACGTAAATGGTAAAATTGACCCATTAGATGACATTGCAACCATCAATACCGAACTTGCGTTGGCCGATTTAGAAACGGTGAGCAAAGCCATTACACGCTTAGCAAAATCTGCCAAAGGTGGCGATAAAGAAGCCGTAGCGACCAAAGCCGTTTTAGAAAAAATCCAACCTTTACTGGATGATGGCAAGCCTGCACGTGCAGCCAATTTAGATGACGATGAACGCAAATTGGTTCGTGGTTTTGGTTTATTAACCTTAAAACCAACCATGTATATTGCGAACGTGGCAGAAGATGGCTTTGAAAACAACCCGCACTTAGATGCAGTCAAAAAACTTGCTGCAGAAGAAAATGCGATTGTGGTGCCTTTATGCAACCAAATTGAAGCCGAAATTTCATTACTTGAAGATGAAGACCGTGCAGAATTCCTAGAAGCTCTTGGTATGGAAGAACCAGGGCTGAACGTAGTGATTCGTGCAGGTTATGCGCTGTTAGGTCTGCAAACTTACTTTACTGCAGGCGTACAAGAAGTCCGCGCGTGGACAGTGAAAGTAGGTGCAACTGCACCACAAGCAGCAGGCGTAATTCACACTGACTTTGAAAAAGGCTTTATCCGCGCAGAATGTATTGCTTATGAGGATTTCGTACAATACAACGGCGAAGCAGGTGCAAAAGAAGCAGGTAAATGGCGCTTGGAAGGTAAAACTTATATCGTACAAGACGGTGATGTTTTACACTTCCGTTTTAATGTTTAATTGTTTTTATGTTTAGTTTTAGAACAATGCTTACAGCCGAGCATTGATTCAATAAAAAAACCTCGATGCTTACATCGAGGTTTTTTTATGGGCGATTCCGCATCACATTAATGCAGAACAACCTCAATTAAGACTGCACCACATTGCCCTTTTGTTTCGGGTCAGTATTGCCCAATTCAGGATGCGCCAAAGCATCAGCACATTGTTTTTTATCCCGTTCATAATCAGCTTGTTTTTGTGCAAGACTGCTTGAACTGTCAATCGTCGCACGTGCCCAAATTTCCAAACTGGTCAAAGCCTTACGACACAGCGCATATTTCCCTTCCGTTACAGAGTCGGTCATTTTGACATTAATACGCCAGTCGGTACTTAATTTACGGGCAGGTTTGCGGACTTTATCTTCAATTAAGTTACGCTGTTTACGATACACGTACGGCTCAACTTCATTCATTAATTCCCACGCGGCTTGCGCATACACAGTCGCATCATTGGTGAGTTTTGGCGCAGGCTTAATTTCTACTGTTTTTTGCGGGTTGTTGTCATTGCTACACGCTTGCAATAACAGGCTACTGCATAACATTGAAGCAAGCAGGATTACAGGTGTTTTCAATTTCAACATATCGGTTCGCCCATACAAACAATTCGGCATCATGCTAATGAATTCAAGTATAATACACAATCTTCATTTGACCCATCGTTCAACTTTCTCCCACAAGGTGTGTCGTGTCCGTACACAATATTCAAACTGCGCCCGCAGCAAGTTTTTGGCAAGGTGCAAAAGATAGTCAGGCGATTATTTTCACCTATCTGCCTGTTTCTTTTGCTTTTGGTGTTTCTGCAACTCAATTCGGCTTTAGCGCATGGGAAGCCTTATTTTTATCTTGCTCGATGTATGCAGGGGCGAGTCAATTTTTAGTCGTTGCCTTATTGGGCAGTGGAACTTCAATCTGGATGACCGCATTAACGGTAATCGCCTTGGATATTCGACATTTACTTTACGGCCCAGCCTTACAAAACCTGATTCAAGATCGTTTAAACCTCAAAAAAACTGCAATTTGGTCATGGGGTCTGACCGATGAAGTTTTTGCCTCAGGCATGATTAAACTGTCACAGCGCCGTCAGGAATGGTCTGAATCATGGATGCTTGGACTGAGTTTATTTAGTTGGTTGTCTTGGGCATTAGGCTCTTTGTTAGGCGGATTATTTGCCGATCAAGTCACTAAAATGCCACAGTTTTTGCAAGCGGCGCTCGACTTTTTATTGCCCGCTTTATTTCTTAGCTTCTTATTGGCAGCATTTGAAAAGAAACACACCTTTGTCGTGGGAATCACCATTCTAGTATCTGCCGTAGCTTGTTATTTTATTGACTTATCTGCTGCAATTTTTATTGGGATTTCTTCAGGTATTTTGGCGGGATTATTTAAACACTATGTTTTAAAACAACCCGACCCTGAACATACAGGAGCAAAATCATGAGTTTAGAAATTATTTTGGTCGGTATTATGGTCGGTATCGCAAACTTCGCCTCACGTTTTGGGCCATTTTTTGTGATTCAAAAGTTTCAACAAGGCTCACAGCAACGTGGTGCTTTATGGCTTAAAATCGCTTTGGGCAGCATTGGTATAGCCGCAATTAGCTCTATGCTCGTGGTTGCAACCTTGCCACCTTTGCTTGAAACACCCAATAAAAGTTTTGCGATGTTGATTGGCTTTTTAGTGCTGACAGGTTTGTATTTTAAGTTTAAGAAAATCGTACCTGCAACGCTTACCGCAGCCATCACCTATGGTTTAATTTATACTTATGTGCCATTTTCGTTCTAATGTTGCTGAAATTTAGAGGTTGAATCGTCCAAATGATCTATTTCAGGATTCAGCCTTAACTGCTTTAAAGCACTGAATGCAATATAAGTAGATGACAAAATCATGATTTTGTTGCAAACAGGGCTTAACTCATGGAACAGTTCTGCTATGCTAAAAGCCCACTTTAGCAAGGACGATTCACATGAGCGTGACCATTGGTACTCCCCTTCAATCTTCTGCTTTTAAAGTTTTGCTATTGGGTTCAGGGGAACTCGGTAAAGAGGTGGTAATTTCACTGCAACGCTTAGGCGTAGAAGTACATGCCGCCGATCGCTACGACCATGCGCCAGCCATGCAAGTCGCACATTATGCTTATACTTTAAACATGGCAGATGCCACAGAATTAAAACAACTGATTGAAAAAATTCAACCCAATTTAATTGTGCCTGAAATTGAGGCCATTGCGACATCAGTTTTACTTGAAATTGAAGCGCAAAATATTGCAACAGTGATTCCATCTGCCAAAGCGGTAAATTTGACCATGAACCGTGAAGGCATTCGTCGTTTGGCTGCAGAAGAATTAGGTTTGCCGACATCCGCTTATCGCTTTGCCAATTCTCTCGAATCTTTCCGCGCTGCATGTGATGACATTGGTTATCCAAACTTTGTGAAGCCTGTGATGTCATCTTCAGGCAAGGGACAATCGCGTGTCACCTGCTTTGATGAAGTTGATGCAGCTTGGGAATATGCCCAGACTGGCGGACGCGTCAATCAAGGCACTGTGATTGTTGAATCACAAATTGACTTCGATTTTGAAATTACCTTATTAACCGTACGTGCTAAAAATCCAGAAACTGGTGCGATTGAAACTTCATATTGCGACCCAATTGGTCACCGTCAAGATGCAGGCGACTATGTAGAAAGCTGGCAACCTCAAGCCATGAGTGATGCTGCCTTGACTGAAGCCAAACGAATTGCACACAAAGTGACTACTGCCTTAGGTGGTTGCGGTATTTTTGGTGTAGAGCTGTTTGTGAAAGGCGATAAAGTCTGGTTCAGTGAAGTCTCTCCACGTCCACACGACACAGGTTTGGTGACATTGGCTTCACAATTCCAAAGTGAATTCGAATTACATGCCCGCGCGATTTTAGGCTTACCTGTCAATACCACACGCCATAGCGTTGCAGCCAGTGCAGTGATTTATGCAGGTGTCGATGCAACAAATCTTTCATTTTCTGGCCTGAATCTTGCATTAGCACATCCCGATACAGATTTACGTTTATTTGGCAAACCTGAAGGTTTTGAACGTCGTCGTATGGGCGTTGCCACTGCGCGAGCAGAAACCACAGAGCAAGCGCGTGAGCTAGCTCAGCAGACTGCGGACACTGTTCGTGTTCATTTAAACGAAAATCAAAATTAAGCTCGTCATTGCATAACGGAATTGTCCATGATCATTACATTACCCTTGCTGAATTATGTAAAAAGCAACCATGACATTCAGGCCATTAACCAATGGCGCACCGATGTCGAAAATCAGCTACAACAATGTTTTGAAAATGGACAATCCATTCGTGAAGTGATTTTGGCGCGTTCTAACCTGATTGATGAAGCGCTCACTTTCTTATGGCAACATGCTGAATTAGACAAAACCGATTTGAGCCTATTTGCAGTGGGCGGCTATGGGCGTAAAGAAATGCTGCCCTATTCCGATGTCGATATTATGGTGTTGTCGGAAGATGCAATCACATCAGAACAAGAACAACTTATTTCGACCTTTATTTCGTCTTTATGGGATGTTGGCAACTTTAAACCTGCCACCAGCGTGCGGACTATTCAAGACTGTGTGATTCAGGCAACCAGTGATTTAACTGTTGCAACTGCCTTGATTGAAGCGCGTTTAATTACAGGAAATCAGCAGCTTGCCAAATGGCCGCGTCGTATTGTTTCGCAAACTTGGACAGATAAAACCTTTTTTGATGCCAAAATGGAGGAGCAAAGCAAGCGTTACGCGCAGCACAATGACACCGAAAGTAATTTAGAACCTGATATTAAAAATGCTCCGGGCGGTATTCGTGACATCAACCAAATTGGCTGGATTGCCAAACGCCATTTTCGCGTCAATCGTATTTACGACTTGGTGCATTTAGGTTTTATTTCAGAATTTGAATTGGGTGTACTTGAAGAAGCCGAAAGCTTTTTATGGGAAATCCGTCATCATCTCCATCGTTTAACCAAACGTGATGAAAACCGTTTATTGTTTGATTATCAACGAGATATTGCAGCAACTTTTGGCTATGTTCGAGAAGAAGGTAAACCGCAAAATTACCCGATTGAACAATTTATGAAGCGTTATTATCGCTCTGCACAGCAAGTTTCCACTTTAAATGAAATGTTGCTGGCCTATTTTAATGAGTCGGTCATTACCCCGCGTTTGCCTAATTATGAACGTAACATTGAAGAAATTAATGAAAATTTCAAACTGGTCGATGGCAAACTTGCCGTGCAGCACCACAAAATTTTCTCAGAAAAACCAAGCGCAATTTTAGAAATTTTCTATTTATTGGCCAATCGTCCTGAAATTGAAGGAATTCGCGCACGAACACTGCGCCTGCTGACACTTGCAGCCAAGCGTATTGACCAAAGTTTCCGTGATGATACAACGCATCAAGCGCTGTTTATGGCAATTTTGCGCTCACCGCACCGCTTGTATAATACCTTGGTGACCATGAAACGCTTAGGCGTTTTGGGCAATTACATCCCGGCTTTTGGACAAATTACAGGCTTAATGCAATATGACTTATTCCATATTTATACAGTCGATGCCCACACTCTACTATTGCTGCGCAATTTAAGCCGCTTCAAAGAACCTGAATTTGTGAAAGATTTTCCTGTGGTCAGCTCGGTATTTCAACGTTTAGCCCGTCGTGACATTATTTATTTGGCTGCGATTTTCCATGATATTGCTAAAGGTCGTCGTGGTGATCACAGTGAACTTGGTGCGATAGATGCTATCGAGTTTTGCCGTAAACACGGATTTACTGAACGTGAATGTAACCTTGTGGCATGGTTAGTCAAAAATCACTTGTTGATGTCAGTCACAGCACAGAAAAAAGATATTTCTGACCCCGATGTGGTCAAGGAATTTGCCGAAAAAATGGGAGATATGGAGCATTTAGATTATCTCTATACCTTAACGGTTGCTGATATTAATGCGACTAATCCAACACTCTGGAACTCATGGCGTGCATCCTTAATGCGCCAACTTTATACGCAAGCGCGTGATGTCATTCGCTCAGGACTTGGGCGTCCCGTCGATTATCAAATGCTGATTGAAGACACCAAATTTGCGGCAAGCGAGTTACTGGTTAAAGATTTTGAACTCAGTGCTGTTGAAAAAGTCTGGCAAGAACTGGGCGATGAATACTTTATTAAAGAATCTGCCGATGAAATTGCATGGCATACCCGCGCGATTTTGGAGCATGGCGATAATCCTGCACCATTAGTGCTCATGCGCGCGCACCGAAAATCAGCACAAGACGCAGTACAAATCTTTATTTACACGCAAGACCAACCCAACCTATTTGCCACAACTGTCGCTATTTTAGACCGCATGAACCTTGACGTTCAGGATGCACGAATTATTACTGCGACCAAAGCCTTTAGTTTGGATACTTACGTGGTCTTAGACCGTTTTGGCACACTCTTAACAGACCCTGAACGTGAAGAAATGGTGATTGAGGCTTTAGTGAATGCCTTGAGCCAGTCAGATAAATATCCGGGTCTGATGCAACGCCGCATTCCGCGTCAATTACGTCATTTTGACATTGAAAATACAGTAGAAGTGACTTTCAATGCAGCGCTGAATCAAAACATGGTCGAAATTGCCACACTAGATCATCCCGGGTTACTCGCCAAAATTGGCGGCTTGTTTATGATGCAAGGCTTAGATATTCACTCCGCCAAAATTGCCACCCTGGGCGAACGTGCCGAAGATATTTTCTTCGTCACCAAAAAAGATGGCAACCCAATGACAAAGTCTGAAGCAGATACCTTTGCAATCCAGCTCAAAGCTGCTTTAGATGAGGCCTCTAATCAGGTCTGTGGTCAACATTAACTTCAATTTACGGAACATCCATGAACTCAAGTTTGTCCTTATTACATCCTTACCCTTTTGAAAAGCTAAACAAACTATTTCAGGACGTACAACCTGCAAATTTGCCGTTAATTCCACTGTCTATTGGTGAACCTAAACATCCTGCACCTAAATTTGTCAAACAAGCCATTATTGATAATTTTCAGCATTTATCGACTTATCCGAACAGCAAAGGTCTGCCTGAATTACGTCACAGCATTGCCCATTGGCTGACACAACGCTTTCATTTAAAACAAGTTAACCCAGACACTCAAGTTCTCCCCGTTTCAGGTACACGTGAAGCGATTTTTTCCTTTGTACAAGCCTTGATTCGACGTGAAGATGCGCCTTATGTAGTGATGCCCAATCCGTTTTATCAAATTTATGAAGGGGCAACTTTATTGGCAGGTGCTCAACCCTATTTCATCAATTGCACCGAAGACAATAATTACTTGGGTGATTTTGATGCTGTACCTGCAAAAGTCTGGGAAAAAACTGCTTTATTATTTGTCTGTACACCGGGAAATCCAACGGGTGCTGTCCTTTCAAAAGAACAATTTAAAAAGCTGATTGCCCTGTCAGATCAATATAATTTTGTCATTGCATCTGATGAATGTTATTCAGAATTATGGTTTGACCAAGCGCCTACAGGTTTACTGGAAGTCTGTGCCGAACTTGGACGCGATGACTACAAAAACTGCATCGTATTCCATTCTTTGTCTAAACGCTCAAACTTACCCGGCATGCGTTCAGGCTTTGTTGCGGGCGATGCCAACTTATTAAAACCTTATTTGCAATATCGTACCTATCATGGTGCGGCAATGCCTGTACAACATCAATTGGCATCTATTGCAGCTTGGGATGATGAACAGCACGTTGAAGATAATCGTCAACAATATCGCGCCAAGTTTGAATTATTCCAAACGGAACTTGGGCATTTACTGCCATTAAAAAAACCAGATGCAGGTTTTTATTACTGGCTCAAAGTCGACCATGATGAAAATTTTGCCAAAATATTGATGGAAAAAGCCCATATTAAAGTGCTGCCAGGTCGGTATTTATCTCGTGAAACCGCACAAGGTAACCCGGGTGAAAACCATGTTCGCTTAGCTTTGGTTGCAGATTTGGCGCAATGTGAACAAGTAATTCAACGTCTTAAAGCGATTTTATAAGTTAATGATTTCAATTAAATTTAAGGCGATCATCTGATCGCCTTAATTATCTTACTTGCACAAGCGCAAGCCTTTATCGTAAAGCCTTTTCAATTTCCGCCTGCAAATCTTCAGGTTTTGTGGTCGGAGCAAAACGGTTCAACACCTTGCCATCTTTGCCAATTAAAAACTTGGTGAAATTCCATTTAATTCCGTTGCCCAAAATACCTTTACTGTTATTGGTCAGGTAACGGAAAATCGCATGTGCTTCAGGACCTTTCACATCAATTTTGCTAAACATTGGAAAACTGACACCATAGTTTTTTTGGCAGAAGCTCCCAATTTGCTCATTGGAGCCTGGATCTTGCCCACCAAACTGATTGCACGGAAAGCCCAAAACTTCCAGACCTTGGTCTTTATATTGTTGGTATAACTTTTCCAAACCCGCAAATTGAGGCGTAAAACCACACTTGCTGGCTGTATTTACAATCAACAAAACCTTCCCTTCATAATCGCTAAAGGCTTTATTTTGTCCATCTAACAACTCAGCTTCAAACTGATAAATGTTGGTCATGGATAATTTCCCTCATCATTTTTTTCTTGTGTTTTGAGTTCTAAAGAAGCCGAATTGACACAATAGCGCAATCCTGTTGGCTGTGGACCATCATCAAAAACATGCCCTAAATGTGCGTCACAATGATGACAAACAATCTCAGTACGCTGCATGCCGTGCGAACCATCCTGATGTTCTTCAATCACCCCAGGCTGGATTGGACGATAGAAACTTGGCCAACCGCTACCGCTGTCATATTTTGTTTCAGATGAGAATAGCGCTGTACCGCAACAACGACAGGTATAAATCCCCTCTTGTTTAGTATTCCAATATCTCCCCGTAAAAGCAGGCTCCGTGCCTTTTTGACGTGTAATCCGAAATTCCTCTGGTGATAACTCTCTTTGCCATTCTCGGTCTGTTTTATTGAGTTTTCCCATCACTAACTCCTTTAAATCTTTGACATTCAGTGTCATGCTTCAGTACTTCCATTTTTACGCTAGACCTTGCAAAATATCTAGCTAAATTTCAGCATAGATTGTGATATTTCAGTAATCTATAATTTATTTATCTTCTAATCATTGGATGGAACTATGTCCGTACTAGGTAACACGACTCCGCGCGAAATAAAAAAATCATCAAAACTTGAGCATGTATGCTACGACATTCGCGGACCTGTGTTACGAGCGGCCAATGAAATGGAAGAGGCCGGTCATAAAATTATTAAACTGAATATTGGCAACCCTGCCCCATTCGGTTTTGAAGCGCCACAGGAAATTATTAATGATGTCGCATTGAATTTGCCTAATGCGATTGGTTATACCGACTCCAAAGGGATTTTCCCTGCGCGTAAAGCGATTTGTCAGTACTATCAGCAAAAAGGCATTTTCGATATGCATGTCAATGATGTGTATATAGGCAACGGCGTGTCTGAACTGATTGTTATGGCGATGCAAGGCTTGTTGGACGATGGCGATGAAATGCTGGTACCAATGCCTGACTACCCGCTTTGGACTGCGGCAGTGAATTTATCGGGCGGTACTGCTATTCACTACAAATGTGATGAAGAAAACTTTTGGTATCCAGACATTGCCGATATGGAAAGCAAAATCACGCCAAATACGCGCGGTATTGTCATTATTAACCCGAATAACCCAACGGGTGCGGTTTATCCACGTCATGTGTTGGAACAAATTGTAGCATTGGCAAAAAAATATGACTTAATTTTATTTGCCGATGAGATTTACGACAAAATTATTTATGACGGCATTGAGCATGTTGCGGTTGCAGCTTTAGCGGGTGATCAACTCTGTATCTCATTTAATGGCTTGTCTAAATCGTATCGCATTGCGGGCTTCCGTTCAGGCTGGATGGCGATTACAGGCGATAAATCACGCGCTGCAGACTACATTGAAGGTTTAGACATGTTGGCGTCTATGCGCTTGTGTGCCAACCATCAGGCGCAGTACGCGATTCAAACAGCATTGGGTGGTTATCAGTCTATCAATGACTTGATTCGTCCGGGTGGTCGTTTATACGAACAACGTAACATTGCATGGGAAATGCTGAACGACATTCCTGGCGTGTCTTGTGTCAAACCTGAGGGTGCAATGTATTGCTTCCCGAAACTTGATCCAAACGTCTATCCAATTGAAGATGACGAAAAGTTAATGCTCGATTTACTCAAAGCAGAAAAAGTTTTGTTGGTTCAAGGTACAGGTTTTAACTGGCCAACGCCTGATCATTTCCGTGTGGTGTTCTTGCCAGCAGAAAATGAATTACGTGAAGCAATGACACGTTTAGGTCGTTTCTTGGCAAAAATCCGCTAAGACTTCACCGAATCTCTGTTGTAAAATGCCGTGTTAAACACGGCATTTTTTATGGATTTGATTTTTATTTCTATTTTATCTTTACATCTCTTGTTCATCATCAAGTGGTCACATAGCAAAGCGATACTCAGACACTTGGGGATACACTTTTACACGCCCGCAAAAGCATGCTGTAATAGCCACAAGCGATTAAGTTTCAGGAACTGAGCATGCACTACCAAGTTCATCTTATTGATGCGCAGAAACCATCACAAAACTATATTTGGTTGCTTGAACATTGTGCCAGCAAACAAGTGGTGGTGGTTGACCCAACTGATGCCAAACCTGTTGAAGGTTTTTGCCAAAATCATGGTTTAGAGATCGCGCAAATTTGGTTGACGCATTGGCATCAAGACCATATTGGCGGTGTGCCTGAACTCATTGCAGAACGTAATTTACCTGTTTATGGGCCACGTGAAGAATTGAGCAAAATTCCGTTTATCACGCATCCTTTACAAAACCAAGACCATATCAATTTTCATGATTTACAGGTCGATGTTATTGCCGTTCCGGGACATACCTTGGGGCATATTGTGTATTTTATAGATGCGTTGGATGTATTGTTCTGTGGCGACACTTTATTTGCGATGGGCTGTGGGCGTGTTTTTGAAGGTACATATTTGCAAATGTATCAATCTTTAAACCGCTTGGCAGCGCTGCCTCCGCGTACCCGAGTATATTGCACCCATGAATATACATTGGCGAATGCACAATTTGCACTGCATGTAGAACCCGACAATGTTGCCATTCAAGAGCGTTATCAACAAATTGAAAGTTTACGCATGCTTAATCAACCCACTTTGCCAAGCAGCATCGAACTAGAACTGGAAACTAATCCATTTTTAAGGGCCGAAAGTGTCGAAGAATTTCAGAAATTACGTGAACTCAAAGACAACTTTTAAATTGAAATTTGGATAAGAAAGTGCATGATATTTCATATTTTCTCGGCTTATAAAATTTGATTACTAGCAGCAAACTCATCTAATTGAGTTTGTGTCACCACACGCACAGCATTCATTTCATCGACCCGCACCAAAAGCAAATTGGACAATGCGGGCTGATAACGGCGTGCACTGCCAAAAGGCGTATAAGCCACATTGGATTGTGAAGAAAATAGCAACCAATCTTCATGCCCAAGCATCACGGCAACAGGCTCTAGCCCTTGATTTTGCATCTGCTTCACTATGTGCTCAACCTGCTGTTGGATTGTTTGTGCAGTCATGTCTATTTTCCAAACCTTCAAACTCAACCATAGTATAAGCTAATGTCTATTTGGTACCGACATGCTCCATACTGATCTCCATTGCATTAAATTAAAGCTTGGCATAAAAAATGGATAATCCCCATATGTTCATGCTGAAAATAAATACAGCCTAAAACTAAAAATCATTAACAAAATATTTCTAAGTCATCTTTTGGCAATATATCTAAGACCTTAAAATTAATTACGCCACCTCAGTTAAAATAATAAATATCAATAATTTACAAATAAATAATTCTTTTAAAATATTCTAATTGCTTAAAAGGACTTTAGATTTCTAAAAATCAGTGAAAAAAATGTCAAAGAAATACATTTCTGCCCTTTAAAAATTCAAGAAATATCCCTATTAATAATTAAATAAATGGATAGGAGTTCTCTCGTGAAAAAAGTTGTTAAAGCAAAAAATTTAATTGCGTTTCGTATTTGGTTAGAAAAATTAGGTTATTCAGTCAAAAATTTGGCGGATGGTCACGGTTTCACATTTAGCTTTCAAAAAGAATATGGTTTGGTCACTTGCGAGCTTTCTGGTAATGCTTTAGCAATGAAATTAGGCGAGGAATTTGAAGACCATTTAAAAGCATAAGTACTTATACAATATAGATAAGTATGCGATAACGGTTGAACTTGATAGGATGCAAAAATAAAAATTCAAATCGTATTTCATCAACACTTAAAGATGATCTTGCCCATAACCTGTTTATGGGCTTTTTTTTATACTGAACTTTAAATCTTAAAATACATCTAAGCCTTGTCAAAGAGATGCAATGATTTAAAGCTAAAATAACAGGCAATAAAAAAGCAAGGTCATTGCCTTGCTCTTTAATGTATGGTGGGGACGGAGAGACTCGAACTCTCACACCTCGCGGCGCTGGAACCTAAATCCAGTGCGTCTACCAATTTCGCCACGTCCCCAACATCGGGTACCAACTGAGTTGTTGGATTTTAATTTGGCAGAGGATCAAGGATTCGAACCTTGACGAACGGTTTTGGAGACCGTCATGCTACCATTACACCAATCCTCTGTAACTTAAAATCAAGCTGACTTGATATTTAAGTGGTGGGGACGGAGAGACTCGAACTCTCACACCTCGCGGCGCTGGAACCTAAATCCAGTGCGTCTACCAATTTCGCCACGTCCCCGATGGCTGTGTATATTATAGAGATCACTTCCTGATGACAAGCCTTTTTTATAAAAAAGCACAATGACTGTTTAAATAAAAAACAAAAAACTATTTTTTGATTTTTTCTTAAGCATATTCAGCCACTAAGCCATAATTTCAACTCTGCAATACTCGTTGCACGCTGCGAATAGGACTTTGCCAACATGTGATTCAGCAGTGGTAAAAATGCTTGTAGATGCGTAGAAAGTTGGATATGCAATCTTTGACAATGTAAATACGCCCAATCGTGGTAACTATTTGCCTGCAAGCGTTGTTGCGTTAACCATTCATAAAAAATAATGCCTAAAGCATAAATATCACTTTGTGCAGTTTTGAGCTGTCCGTGAAATAATTCTGGTGCCATATAACGTGGCGTTGCAGTCATCCCCTGACATTGAATATCTGCAATTTGCTGTACTTGCTCAAAATCTAACAGTTTGATTTGCCCATCCAACTGCACAATATGTTCAGCTTTTAAGTCAGCATGAATCCAACCTAATTGATGTAATGCTTCCACTGCTTCAAAGACACGCAAAAATATGTGTTTAATCGCTTCTGTATATTCAGGTAAATTACCCATCACAAAAACAGCTTGCGCTTCAGGTAAAATTAAAGCACGTGAATAGACCTGTGAATAATGCGATGAAATGTCATGTGAATTACCCTGCGACTGAATATGAATGGGTGCAGCATCCATCAATTCACATGGCAATAAAAAAGATAAATATGATGATTGCGCGTACTGTTTATAAAAGTTCCATTCTTGTGCAAAACCCTGCTCTACTGTCGCATGAACACCTTGTTGTTGGGCTTTCAGCCAATAAAACTGCCCTTGATGTTCAAAACGATAGATATGCCGACCATATTGCAAACTTTGCGCTTTACTGCGCAGCTCGAACTGCGCAGTATCTAACTGTTGAACATCCAAATTTAAAACATTAAACAACACTTGCGCCAGTGCGCATTTCTGCTGCGACTTCGGTGGATACCTCTTGTGGTACATTTAATAACTCTAAGCAATGTTGCAAAGTTTTACCGACACGTGCATGCGTTTCAATTGATGAAATTTTCGGCCAAGTCGCACGCTCGCCTTCACGCTGTAAAATTTTAAATAAATGTGGTTTCGGGTTTTGCAACATATAGCTGTAATGACGCAGGTTATAGCTTCCTACAATATTCACATCACCATAATAGCGTTGATCGACAATGCCATAGCCATGATCTAGCAAACGACGCACTGGCGGTACAGCTCCTGCGCGCTCACGTACAAAATCCATTACCCCACGACTAATGACTTTGCCCTGACGACGAATAATCCGTTCTGGCCAACTCAGCATATCTTTACGATAACGCTTAATATCATCCTGCATAAAAGGCACTACATGCGGATTGACCTGACTGGCGATGGTGTAGTTAATATTATACAAACGTGCCATTTTTTCCTGTGGGAAATCGCTACGCACACTGCCATCCACCCAACGGGTTTTACCCATATATGGAGTGTGTTCGCCATCATAACGCTTGTTGGTTAAACGTACTGGTGGAAATAAAATTGGCACAGCACACGAGGCCAACACCGCACTCCAAACCAACAAATCTGGCGCAGTGAAGCTGTTCATAATGCGTGAGTCTTGCGATGCATCATAAGGCGCAACCGCCACATTAATATGCAAACCTGATTTTTGAAAAGCTTCTTCAAACGTGGTATCGCCCAAGTTTTTGATCAGGAATTTTTTTAAATAATGCACATCGGCAATTCCACCATTGCCTTTAAGAATTTCGCGCATTTGTCTAAACTGAAATGCTTCGTGGAAAAATGACTCACCACCCAAAATATGCTGTACTTCTTCAGGTTTTGCGATGCCTAGCATTGCAGTCATTATTGCACCCGCGCTCGAACCCGACAGCACTTTAGGCATTAAATCCTGTTCAAGTAAGGCCTTACAAACACCTGTATGAAACAAACCTAGCGTTGCCCCACCAGAGAACATCAAGGCAGGTTGTCCGTATGCAGTTTGGCATTGCTGAAAAAACTCTATTTTTTCTACTTTGGTTAAAGCCTGACATTCATCTGAAGCGACAAAAGCCAAACTTTTACTGACTTCATCCACATAATCTTCAATAATTTTTTTAGTACCCACATAGGTTGCAGTAAACAACATCGGATGGGCAATATTGGCGATGTCAAAAGTTAAACCTTCACGCAAAATATAAATTAAATCGTGACTGCGTTCGGTGGTGCGATAACGGCGTAATAAATTTAAACGATGCGAGATAATTTCCGCATCAAAATATGGCGAACTGTTGTCATATTTCCATTCTTGCGCACCAGTTTCTTCATCTATACGAATGGCAATACTTTTCCATTCTTCATACGATTCGGCATTTTGAATTTGGCGCTTGAGTTTTTTTATGCGATAGGCTTGATGCGGATTAACATCTTCGGTGAAATCTTTAAATAACATAGCATTCCTCAATCCGTTGGTTTATTCGCAGCACTACGCTTGCCTATGCCTACTATACACAACAATATCTAAAAAATTGTAATACGCGTCAATGACTCGATTCACACTTTGATTGTCAAATCTAGGTCAATTGCGCTAGTCTTAAAGTGTAGCAATCTGATCTGCATTTTTTAAGCTGAATTATCATGGCAAACCTAGATTTACCCGACAACATCTTATTATCACTTTCTCATGTACTCCAACAACTACAGCAAAGTTTACCTGCTTTAAAACAAGAAACCGACTTTTCCGCCATCGCATTCAAATGGCAAGATCGACAATTGATAGCGATTCAACAACCAAGAAAAATTGATTTAGATGATTTAAAAGGCATCGAAAAGCAAAAAGAAAAAGTCATTCAAAACACCTTGCAGTTTTTAAATGGCTTACCTGCCAATGATGTGTTACTTACAGGCTCACGCGGTACGGGAAAATCATCTATTGTACGTGCCCTATTGACCGAGTATGCCAATCAAGGATTACGTTTAATTGAAATTGAACGCGATGATTTGTCTGAATTGCCAGAAATTCAAAAAATCATTCAGCATCGTCCTGAAAAATTTATTGTCTACTGTGATGATCTAGCTTTTAACGCAGAAGATGAAAATTATCGTAGTTTAAAAAGTGTTTTAGATGGTTCATTACAATCAGGTTCCAGTAATTTTATTATTTATGCAACCAGTAACAGACGTCATCTATTACCTGAATTTATGCATGAAAATACACCTGTCACTCGTGTAGATGTACCGCAATATACTGAGTTGCATCCTCAAGAAGCAATTGAAGAGAAAATTTCACTGTCTGATCGCTTTGGTCTATGGCTGTCGTTTTATCCAATGGATCAAAATCTATATTTAGAAATTGTGGAGCATTATTTACACAAAGCCGAAATGCCAATGACTGCCGAAGTACGTGCAGAAGCATTAAGATGGTGTCAGGCACGTGGACAGCGTTCAGGGCGTGCTGCCTATCAATTTTCTAAACACTGGATTGGCTCGCAGCAACTTAAAGCACTTTAAATATTTTAATGGGTTGTTTGCATATAGAAGATAGTCAGCAACCCACTCTATTTAAACGCGCTAAATGACTGAGCGACTACTGACCTTGTTCTGCAGCAATCCGTGCCAATGTGTCTTTATAAAATTCTTCGCCATGCGCCTGCATTTCTGCCACAGTCGGCTCTCCTACATATACTTCTTGCGGTACTGTCGCTTCAGGTGTGATAGCCGAAGGATGAGTTGCTACAGTAGTCAAACGAGTCGGTACTTCGACCTGTTGGGCTGTCACTGAACTCGGCTGATTTTCTGTACTATTTATATTTTGCTGTATTGACTCAGCGCCCTCGCAAGCGGTCAATACCATCATCCCCATCACACAAATAATGCAAAATGTATTTTTAAATCGCATGTTTATCTCAATTAGTTTTATATTAAATATCTACCAAAAATCATAGTTTAAAGTTGAAAACACAACAATTGGACAGGATTCACAGATTTAAATACTGCTGTCAGCTACTTTATGGATTTCTATAAATTGTAGGATGAGTGCACAAAAAAAATAAAGCAGTTCTATTTGAAACCAATACGTGAAATAAAGTTTGGGATAGAATATGACTATAAAACTTCAAAAAAATTAAAAATATTTATATTGCAATTATTTAATTTTACTTAATAAGATCAACTTTAGTCCATTGTATTATTTTATGAACCCATTATTCGCTTAAGATGCAATCTCTTTAAAACAAACAACGGTTAAAAAATAATGTTTAAATTTAAAAATTTGTTAATTACAGTAAGTTTAATTACAACGCTTACAGCATGTACACAAGTGAAAACGCAAGAGTATTATGCCGAGAACTTAGATGAAGCTAAAAAAGTTTTGCAGAAGTGCGAAGAAATGGCCAATCAAGGTAAATCACTAGAAGGTAAAAAATTAGAAAACTGTACAAATGCAGGGAATGCTGTGATGCAAGGCATGATGAAAGATCTTACCAAAGGTTTAATGGACGCAGTTCGCTAAGTCTTAAGTATTCGTTTCTAATATTAATGTAAAAATTTAGCATATAAAGTCAGAGGCAGATTATTGCCTCTGATTGATTTTATGCTACGAACAACTTAACCCGCAGTTGGATTGGTAAGCTCCGTCATCGGCCAACGTGGTGTAGTCGTAACCGATAAACCATCTTGCTGCCCTGCTTTTAAACGCTGATAGCCCGCAAAAGCAATCATTGCACCATTGTCGGTGCACAATGCAGGTTCTGCATAATAAACCGTTGCACGAATTTTAGCTAAATCTGCTTCTAAACGCTCACGTAACCGAGTATTTGCACTCACCCCACCCGCGATCACCAAGCGTTTTAAACCTGTTTGTTTTAAAGCTTTTACCGATTTTTTCACCAAAGTATCAACAATCGCTTCTTGGAAACTTGCCGCAATATCGGCATCACGGTTTTCATCACCTAACTTTTTCATTTGTACTGAAACCGCAGTTTTTAAACCGCTAAATGAAAATTCTAAGCCTTGGTGCAACATTGGACGTGGAAATTCAAAAGCTTTGGCATCGCCTTGTTCAGCTAGTTTGGCGATATTTGGCCCACCCGGATACGGTAAACCCATCATTTTGGCAACTTTGTCAAAAGCCTCGCCTGCAGCATCATCAATCGACTCGCCTAACAATTCATATTGGCCAATGCCATAAGCTGCCATGAGCTGTGTATGTCCACCCGAAACCAATAAAGCGACAAACGGAAATTCTGGCGGTGTCGCAGACAATAATGGTGCAAGCATGTGCCCTTCCATGTGATGCACCCCAATTGCAGGTTTATTTAAGGCAAAAGCTAAAGTTCGTCCAAATAATGCGCCTGTCATGAGTGCGCCCATTAGCCCCGGCCCACGGGTATAAGCCACTGCATCAATTTCAGATTTTTTGACTTGGCTCTGCTCAAGCAATTGATTGATTAAAGGAATAAGTTTGCGCACATGGTCACGTGAAGCCAGTTCGGGTACCACACCACCATACTCTGCATGCAATTTAATTTGGCTATACAGTACTTGCCCGCGCAAACCTAACTCGCTGTCATACAGTGCAAGTCCTGTTTCATCACAAGATGTTTCTAAGCCTAAAACGATCATTAAATTGCCTATAACCTGTATCAATTCTATTGCGAAACCTATTATAGACTTGTGATATGAGATGTAAATGAGTAAAATACTGACCTTCACTTGTGATCGTGGGCAATTTCGCCCAGATCTTATCCATAACTTAATGAGGATTCTTCATGCCACAAGTTAAATTGAAAGAAGGCGAACCAGTAGACGTAGCTATCCGTCGTTTCAAACGTTCTTGCGAAAAAGCAGGTGTTTTAGCTGACGTACGTAAGCGTGAATTCTACGAAAAACCAACTCAAGAACGTAAGCGCAAAAAAGCTGCTGCTGTTAAACGCTACCAAAAGAAATTGGCGCGTGAATCAGTACGTACTACTCGCCTTTACTAATTAATTTGTGATTGCCTGTCTGGATTAAATGATGACGACTTTGAAAAACCAAATTACTGACGTTTTGAAAGCGACAATGCGCGCCAAAGAAATGCATAAGTTAACGGTAATTCGTAGTCTACAGGCGGCAATTAAGCAAATCGAAGTCGATGAGCGCAAAGAGCTTGACGATGCTCAGGTTCTTGCGGTCATTGAAAAGCAAATTAAACAACGTAAAGAATCGGTTAAAGCCTTTGAAGGCGCTGGCCGAGAAGATTTAGCTAGTAAGGAACAAGCCGAAATTGAGGTGTTATCTCAGTTTCTACCAGAAGCTATGACTGAGGAAGAACTTGATTCCATGATTGCGCAAACCATTGAAGCGCAACAAGCTACTAGCATGAAAGATATGGGTAAGGTGATGAACTCTCTGCGTCCGCTCATAGCCGGGCGCGCCGATCCTGCTCAAGTATCTGCCAAAATTAAAGCCAAATTAAGCTAATTAGCTCACCCCAAATTTGTGCTTCTCCGAACACTGATTTAAATGTCAGATTAAGCCCGCTTTAATCTTTCTATCTAATGCTATTAAGTAAAATGCTAAACCTAGGATGAGATAGATTATCTATTCACCCTTAGACACTTCTGCTTTAACTTTTTACTTTAAATCGCAGTTCACTTGATATTTTTTCAGTAATTGCATTTCTTTAGATGTGCTGACCTGCTGAATCACGTCCTGTTTATTAATATTCTGATAACGACGATCCAAATAGGCACGGTTTTCATCTGCTGCCTGATATAAACGATCAACATAACGACTAACAATGCCGCAAAACTGCTGCTGTTGCTGCGGATTAAAACCCTGCTGTTGTGGGTTTAAGCCTCGTAAAAACTGTCGGGTATCTTGTTTATATTGCGCATTAATTTCTTCAACAGCCAACACATACTGCTCTGCACTCGCAGCATAGACATTTTGCAAGGTCATCCCCAAAGTAAGGCATAAATAAATATATTTTTTCATTTTCAAGTCAGGGTCGTTTCAACTCAAGTTCTATTTTAGCATTGTATATTCGGTGAATAACTATTCACACGACTCAATTGCCAAAAAGTTGGGTTTGTATTGCGCAAATGCTTGCTCACATGGTTCGGGAACTTTGCCTTGAGTCACTGTCCCTAAGCGTAAGCGAATAATATCGGGTAAATCTAGCCGATAAGAATAAATCGGGCTGCCACACTCCTGACAAAATACCCGTGCTTTATTGGGACTATGAAAATATTCTTTTAGATATTTTAAGCCACGCACCACTTCAAAATGTTCGCGTGCCACTGGACTATTCCATCCCATAATACCGCCTTGCGCACGACGGCAATGCTGGCAAAAACATAATATTGTTTTTTCAATTTCGGCATGGTAACGGTAATACACCGCACCACATAAACATTGTCCCTCAATCATTCTTAAACTCCCTTTCTTTATTGTTATGCCACCGTATGTACGCCCGACTTATATTTTTAACTGTCGTTCTCTTTGCATTTCAGTCACACGGTTTTTTATATTTGCCGACATCGCCTGATTGTCTTTGGCTAAACGCTGCGCGTGCAGTAATGATTTAATTGCCTCTTCTTCCCAACCTGACCAATACTGTACTTCTGCACGATACCGTAACACATTTACCGTGCGTAATGCAGAGCTTCGGTCTACATTTGCCGCTTGCTGCATTAAATTCCATGCCGATAAATCACGTGGATTTTTTTGCAAGAAATCCTTCAAAATACTTTCTGCTTGCGTAGTTTGATTTTGACGAATCAAAACCTCGGCCCATTTATAATTCAGCGCACGATTTTCAGGCATAATTCGCGCAGGTGAACCAATTGTTTTGAGCGCTAAATCAATTTTATTTTGCCCTAAATAAATGTCAGTTTGAATAAGTGTCAATAAATTATGTAAACGATTGTGACTTTTGGCCTGATCTATACTTTGTTGCGCCAAAACAAAATCGCCTTGCTGGCTATAAAAATAAGCCAAAGCCAAATTCGCCGCAAAATGGTTACGGGTTGCAAATGCTTTAAGCTGCTGTTCTGTCGCCTGCTGCGAAACCACCAAACTATATAACTTTAAAATCTCAAAGTCTTCATCACGCAGCGAGGTTGGCACTGGTGGCAATTGATTGGCACGTAAACGCGCCTCACTCATCCGCTCTGTGGTTAAGGGATGGGTAAACCAAAAGTCAGGTAAGAAGCTCACTCGACTCGTAGTACGGTGCATCACCTCAAAAAAGTCTGCCATGCTTTGTGGGTTATAGCCTGCGCTATACATATATTGCATGCCAATACGGTCTGCTTCACGTTCCTGATTACGGCTATAAGTCAATTGCTGATCCATTAAAGCGGCTTGAGAACCCATCATCACCGCTGCGCCTGCATCACCATCGGCTTGTGAGGCAACCAATGCCCCAACCACAACCCCAGCGAGTGCCAACAAACTCTGTCCTTTAAATGCCTCTTGAGAGCGACTGTAATGACGTTGCGACACATGCGCAATTTCATGCGCCATCACGCCCGCAACTTCATCCATATTACGGGCAGAATTAATAAGACCTGTGTTTAACGCAAATAAACCACCCGGCACAGCAAAAGCATTAATTTGTGGATCATTGATAATGAGTAGCCCAATGGGTTGCCCCAATTGAGTTTGGCTGAGTAGATGCGAAAACGTATTGATTAATTGATCTTCCAACCACGGGTTTTGCGTGACAGGCATTTTACGCTGCACTTCCCGATAGACTTTTTCACCAATACTGCGTTCTTTTTGCTGATCAATTAATCCCACACCACTGCCTATTTCAGGCACATTAAATTGTGGTGTGGTGGTTAGATTGGCACTTTGGGTTGTCGCAATACTGGCAAAACTCAAACCGCAGATCAGTAATAGATGTTTCAATGGATGATCTCAAATACATATTTTGCATAATGATTCACTATAACATTGAAAAATGAACGCATTTGCAATGATGTGTTATCAATTTTTACCAAATCATCTTTAACTTTAAGACGTATAACAAGCAGGATTAACAACATATTGCGGGCGACGTCCTTCCAGCGCATCAACTAAATTTTTATAGGCTAAGTTTGCCATTTGTCGACGAGTTGCTGCAGTTGCTGAACCAATGTGCGGCAAAGTCACGACATTATCTAACTCAAATAATGGTGATTCTTGCAGTGGTTCTTTGTCATAGACATCCAAAGCTGCGGCAAAAATTTTGCCTGCTTGTAAGGTCTGAATAAGTGCTTGCTCATCAATGACTGAACCACGCGAAATATTGACCAAAATTGCATGAGACGGCATTAAATCAAGTTCACGCTGACCAATTAAGGCTTTAGAGTCTGCATTTAAATCGACTGCCAGTACAACAAAATCAGACTGTTGCAGCAATTCATCCAGACTTAAATATTCTGCATTAAATGCCTTCGCCACTTCCATTTTTTCACGACGATTGTGGTACACCACATTCATATTAAAACCATGAAATGCACGCCGTGCGATAGCCGCACCAATATGCCCCAAACCTACAATACCAATGGTTTTACCATAAATATCCTGTCCAAACTGTGCTGCACCCACGGTACGTTTCCATTGCCCTTGTTTAGTCCACCGATCTAAATATGGCACTTGTCGTGCTGCACTCATCAATAAAGTAAAGGCTAAATCTGCTGTGGTTTCAGTCAAGACATGCGGTGTATGGCAAAGACTAATCTTTTGTTGAGTTAAATAATCTACATCATAGTTGTCGTAACCGACACTTACACTCGAAATCACTTTGAGTTTAGTCGCAGTATGCAAGTTGCTTTGATTAAGCAAGCGCCCTGCACCAATCATGCCATCCGCATCTTGCACATGCTCAAGCAACTGTTGATTCACGTCACCCAACTTCGGGCTGACCTGCACCACCTGATAATCTTGCTCTAGCTTACTTAAAATTTCTGCATCAATTTGACTAAACACTACCACTTTTTTACGCATGATTATCCCTGTTTCGTGTCTACAATTGCTTGTATATGTAGAGTTTTAAATATCTGAATTGACTTAGGCTTTAGGCTGTAACGATGTGATTTGTATCGCATCCCACAGACTTTTTTTCAACAGCGGTTGATCTAACATCTCTTGCAAGCTGGCTAAATGCAAACATTGTTCAGATTTAAAATGTGGTAATTGACCTAAAATCAGCATGTTTTTATCTGTGCTCAAGACATCAACAAAACCTTGCACATAATTTTCTACCCCGATGCCGTCTTGTAATACTTCTAAAGCAAAAGGCCATTGCAATACGTGATATTCGGCCTGTAGCGCATGTTGAATATTACGCCACAATTGTTGCTGTTCCTGACTCAAGGTAGTGCTTTCTACCAAAATGACACAATGTGGCAACTGCAAAGCTTCAATACTAAATGCTTCAATTTGCAGCATGACACGCGCTTCAGGAACAACTTCTGGCGCGGCCGCTTCAACTGTCGTATGTTGCGGAGATGGTTCTTGCTTAGGCTTTTCGTGAATAATCGGCTGTTGTTGTTTTAATTGTTGAGGTACTGCAGCAGGAACAATAATTTCGCTGTGTATTTCAGGTGCAGCTTGGTCGCGCCAAACCGATGATTGTGGCAAAGTTTGAGACACAGCCATTCTGGAAACCCAAATATCGATTCCCAAACTGGCTAAAATGTCACGCTGATGCCCCATCATGTTTATCATCACCCATCTAATTTTTCGCTGCACGTATTTATCACAGAACAACATGCAAGATAGCACCTATTCTACCTAGAAAGGCTGCACAATGCTGTGCTTTCTTTCACCCAATCTGACCTATTCGTATTTTTTCAAAATCTGCTTTAAACACACCTAGTCAATCAGTGTCACACAATCATCAAACTGTTTTGTTTTTGCATTTGCTCGACAATTTCTTCGGTTTTAAAACCTAAACGCCAATAGAGCAACTCCAAAACATCCAATTCATCTTGGGTGATAATACGGTCATTCCACAAACAAATTTCAGCAATGCCTAACACCATCAGTCGATCACGCAGCAGCAAACCTGCCATATCATTTAAAATTTCTGATAAATCAATCGGTTCATCTGAAATTTCTTCATAATCAATCAATTCATCTGCAGTTAAAACACGTTCTAAAATACGTTCACGTACATCTAACTGATTAACACTATTAATTTGCTGCACATGCAATAAAGCATCGATTAAACGTACAATTTGCGGTTTAACTTCGTGTAACGCTGCAGGTGTATGTAAAGGCAGCAAGTTCAATTCAAACTTAATACGTTCAAGCAGCAAGGCATCCAACAAACCAATCTCGCCATCTTCCTGAATGATTTTTGCCAATTTGGTTAGAAACTGCCGTGCGATACTCAGCGGCATACCACCAATATTTTTACACGCTTCATGGAAAATCGAGATATGTACTCGCCCATCCAAATGTAATAAAGCATCTACAATTGCACGACTCACTTCTGCTTCAGCAGGAATAAATTCACGATATTGGCGAATCATCAAAATAGCGACAATCACCTCACGCGAACCCGTTGCCGTTTGTAAGGCACGCTGAATTAGCTCTGGACGCGGCATGTTATTGCGAATTTCAGGCTTGAGTGGCTTAATTGCATCATTAATTGCAAAGCTAATCGGCGACAAGCGCAGCAAAGGCAAAGGTTGCGGCGAGCTCCACGGCGCATAATATTCAGCATTCATTTCTTCTAACGAGCGAAATAGGCTAAACAAAGGCTGATTGCGTAAACGCTTCAAATTTTCGAGTTGTAAGTCTTGCACCAAGGTTGGATCAAGCTCAAAAATACGGGCTTCAATACTTGGATGAATATTCATCCAGCTTTGCGGACTGAGCGAGTTAGCAAAGCACATGTGGGAAATAGATTCTGAATATTCACTATGAATTTGCGACCCTGCATGATGCACATAAATTCGCAGCAAAGTTTGAATATTGGCATTATTTTGAATCAAACGTTTGGTTTTTAAATCATTTTTAAAGGTACGTCCGCTTAGACTAATATATTTAATTAAGCGGGTAATCAACACGCCCAAGCTACCAAACAACCAGATACCACCACCTACAGCAACAAAAAAAGTCGCTAACTTATGTGGCGGTGCATCACGATGTTGTCCAAAGCCAAGTTTGGCGATGCTACTGCCCCACTTACTAAACGTGGTTAGGCTACTGTAGAGGATTTTAAGCTTGGTATTATCAATGGTTTCACCACTTAAAATATGGTTAAACTCATGGCTGAGTAGTCCATAAAGCTCTTGCTCATCCAAGTTTTGCAAAGCACCCCAAGTCAAAATAATCACAATATCTTTATGACTAAAGCCTGCAGTGAGGGCATTTACCCCAATTTCATCGGGCAATACATATACAGTAGGCGCTGGGATTTGAAAGGTATCGGCCAATTGTTCGGTCAGTTTAAGTGCGGTACTTTCTTCTGGGGTACTTTCGAACTGGGTTAAACGACGCGCACCCAATTGTTTTGCCAAAGAATGACCACCTGAGCGAAAAACGTAAAATTCCAAAATGACGGATACTGTCATAATCAGCACCAAGACCGTAATCCAGTATGGGCTTAGACTGTGCCAATAGATGGATTGGCTTGAATCGACATAATAGACCAACAGACCCAAAACCGTGTTTAAGATAAACAGGGTCAAAGCGACTGCAACCAAACATAAAATTGCAGACCAAATCATATTTTTGTTTTTAATCAAGTAACTACTCACAGACCTCAATGTAAACATCCTGAATTACATTGTATTTGAGCCACCATCATAAATGAAAAAAGCGGGAATTTCCCGCTTTTCTCACTGAGCTGATCAGAAAAAAAATTAACTCTCTTTTACACCAGTTAAGTCTACTGACGCGGCATCAATATTGACATCAATATAACCATCTTTGCCTTTTTTAGCCAAGTCGTTGCGCTTTTGCTCAAGATCATTCAGATAAGCTTCGTCAATTCCGCCAGCTACATACACGCCATCAAATACTGAACAATCGAATTCAGTTAAATGCGGTACTTTATGGGTACGAACGGCTTGTTTTAAATCTTCTAAATCTTGGAAAATTAAACGGTCTGCACCAATAATTTCACGAATTTCTTCGACATTACGGTTAGACGCGATTAATTCATCTTTGGCTGGCATATCAATACCATACACGTTTGGATATTTCACCATTGGCGCTGCAGAAGCAAAGAATACTTTTTTCGCCCCAGCATCACGTGCCATTTGAATAATTTCGTTACAGGTCGTACCACGGACAATCGAGTCATCCACCAACAGTACATTTTTGCCTTTAAACTCAAGCTCTACAGGGTTCAGTTTTTGGCGTACTGATTTTTTACGCAATTGCTGACCTGGCATAATAAAGGTACGTCCGATATAGCGGTTTTTCATAAAACCTTCACGGAATTTAACCCCTAAAGTATTTGCCAATTCTAAAGCTGAAGTACGCGATGTATCTGGAATTGGAATAACGACATCAATATCGTGCTGCTCGCCCCACTCTTGGGTAATTTTATGCGCCAGTTTTTCGCCCATTTTCAAACGCGCTTTGTACACTGAAATACCATCAATGGTCGCATCTGGACGAGCAAAATATACATATTCAAAAATACATGGGCGATATTCAGGTTTAGCTGCACATTGCTGGGTAAACAATTCACCTGCGTCATTAATAAAGATCGCTTCACCCGGCGCAATATCACGTTCAACTTTAAAGCCAAGTGCAGTAATTGCCACAGATTCTGATGCAATAATATATTCCATGCCCTGTTCAGTTTCACGTGAACCGTAAATCAATGGACGGATACCATTTGGATCACGGAAGCCAACCAAGCCTTGACCTGTAATCATAGCAACAACGCCATAAGCACCCTTACAACGCTCATGCACACGGCTGATCACATGAAAAATATCTTCTGAAGTTGGGTTTAATTTGCCACGTTTTTGCAATTCATGTGCAAATACGTTCAATAACACTTCTGAGTCAGAATCGGTGTTCATGTGACGTAAATCTGTTTTAAACAGATCTTCGTGAATTTCTTCGGCATTGGTCAAATTACCATTGTGTGCCAAAGTAATCCCGTACGGCGAGTTCACATAAAATGGCTGCGCTTCGGCACTGCTAGATGAACCTGCAGTTGGATAACGCACGTGCCCAATACCATAATTACCTTGCAACGCACGCATGTGACGCGTATGGAATACATCACGCACCATACCGTTATCTTTACGCAAGAACAAACGTCCATTGTGGCAAGTTACGATCCCAGCTGCATCCTGTCCACGATGTTGTAACATCGTTAATGCATCAAACAACATTTGGTTAACAGGTGATTTACCAGCTATACCAACAACTCCACACATAGCAACCTCGCAGACCAGCTAGGGATTAATAAAAAGGATTATTCGTTGAGCCATCTGCGCCAGAGCGGTTTTCTTTTGCGTCAGATGCGATGTCGGAAGATGGCGCAGCATCTTTCGACTTGATGTGCTGTAAAGCCTCATTGGCAGCGTCTTTGGACAGTTCTGTTGCCCACGGTGCATACGGCAATAAAGTTTGTACAAATTTAGACTGTTTCCAATAAGGCGAGCTTTCGACCCAAGGACCAATGCCTTGAATGGTAATAAGGACAATGAGTAAGCCTTTCAAGGTACCAAATGCACCGCCTGCCAAACGATTTAATGGGCCAAGCTTCAAGCTCTTTAAAACACCATTTAGAACAGCGGTTACAATCCAGGTCAGTACCACAATTACCAAGACAATAAATGCAAAGGCTGCAATTTTTTGTACCACAGGATCGCTACTGAGTGCTGTCATCGAAGGTGCTAGGACAACTGCATATTTTGCCGCAACAATTAGGGCAAAAATCCATCCTACCAAGTTCGCAAAGGCTTTAATAAATCCTTGTCGCAAACCGTTCAACCCTCCAATAAGCAAGAGAATCAGAATAACGATATCAATGGTATTCATAAGTTATAAGGCGTTCACACAATCTTGAACCAACTCAGGACCTGCATAGATTAAACCACTATACACCTGAACCAAGCTTGCACCTGCATTTTTTTTGGCAACCGCTTGTTCGCCCGACAAAATGCCACCGACACCAATTAAAGGAATTTCACCTTTCAGTGCTGCTGAAAATGCTGCCAAACATGCAGTACTTTTTTCAAACACAGGCGCGCCCGATAAACCACCAGCTTCATCGCCATGCAGCAAGTTTTCTACGCCTTCACGCGACAAAGTGGTATTGGTCACAATCAGGCCATCAATTTTGAATTGCAATAATTGCTTGGCAATAAACTGAATATCTTCAGGGTCTAAATCTGGAGCAACTTTTAAGACCAACGGCACATAATGTTGATGTTCTTCTGCCAACTCCAACTGACGCTGTTTGAGGGTTTGCAATAATTCAGTCAGCGCATCACCACTTTGCAAACTGCGCAAATTTTTGGTATTGGGTGATGAAATATTTACAGTAATATAAGAGGCATAGTTATAGACTTTTTCTAGACAAATCAGATAATCATCTACCGCATTTTCAACAGGCGTATCGGCATTTTTACCAATATTAATCCCTAAAATACCTTTAAATTTTGCCGCTTTGACGTTTTCAATCAGCTGATCGACCCCATCATTATTAAAACCCATACGGTTAATAATGGCTTTGGCCTGTGGAATACGGAATAAACGTGGATGCGGATTGCCCGCTTGAGGACGTGGCGTAATGGTGCCAATTTCAATAAACCCAAAGCCTAAACCAGCCAAGGCATCAATATATGCACCATTTTTGTCTAGACCTGCTGCCAAACCTACTGGATTAGGGAATTCAATTCCCATACAAGTCACAGGTTTCGCTACAGTCTTTTGACGCATCAAGCCCATTTTATGGCTCGATTTCAATAGTGATAGTGTCAGCTCATGTGCACGCTCTGGTGCTAAAGAAAATAACAACGGGCGGGCTAGAGAATACAACATATCTGCAAAAGTCTACTGCTTTCTAAGTCGCCATATTATAGGCTTAGCCCAGTCAAAACGCTATGCTTGACATGGGTTTATTTTCCGAGTTTCGGACTTTATTTTTAACCTTTACTGGACTGTCGCTGTTAATTTAATCTGCCCTGCTTCAGAAATTAATTCCATTTTTTCGATACTTAAACCCATTTGCGCCAATTGGGTTAAAAAATTTGCCAACACAGCATAATTGGCATGACTCGCCACCAGTAGCATCTTGTCACCACTTTGCTGCGAAGCAACCGATAAACCCTGTTGCTGAGCCACACGCTGAATTTTATCGGCTGCACTGAGTTGTGCATCATTGGCAGGTTTCATGGTGACTGCATGACTTTGCATCACCACCACCAAATCTTTAAGGTCATTTACCCGTTTTTGCTGTTTTTCGGCTGCGGCATGCATATACCACAACGCAGAACCCACAGCAGCAACGATCACAAAGATTGTGGTAAATACCACCAAAACACGTTCACGTGTATTTAAACGATCTAGATAATCTTGTATCAGTTCAATACGTTGATCGAACCAAGTTGACATTTTTTCCATGGCTTTCATTATTGTATTTTCACCAATCCTACTGCACCTGACGCGCTCGGCTGAATATTACCCAGCTCGACCTTAAAACCCTGCTGATTCAATTGCTGAGTGAGCGCTTGTAAGGTCGCTGCCGAGTTGGCATTCAATTCCATGTTCAACATATTGGCATCAAAACTCACACGATTGGCCACAATTTGATTTTGCATCAACACAGGGCCAACACGACTGAGCAATTGCAGCGCTTGAGTATCTGCATTTTTACTCATGCGTACCTGACTTTCAAACTGGCTTTGAATATTTTGTTCGGTAATACGACTATTTGCACCAAACCAATATTGATATTGTTCTATGGCTTGAACCGCTGTTTGATCTGCTACTTTTTTAAGTTTGCTCCAACGCAGTGCATCATAGCTAAACTGTACAATTAAAATCCCAAGAAATACTGCTGCACAGGCTTTCCAATAACCTGAAACACCCGTGTCTTGCTTGGATTTTGGCAGCATATTGAATGGATGCTGTTTGGCTTTCACTAATGCAGGTACTACATAATGAAAGCTTTCTAATTGTTCTTGTGTTGCAAATGCTTCAATACTTTGCATTTGTTCTGCACTAAAGTTGGTGATTTTATAGTTTCGTTCTGCAGTTTGATAATCTAGATAAAGTGCCAGATCATCAACTGAATAACCTAAAAATTCACTTTCACGTACCAACAAGCGTCCGCAAATATTTCCAATCACCGTTTGCCCTGGTTCAGGTTGCGGCAAAATTAAAAAATCAGGTAACAATGCACTGATTTTAACTGGCAACAAACTTAATACATGCAAATAGGTTTCAATACTATGCTTGGCAACTCCCAGCACGGTTATTTGCTCAGGTGGCTGAAAATGATGAACCACCTGCATCGCATCAATTGGCAATACGGTATATTCTTCTAATAAATACTTCACGCCATCGGTACCCAATTGTTTATATTGAGCTTTAGGCAAAGTTTGTTGCATGATTTGCACATCACGGCTTGGGAAAAACACCACAGCATCTTTTCCTTGAAAAGATTGCAATGCCTGAATCAAGGCATCAAGATTATCTGCCTGTGTCCAGTGTTCCCCATTTGACCATTGCCAAACCCCATTGGCTTCTGGCATCCATAAATACAGCATTATTATCGTTCTACCGTTGAATTATATTTAACTTTATACATTTATTTTATGCGTTTGGAATAAAACTTTTGATTTGGGTTGAAAGCCCCGCAGCAATTACTGCCTGCTCATAAATCCGTGCTTCTGCCAAATGATAGGGATGGAATGATTCTGAAGTCAAAATCTCTGCCATGTGCGCCACTACATTCATGTGACACACCACTGCAATTGACTCATACGGCAATTGTGACAACCATTCCACAGCAACTTTTGCATCATCTTCAGGTTTAATGGTATTGCAGACCACCACAGGCACATCTTTAAAATATTGCTGCAAATGTGCCAAAGTTTCTTGTGCACGCAGTAAAGGACTGACTACAAACACATCGGGCTGAATGATATTTTTTAAATAATCTGCCGTTTCTTGTGCTTGTATATGACCACGCTCAGTCAATGGACGCTGATGATCATTGCCCATAATCGCAGGAGCGGCTTCACCATGACGAACAAGAGTCAGTTGCATAGAATTTCCTTATAGGATGATACACATTAAGTTGTGTCAATTTAACTCAAATTATGCGCTCAGTATAACCTGAGAATATGACAATTCAGTTCACTAAACTGTCATATTCCACGCAAGTTTTTACCTACTGTGGCGCAGTTTTATGGATGTAAAACTAAACTTGATGATGCGGCAAGACAAATTCCACATCACTGCGATGTCCATTTTTCATTAAAGACAGTGCAATATTCATAGGCGGCGCACCTTCAAAAATCACTTCATAAAGCGCACAAGTGATTGGCATATACACATCTAATTCATTCGAGCGCGCCCGCACTTGCACGATGGTATTAATCCCTTCGGCTGTTTGCCCCAATTCTTCTGTGGCTTGTTCCAAAGTTTTGCCTTTGCCCAATGCATAACCCACTTGATAGTTACGACTCAATGGACTGCTACACGTTGCAAATAAGTCACCGACACCAGACAACCCTAAGAAGGTCAATGGATTTGCACCAAGCTTAACCGCAAAACGACTCATTTCTGCCAAAGCGCGGGTTAAAATCATACTCTTAGTATTTTCACCCACGTTATAAGCGGCTGCCATGCCCATTGCCACAGCATAAATATTTTTTAGCGCACCGCCTAATTCCACACCATTCACATCATCGCTGGCAAAAACACGGAATAATGCACTGTGTAAAGCTTGCTGCACTGCATAACGCACCAATTCAGAATGACTGGCAATGACCGTACCTGCAGGCTGCCCCGCCACAATTTCTTTAGCAAGGTTTGGGCCAGACAATACACCATACGGCACTTCTGGCAATTCTTCACGGATAATATCGCTCATAAAACTAAAGGTTTTGGCTTCAATACCCTTGGTTAAAGACACCACTGCTTGTGCGCTAATAAAAGGTTTAATTTGGCGCAACACATCACGGAAAGAATGACTTGGAATAGCCACTAAAATAATGTCACGGTCACGAACTGCAGTTTCCAAATCTGAAACGGCTCTTAAACCCTGCTCCAACTGAAAATCTGGCAAATAACGTCGATTAATATGCGTTTCATTAATTTCTTTGGCAGTCGCTTCATCACGAATCCAAATCATCGTGTCGCAGCCATTACGTACTGCTGTATTGGCCATTGCTGTGCCAAAACTGCCACCACCCAATACTGTAATACGTAACGCAGTTTTTCGATCTACTGCAACAGGTTCAACCAAATCGGTAAAATTTAATTCTGACATTATTGTTATATCCTAAAAAATAAAGACTTATGCGTTCCAATAACGAACATAAGCTTGCGTATTCAACTCAGCGCGTGCAGGAATGGCTTTAGCCGCTGTTCCCACATAAATAATGCCTGAAATTAAATCATCTGCATTTAAGTTTAAAGCTTGTTTCAGCAAGTTCGACTCAACGACTGCCCCACTACGCCACATACTGGCAAAGCCCTGCGCCTGCAAAGACAGTAAAAAGTTCTGTACCGCAGCGCCTGTACTTAAAGTCTGCTCAAAACGTGGCACTTTTGGATGATCCTGAAATTGCGTTAACGCCAACACTAAAAGTGGCGCACGAAATGGATGCTGTTTCACTCGCTCCAACTGAACCGCATCGGTTTCGCCCATGTCTGCCAAGGCTTGAGAAAGTAACTCACCAAATGCTGCACGTTGCTCGGCAGTAATCACCACAAAGCGCGTAGGTTTTAAACGATGATGATCTGGTGCGGTTAAAGCTGCCTGAAAAGCCATTTCTAGCTGCTCAGTATTTGGTGCAGGTTCAACTAACTGCCCCGTAGACTGACGTTGATGAATATTTTGATGAACGATTTCTACCGCTGTATCCGTCATTGACTTATATAACTATTTCAAAAAGCTCGGTTAAGATTAGCATAAACTCAAAAAATTGCGCTATTTCCGTATGCTTATTTGCAAGATTCTGATTAGGGTCTATATGTCTGCACTTTTAAGATGAACCTGCTCAGCACATCTAAACAATGATGCTTTGACGCATTCATCTATAGTTTAAGAGCATGAAAATACATTATGGATTGGGTTTGATGTGTATAAATGAATGACGAATTATCAACACAGCCTATACAGTGTCTACATCTAAAACCATCCAGATTATGTTCAACTAGATCAAATTGTTATTTTCAATCTCTACACATTTGAATTGAAATATCATCAACAAACAATACGCGCTACAGCGTTTTAGCCCCGAGGTAGATATGAAAAAAATAGTCGCCTTTTCTAGCCTTGCCGTTTTTGCACTTTTAACCGCATGTGCCACCACGCCAAATAATTCTCTTGCCATTCAAAAAGAAAACAACCTATATGAAGTCACAGGTTTAGGTAAAAGTAATATTATTGCCAAAAATAATGCAATTACAGCTGCCAATAAAACCTGTGGTACTCGTGCCGCTCCAGTCTTGGTTGATGAAAAAACATCTTATAACGGCGCACTCAAAGGTGTAGTCGATGAGCAAACGGGACAAATGATTCAGGCGGCAGCAACTGTTTTAGGTACAATTGCGGGACGTAATACTGATATTGCCCGTGATGATGATTATCAAACTGTGCTGACCTTTAGATGTCAGGCAAAGTAAATTATTACAGCACGACATAAGAAGCAAATACAAAAAAGTCGCTCCACTGAGAGCGACTTTTAAACTAAGAACAGCAGGATTTAAACTAAAAAATAGCTTAAATGAGTAATTAGCAATAACCATCTAAACGTGTTAATGGCAATTTTTGACCAATGGCTTTTTCAATTTCTGGTAAATAGAACGCATCATCTTCCGACAAGAAGCTAATACTCACACCACGTGTACCTGCACGACCTGTACGACCAATACGGTGCACATAATCATCTGACTGTTCAGGCAAAGTGAAATTCACCACATGCGAAACACCATCGACATGAATACCACGCCCTGCAACGTCTGTTGCAATCATGATGTTATGTTTGCCATTTTTAAACTGATCCAGCATTTTTAAGCGTTTGTCTTGGGCAATTTCACCTGACAACATCACCACTTTATAGCCATCACGCTTTAAATGATCATAAAGCTTACGCACCTGATCACGCCGATTGGCAAAAATCATGACTTTTTCAATCGGCTCATCACGTAAAATTTCTTCAAGCAATTTGTATTTATCGGTTTTGGCAACCATATATACCCGTTGCTCAACATCGGCATTGGTTTTCTTTTCAGGTTCAATTTCGACTGTAACAGGTTCAAATAACCACTGTTGAGCCAAGTTCAACACATCATAACTAAAAGTTGCCGAGAACATTAACGTCTGACGCTGTTCCTTACGCGGTGAATAACGCACAATACGTTTTACCGATGGAATAAAGCCCATATCCAGCAAGCGGTCTGCTTCATCAATCACTAAAAACTCAATCTGATCTAGCCAAACTTCTTTTTGTTCTACAAAATCAATCAAGCGCCCTGGTGTCGCAACAATAATATCGACAAAGTTTTTATTGAGTTGTGACTTTTGCTTATCAAAATCTACACCACCCAACAAAGTCACCACATTTAAGTCGGTAAATTTGGTTAAGTCTTTTGCATCACTTTCGATTTGCAAAGCCAATTCACGCGTAGGCGCTAAAACCAATGCACGTGGTTCACCACGATAACGCTGTCCTTGAATTGGGTTATTCAATAAATCGTTGATCACACTAATTAAAAAGGCAGCAGTTTTTCCTGTACCTGTTTGCGCACGACCAATGGCATCATGTCCAGCCAAAGTAAATTTTAAAACCTTTTGCTGAATTGGCGTCATTTCCTTGAAACCCAAAGCATCAATAGCCTGTTTCAATTGCGGATGTAAATTTAAGGTTTCAAAACCAGATGACATAAATATGTGCTCGAACTTATACAGACAAAAAACTGACCTATTATAAACAGAAATACAAATAAAAAACGCCCCAATCAGGATTGGAGCGTTTTTTTAGAATAATCGAGTGATTAGTCTAATGGCTGTACTTCTTCAGCTTGGAAGCCTTTTTGGCCTTTTACTACGCTGAATTCAACACGTTGGCCGTCACGAAGTGAACGGTGGCCGTCACCTTGGATCGCACGGAAGTGAACGAATACATCGTCGCCGCCATTGCGTTGGATAAAGCCAAAGCCTTTAGTGTCGTTGAACCATTTAACTACGCCTTGTTCACGAGCTGTCATAAGTTAATCCTCATTGATTAAAAAGAAGGACCACCCGGTGTTGCAAACAGCAGAGCAAACAAAGTTTAAAAATATTTTTATTTCTAAGCTTGTAATCATTCTGTATAACTATTAACAAAATCCCGGTTACATCCATTTGTAATAGGGCGACAAACAACGATTGTCTATCTAAAATCCTAAATACGCATCGAGCTTAACACGGCTTTATGACAATTAATAGATTTTTTTTGATTTATCTTGTTCAGTTTGAAACGAGTTGAACAAATAGAAAATTTTTATTTCTGTTAAGTGACTTAGCACAATTTTGATCTATAAATTTTATTGCAAATATCTCGCAAAATAAGCCAATTCTCTTGCCCTTATGCGCAGTAAGCCGCGCAATGAATAGCCCCGATGCTTCAGATGAAATTTATTTGGGATTTGTGAGCGAATTTGCTAGTATGATCATTCTGTTTTTTAAGGCGAATTTTTACTTCAATGCTGTGTGATGCTGAACAACCTATCATAGTGATTGATGCCATGGGACAACCTTGTCCTATGCCTTTATTGATGCTGAAACGTGCCCTTAAACATTCAGATTCTGCACGGTTTTTATTGAAGTCATCTGATCCGCACAGCCAGCAAGATGTGGCGCGTTATTGTCAGTTACATCAATATAGCTGTGAAGCAAGTCAGATTTCGGCAACAGAGTTTCATTATGTGATTGATGTTGCCAAGCCAAAAGCATCGTAATAAGCGTATCTGTTTGATTGTTCATTTGTTTTAATGACTTAATATTCGCCGCTTATTGCTATAAAGATTTACATATCTACACCAATTTTACTTATTTAAGTAGAATATTGGCATTAAGATAAAGACATCGGTTATTTTACCTACCTAATCCTATAAGGAGATCTCATGAGTGACAGCAGCAATCAGTTGATGCCCCTGTCATTATCTGCACCAGGGGTAAACCTCGGGGCTTATATTAGTACTGTTAACCAAATTCCTATTTTAACGGCTGAACAAGAAAAAGAGTTAGCCGAGCGTTATTATTACGATCAAGATTTAGACGCGGCCAAAATGTTGGTCATGTCGCATTTACGTTTTGTGGTGCATATTGCACGAAGTTATGCGGGCTATGGTTTACCGCAGGGCGATTTAATTCAGGAAGGCAACTTGGGCTTAATGAAAGCCGTGAAACGCTTTGACCCGAATATGGGCGTGCGTTTGGTGTCATTTGCCGTGCACTGGATTAAAGCTGAAATTCACGAATATGTGATTCGTAACTGGCGTATTGTTAAAATTGCCACCACCAAGGCGCAGCGTAAATTGTTCTTTAATTTGCGTAGCCTCAAAAAATCTAGCAAAAAACTGACGCTCGAAGAAGCACAATCTATTGCCAATGACTTAAATGTGACTGCAGAACAAGTCTTGGAAATGGAAGGTCGTTTAACCGCTTATGATGCGGCTTTTGAAGCACAAGGCGATGATGACGATGAAGGTTCAACTTATGTTGCACCTGCATTGTATTTGGAAGATAACCGTTACGACCCTGCACGTTTAGTCGAAAACGAAGACTACGAAGAACAAAGCACTTCTGCCCTACATGAAGCTATGGAGCAGTTGGATGATCGTTCACGTAATATTTTGCAGCGTCGCTGGTTAGATGATGATAAATCGACCCTGCATGAATTGGCAGCAGAATATAATGTTTCGGCAGAACGTATTCGTCAGCTCGAAAAAAATGCCATGGAAAAAATTAAAGTGGCGATGTCATCAAACTAAACTGACATTCTCCAAATTGATGCAGACACATCGAAAAATAAAATTGGGCAAACTGCCCTTTTTTATTGTCTTTAATTGGTACAGCTACATACAGGCAGGCAAATCTCAGATTTTCCCGCCCCTAAAAATGTGCTAAGGTTAAGCGCAAAATTAAATAGGTCAATTTGCGTATGTGGATTGCAATTTCTGCCCTGAATTTAGCTATAGCAGTCATGCTCGGTGCATTTGGTGCACATGGCTTAAAGGCCCGTGCAACTGAAGCGCAATTGCTTTGGTGGCAAACTGCAACAGATTATTTTTTCTATCATGCCCTTGGACTTTTAGCATTGGGCATATTGGCCAAAGTAATTCCACAACTTCCTATTAAAGCCAGTTTTATTCTGATTCAACTGGGTATTTTATTTTTCTGCGGTTCACTGTATATCATGGCATTGGATTTAGCCCGTGGCTTGGGCATGATTACCCCAATTGGTGGAGCACTCATGATTGCAGGCTGGCTAAGCTTAGCGTGGCAAGCCATGAAATATGCCAAATAAAGCTCAATTATATTTTGTAATTTTGAAGATGGATTCTCGGTCATGCAAATTTATCTGAATGGCGAAGCACAACAGACCACTCACACGACCCTGTTACAACTGATTCAGGCATTAGATTTAGAAGGCAAACGTTTTGCTGTGGAGCAAAACGAAAAAATTATTGCCAAAAGCAAACTTGCCGAAACCCCTATTTGCGATCAAGACCGCATTGAAATTATTCATGCCGTTGGTGGCGGCTAAACTCGGAGCACCCATGCAAGATACCTTTAAAATCGGTTCACGTACCTTTAATTCACGTTTATTGGTGGGTACGGGCAAATACAAAGATTTAACCGAAACAGATTTGGCGATTCAAGCCAGTGGCGCAGAAATTGTTACGGTTGCCATTCGTCGTGTAAACATTGGGCAACATCCAGATCAGCCAAACTTACTTTCCGTAATTCCACCAGAAAAATACACCATTTTGCCAAATACAGCAGGCTGTTTTGATGCCAACAGTGCCGTGCGCACCTGCATGTTGGCGCGTGAATTGCTAGATGGTCACAACCTCGTCAAACTAGAAGTTTTGGGCGATGAAAAAACCCTCTACCCAAATATCACCGAAACTTTAAAAGCTGCGCGCACGCTAATTGACGATGGTTTTGAGATCATGGTCTACACTTCCGATGACCCGATTGTGGCGCAAGAATTGGAAAGTATGGGCTGCGTGGCAATTATGCCATTAGGTAGTTTAATTGGTTCAGGCTTAGGTATTCTTAACCCGCATACCATTTCGATTATTAAAGAAAATGCCAAAGTACCTGTATTGGTAGATGCAGGTGTGGGTACTGCCAGTGATGCTGCGATTGCAATGGAATTAGGTTGCGATGGTGTGCTGATGAATACTGCAATTGCAGCAGCACAAAACCCAGTGCTAATGGCATCTGCGATGCGTAAAGCAGTAGAAGCAGGACGTGAAGCTTATTTGGCAGGACGTATGCCACGTAAGCGTATGGCGAATGCCAGCTCACCTGAAACGGGTTATTTCTTTAAATAATCATTAGGATCTTTTCCAAGTCCGACAACTCAAATAAAAAGACGTTAAGTGTTAACTCAACGTCTTTTTTATTATCTGATTCTGGCAAGTAAAAGCCGATTAAGGAATCAAGCCTTCATCACGCATAGCAATTTGTACCGACTGACGCGCAGCAACTTTATTACGGATTTCAACCACATGGCTATACGGAGTTAAATCATGCTCAATATAGTTTGACCAATTAGTGATAACAAACAAATACGCATCGGCTGGACCAAAGTTATCATCCACCAAATATTCATGGTCTGATGATGCAATCGCTTGATCAATATAAGTCAACAAGCGATCAATTTCTGCATAGGCTTTTTCTTTGGCTTCTGCATCTAAAGGCGCGCCAAAAAATACTGAGTAAGCGTCATGTAATTCAGAGTTTAAATAACCCAACCATTCCAATACTTTAGCACGACCTAAACCAGATGGCGGAATTAAATCCTGTTTAGGGTCTTGCTGCGCTAAAAATGGCAATAGCGCTACGTTTTCCGTCAAAATTAAACCTGGGTTAATTTCTAAAGCAGGTACATAACCTTTAGGGTTAATTTCATAATAATCGGCACCCTTTTCTGTTTTATGGGTTTTTAAATCTACACGCTCAATATCAAAATCGACATTCACTTCATTTAAAATAATATGTGCTGCCAAAGAGCATGCGCCAGGTGAATAATAAAGCTTCATATTTGATCCTTGTTATATAACTATCTCTGTTGTAAATCGCTTGTCACAAACTTGCAAGTGATTGAACCTATAAATTGCAAAAAAGCGTAAATGTCTTAAAAAGCCCTTACGCTTTGACTATCCTGCAAAAGACAGGCTTTTTCAAGTCTGTTTTGCCTGCTTTTTTATCTCTAGATGTTTTAACATACAGCCCTTTAAAGTTTCATGAAATTGAGATTGTGATTAGCCTGAAAAAAGAAGAATGGTTTTCCAATATCCGCACTGATGTTTTGGCAGGTTTAGTGGTGGGTTTGGCATTAATTCCTGAATCAATTGCCTTTTCGGCTATAGCAGGCGTCGATCCGCAAGTCGGCTTATATGCATCGTTCTGTATTGCGGTCACGATTGCTTTTTTTGGTGGGCGTACTGCCATGATTTCTGCCGCGACAGGCGCTATGGCATTACTGATGATTACCCTCGTCAAAGAACATGGTTTGCAATATTTATTGGCTGCAACAGTACTCACAGGGCTGATTCAGGTTATAGCAGGCTATTTTAAAGTTGCCAAACTGATGCGTTTTGTTTCGCAATCGGTAGTTTATGGCTTTGTAAATGCCTTGGCGATTTTAATTTTTGTGGCGCAACTGCCTGAATTATCGAAAATGGATGGCTTAGGCTATTTATTTGTAGGATTAGGTTTAGCGGTAGTCTATCTGTTTCCATACATTCCTAAAATTGGTAAAAGCATTCCCTCGCCTTTGGTCTGCATTATTGTGCTGAGTGTGGTTGCTTTATTACTTGGTGCAGATATGCGTACCGTAAGCGATTTGGGACAATTTCCCGACACGCTGCCTTTTTTTCTAGTGCCTGACATTCCACTGAATTTTGAAACTTTATTTATTATTTTTCCTTATGCCATGACCTTAGCCACAGTCGGTTTACTCGAAACCATGATGACCACTACGATTGTCAATGAAGCCACAGGCACAGAAGCAGATCGGCATCAGGAATGTCGTGGTCAGGGTTATGCCAATATTGTGAGTGGCTTTATGGGCGGTATGGCAGGCTGTGCCATGATTGGGCAATCTATTATCAACGTCAGTTCTGGGGCGCGTACACGGCTATCTACACTTACAGCAGGCGTATTTTTGCTGTGCTTGGTGGTTTTTCTCAAAGATTGGTTGGCATATATTCCTATAGCAGCCTTGGTTGCGATTATGATTATGGTGTCATTCACGACTTTTAACTGGGATTCCATCCGTAATTTTAAAAAGCATCCGAAACAAAGCAATATAGTCATGTTAACCGTGGTCATTGTGGTGTTAGCTACCCATAACCTTGCTTTAGGTGTCTTTGTTGGCGTACTGCTTTCTGCTTTATTTTTGGTGAATAAATTGGAAAGTGAAGTTAAAGTCAGCTCATTTTTATTGGGCGAACATACCCGCCAATATGTGATTTCTGGACAAATTTTCTTTAGCAGTTCTGAAAAGTTTTATCAGTTTTTTGATTTTTCAGAAGACATTAGCAATGTCACCATCGACTTAACGCATGCGCATATTTGGGATATTACCTCTGTAAATATACTGAATAGCGTGGTGAACAAATTTAAAGCGCAACAAATTCAAGTGCATATTATTGGATTAAATGAGGCTAGTCACACCTTAATTGATCAATACAGTCCCAATTCGTAATTGCTGCCAAATATTAGAACACCATAAAAGACCCAATGCTGAATCTTAATGATTCAGCATTTTTTATGCTCAAAAGATGCAGATGTATCGCAATCTTGCACGGCGCTGCGAAAAACAGCGAAAAAATTTGACTTCAATGGCTCAGGACTTAAAATACCGCATTCGAATTTATTAGATTTGCCAAAATTATGTCGAACGATCAATTAGACCAGCACGTTGTCGAGCTGGACAACCTCAACGAGCATCGTGAAATTGTAACGTTCATGCGCCGTTCTTCACCATTGAATACGTCACAACGTAGCGCCCTGGAACAATACGGCGACTTAATTTTGGAATATCCTGTTGGTGATTTACGTCAGCATTTTGAACACCCTGAACGCCCGCTCACTGTAGAAATTGGTTTCGGGATGGGTCGTTCTTTGGTACTTATGGCGCAAGCTAACCCTGAACGTAACTTTGTCGGGATTGAAGTCCATATTCCAGGGATTGCACAGTGCGTTTATGAAGCAGGTACAGCAGGTTTAAGCAACTTACGTGTCTTAGATGCCGATGCAATTCAAGTGCTACGTGAAATGCCAGACAATAGCATTGATACGGTACAGTTATATTTCCCAGACCCATGGCAGAAAAAACGTCACTTCAAACGCCGTTTTGTTGCTCATGAACGCATGGAGTTGGTAGAGCAAAAATTAGTGTTAGGCGGTACGTTCCATGCAGCAACCGACTGGGAACCATATGCAGAATGGATGCTAGATGTATTAGACAACCGTCCACGTTTAGAAAACTTGGCGGGCAAAGGCAATAGCTACCCTCGTCCTGAATGGCGTCCACAAACTAAGTTTGAACGTCGCGGAATTGAAGCAGGTCATAAGATTAATGATTTTATCTTCAAGAAAATTAACTAATTTCTGCTAGAAAAGAATGCTTCCACTGGGAAGCATTTTTTATGTGAACTCGTTTTATCTCATCAAATGGCTAAGATTGATGCCGCTTTAAAATCTGTTGGCTCATCATCGCATAAACTTTGGCAAGTTCATGTTGCTGCCCTACTGCCAATAAGTCCTGATGCATTTTTAAAATATTGTGATCGCCCCGCATGGCAGGCCCTGTTTGCATTTGACGCGGATCATTTTGGGTTGCTTTATGCGCAGTTTCCAAAATAAGAGGATACAGCAAACTAAAATCTACTTGCTGAGCATCGACCACTTGCTTAGCCATGTCATAACAATAATTACTAAAATTACAGGCAAATACCGCAGCCAAATGCAAACTCAAACGCTGTGCTGAAGTATAGGCATAAACCCTTTTGCTTAGGCTATTTGCCAAAGTCATTAAAAGCTGCTGATCTTCAGCAAATGCAGCTTCTATAAATAAAGGCGTTTCTGACCAATCAATTTCACGCTCTAAACTAAAGGTTTGCAAGGGATAAAATACCCCTGAACGTACATGATGCTGTTGCAATACATCTAATTTAGTACTGCCTGAGGTATGCACAATCAACACATGATTTAAATCACGATGAACTTCCTGAATCACCTGTGCAATGCCCTGATCACTCACTGCAATAATCACTAAATCTAGATCTGAATGAAGTTTTTCTACTTCAGCAATCGCTTCTGCGCCAACCTGCGCAGCCAAATGCTGCGCCTTGTCCAGACTACGGCTATAAATTTGCACAATTTGATGCTGTGCGTTTAAAACATGAGCCAAATGATGTGCAACGCGCCCTGCACCAATCAAACTAATTCGCATAATATTTTCAGATAAAATAAGATGAAATAATCTGCACACAGCATGCCAATAAAAAAAGGACGAAGCAATTCGTCCTGATGTTTTTTGTTTGATATCGAATAGATTTAGAATTGACGCAAAGTTAAAATCTGCTCACTACGTCCAAATGGCCCTTGAGTATCATGCAAAACTGCACTCGTTAAGCCAATTCCATCTTCACCATATTGTTGTGTTACTTCCAAGCCTAGCCATTCGCCTTGCGGTAAACGGTGTAAATGCATTTGCAAATCTAAATTTGGAAAACCCCAGCCCGCATTCGGGTCTAAGCGTGGCACTACGCCATTGGCGGTATCCACCATCCCCAATAAACGCACAAAACTGGATGTGTTTTGATTTTCAACCATATCCAATTGGTTTCTTAACCAAACGATGCCCTTACCTGCACGACGATCTAAATGCGCACGGGTTTCAATGCTTTGAATATAGCCGCCCGGCCAACAACGCATGCCATCCCAATCGGGCAAATATTCAGGGTTTTCTATCGGTAAATCTTCCAATCCTGCAATTGCGCGTGTATCTGAGGTTTTCATTTTCCATGCACGCGCCACAATACAGGTTTTTCCTTCAGCACACATTTCCGCTTCAATCAGCTCAATGGTTTTACCCGGTCGAATCATACGGGTGGTGATACTAAATTCACCAAAGGCAATTAAGCCAAAAATATCTAAACCGACCCGACCAATTCGCATATCATCACGCGGCATAAATTGCTCAAGTTCTGCACACAAAATACCCGTTGCAGGTGCCATGTGTTGTTCATGCGGATTCCACGCGCCTTGTGCATGAATGTTGCAACGATAGTGCGCAGTACAGCCACCATCGGCATGTTGTTCACGTTTGAGTAAAGTGTAATATGCTGACATTTTGTCTCTTTCCCTGATCTAACTTTTCTTGTGCGGATACTTTTACTACAAAGATTACTGACTAAATAATGTTATTGATCAACTATTTCTCTGCAAAAAAACCATAATAATTCATAAGTTGACAATATGTTTTACACTGACGAAAACCCACTTGAGTAAGCAATGCTGCCTGCGCATCTGCCGTAATTAAATGAAAATCATCGGCCAGTCGTGCAAGCATTTTTTCCGCTTGAGTCGTAGTTAAACCACAATCCAAAGCCAAATTCTGCATCCAGCGCAGTTCTATATTTTCAGTCTGCTGCATCAGATCATAGCTTAATAAAATCGCTGTAGGTTTTAATGTTTGGTAAATATCTTGAAAAAATAATGTTTTTTCTGCGACTGGCACAAAATGCGCCACCAAAATCGCCAATGCCGCATCAAACTGCAAATTTTCAACCTGCGCTTGTTGGGCAAATTGGTGGGTATCTGCCTGTATAAAACGTACTCGCTCATGCCCTGCCACAGACTGAATGTTTTTTTCTGCCTGCTGTAACATGCTTAAAGATGGGTCGATGGCCGTAAATTGCCACTGTGGATGTTGCTGCAGTAAATACTGCAACTCATAGCCTGTGCCACACCCCACCACTAAAACTTGTGCTGTTTCGGGCAAATGACTACTTAAAATTGCATTGATGTGTTGATGTACCAATTCATATCCGGGAATGAGTTTCCGAATATGACTGTCATAGCCTGCAACCACAGTTGCACTGTGAAAATCTTTTGCCATATCACATGATTCTTCTTTAATTTACTGACATTAAATATCTGAGTCTTTTTCAAGATCTGCTTAAGCCACAGCCATTGCATCTACCGACAATTCCGAAACGGTTGGCTTGGCACGTTCAGGCACTAAGCCTAATTTTTGGAACAATTGTTTGTCTTTGCCTTCGCCTGCGTTTGGTGTGGTCAAAAGCTTTTCACCTGAGAATAACGAGTTCGCACCTGCCATAAATGCCAACGCCTGATCTGAATCGGATAACGATTCACGCCCTGCAGATAAACGAATATAGCTGTTTGGCATGATAATACGTGCAACTGCAATGGTACGAATCCACTCAATCACATCCAGTTTTTCTACTTCAGCCAGTGGTGTGCCTTTAATCGGTACTAACATATTGATCGGCACAGATTCAGGATGTAACGGTAAAGTCGCTAATTCATGTAATAAACCAATACGGTCTTGGGTATCTTCACCTAAACCGACAATACCGCCACTACATACTTTCATACCTGTTTGACGCACAATATCCAAAGTGTTTAAGCGATCATCAAAACAGCGGGTACTAATCACATTAGGATAATACTCACGCGATGTGTCTAGGTTATGGTTGTAATAATCTAAGCCTGCATCTTTTAAGCGTTCTGCCTGCGATTGGTTTAACATCCCTAAAGTCATGCAAGTTTCTAAGCCCAGAGCTTTGACTTCACGCACCATTTCCAGAACATAGGGCATATCGCGTTCATGCGGATTACGCCAAGCAGCGCCCATACAAAAACGTGAAGAACCTGATGCTAAAGCTTCTTTGGCTTCCTGAATGACTTTATCAACTGCAATACGTTTTTCAGCTTCAAGCTGTGAATCATAATGCGCAGATTGCGAGCAATATTTGCAGTCCTCAGGGCATTTGCCTGTTTTAATAGACAATAAGGTACTGACTTGTACGGTATTGGCAGCAAAATGTTGGCGATGCACACGCTGTGCTTCAAAGACTAAATCCAGAAAAGGTTGTTCATATAACTGCTGAATTTCTTCTCGAGTCCAATCATTGCGTACGGTCATTATTTTCATCCTTGATTATCACGCATCATGCTTAAACTTGTGCCATCTTTTATTAAGCCGAGCATGCGATATATTTTTAGTGTGATTATTCCTGTATAGAGTATCCCTTTATCTCTGCGTGAGAAATAAAGGGTGTGTGCTGACAAAATTAAAAGGTCGATCTTGCGGCAGTAAATAGCTGAAATAATGCCTTAAGCAATTTCCTTTAAATTTAATTCTTCACGCATAAATTCACGTAATTTAAATTTCTGTGCCTTGCCTGAAGCGGTCATTGGAAATTCACTAAAGAAGCGCACATAACGTGGGACTTTATTGTGTGAAATGTGTTCTGCACAGTATTGGCGAATTGCCTCTTCGGTACATTCATGGTGTTCATGCAAAATAATACAGGCACATAGTTCTTCACCATAACGATGATCTGGCACGCCAATTACTTGCACATCGCAGACCGCATCGTGAGTATATAAGAAATCTTCAATTTCTTTCGGGAACAGGTTTTCACCGCCACGAATCACCACATCTTTAATGCGACCTTTGATTTTTACAAAGCCTTCATCATCCATTTCTGCAATGTCGCCTGTGTGCATCCAACGTGCAACATCAATGACTTCTTGGGTTTTGTCATGTTCATCCCAGTAACCCAGCATGACTGAATAACCACGCACACACAATTCTCCTAACTGTCCGCGCGGCACGACTTTGCCTTCTTCATCGACAATTTTTACTTCCAGATGTGGATGTACACGCCCCACCGTACTGACTCGACGTTCCACCGAATCTTCAGTCGAACTTTGTGCGCTCACAGGCGCTGTTTCGGTCATGCCATAACAAATGGTGATTTGCGCCATGTGCATACGGTCGATGACGCGTTGCATAATTTCTTGCGGACACGGACTGCCTGCCATAATGCCTGTACGCAAGCTAGATAAATCAAATTCATCAAACTGTTCATGCTCTAAAATGGCAATAAACATGGTCGGTACGCCGTAAGCAGCTGTACATTTTTCTTGCTGAATGGCTTTTAAGGTATCGAGCGGGTTAAACACTGCCGATGGATAGACCATGGTTGAACCATGTGTGATACAAGCTAAATTGCCCATCACCATACCAAAGCAGTGAAACAGCGGCACGGAAATACAAACACGGTCTTGTGGACTTAAATGAATTGCTTCTCCTACAAAGTAACCATTATTTAAAATGTTGTTGTGGGTCAGCATAGTGCCTTTCGGATTGCCCGTCGTGCCTGAGGTAAATTGAATATTAATGGTTTCATCGAACTGCAACTCACTAGCAATGTGTTGCAGTTTTTTCAGCATGTGTGTGGTTGGAGCTGTCAATAAATCCTGAAAACGATGCATTCCTGTATGTGCTTGATCATCAATTTTAATCACATGCTTTAAATGCGGTAAACGCTTGGCGTTGAGGACTTTATTGTCTGCCTGACACAGCTCTGGGGCAATTTTCGTTAAGATGTCCTGATAGTTGGTACTTTTAAACTGCGATGCAATTACCAAACCTTTACAGGAAACTTTGTTGAGCACAAATTCCAGTTCATTGCTTTTATAGGCTGGGTTTAAATTCACCAAAATCACCCCTGCCTTAAAGGCTGCGAATTGAGTGATCGTCCATTCCACACAATTCGGAGACCAAATGGCAAGGCGGTCACCTTTTTTAAAACCGAGTTTTAACAAACTACAGGCAAAGGCATTGACCTGTTGCTGTAGTTGCTTATAGGTCAGACGCACATTTTGATGCACGCTTACCAAAGCATCCTGATCTGCATATTGCTGGCAAGCCTGATCAAACTTTTCACCAATGGTCATGCCTAACAAAGGCTGATTACTGGTGCCATAGGCATAACTTAACCGTACTTGTGTCATTGAATCGATCTCCTTGATTCTTTGTAATTCTGTTTTCCATTATGACGACGATTACTTTTTGCCTGTTTTGTGCGTTGTTTTTACTACCCTCCCTGCTGTTTTCGCACTGCATTTACACAAAAGTCGGCAATTTGTTTGACAAAGTAATCTTTATAATTTTGATCAAACATCACATTGCGAGACGGGTTTAAAGGTTCAATCACTACAAAGGTCATGGAGCCAACCACACCTAAAGCAGCAGTGTTCAAATCTTCAAAATCAAACTCACCATTGACTTTTCCTTCAGCCAAAATTTCCTTGATGCTCTGTTTGATCAGTTGTTTACTGCGAAAACGCTCATGTTCCATTTCTGGGTCTACAGGCTCGAACATTAACGAATACGCCAATTGAGGGCTGTTCATCGCACGCTTCACAAAAGTGGTGACAGATTTTTGCAATTTTTGTTTTGCACTTAAATCTGACTTCGCAATGTGGTCCAAAATTTCGACCTCACGACGAATCGCATCCGATAAAACTTCAATCAAAATCTGACTTTTATTTTCAAAGTAGCGATACACCAAACCTGTAGATACGCCTGCGCGTTCTGCAATGGCTTGGATAGACGCTTCTTTAAAGCCCCCATGAGCAATAAGTTCACGAGCAGAATCTAAAATCGCCATGCGATTTTGTTCCATACGTTCCTGCATCAATGATGATCTTTTATAACTCATATCTTATTCTCAACCAGATAAAATGAATTGTAAATCATTTTGTGAATTTTAGTTCACTTTTTTAAATTTTCGATGTATGTTAGAACCTAAGCACAACAACAATGCTTGTTTTAGGAACAACAAATATAACCACAGGATGGATGAACACATGATTTTACAAAGCTTAGACTTCGGCTTAGATGAAACCTTAATCGCCCTGCGCGATTCAATCGCTGCTTTTTGTGCAAAGGAAATTGCACCCATTGCTCAACAGGTTGATCGTGATAACGAATTCCCTGCCCAGCTTTGGAAAAAATTTGGCGATATGGGCTTACTTGGCTTAACCGTGAGTGAAGAATACGGCGGCACTAACTTAGGCTATTTAGCTCACATCATTGCCATGCAAGAAATTTCTCGTGCATCAGCATCCATTGGTTTGTCTTACGGTGCTCATTCTAACCTATGTGTGAACCAAATTAAGCGAAATGGGACAGAAGAACAGAAGCAACGCTATTTACCAAAACTGATTTCAGGCGATTACGTCGGCGCTTTGGCAATGTCTGAACCAAATGCAGGCTCAGACGTGGTTAGCATGAAACTGAAAGCTGAAGATAAAGGCGATCATTACTTGCTCAACGGCTCAAAAATGTGGATTACCAATGGCGGTGATGCCGATGTTTTGGTGGTGTATGCCAAAACTGACTTACAGGCAGGCGCCAAAGGTATGACTGCTTTCTTAATTGAAAAAACCATGTCAGGTTTTAGCCACGGCAGCCATTTAGACAAACTCGGGATGCGCGGCTCAAATACCTATCCATTGTTCTTTGACAATGTTGAAGTACCAAAAGAAAACGTCTTGGGCGGTGTGGGCAATGGTACAAAAGTACTAATGAGTGGACTGGACTATGAACGTGCAGTTTTAAGTGCAGGGCCGCTAGGCATTATGGATGCCTGCATGGATACCGTGATTCCTTATATTCATGAGCGTAAACAGTTTGGTCAGGCATTGGGTGAATTCCAGCTTATGCAAGGCAAAATTGCCGATATGTATTCGACTTGGTTGGCATGTAAAGCACTGGTCTATGCCGTTGGCGCAGAATGTGACAAAGCTGAACACAGCCGTAGTTTACGTAAAGATGCAGCCAGTGCCATTTTATACGCTGCCGAAAAAGCCACATGGATGGCAGGTGAAACCATTCAAACCTTGGGCGGTAATGGCTATATCAATGAGTTCTCTGCAGGACGTTTATGGCGTGATGCCAAACTCTATGAAATTGGTGCGGGTACTTCAGAAATTCGCCGTATGTTGATTGGCCGTGAATTGTTTAACGAAACTGCCTAAAAATAAATCACAAGAATAGACAAGGATGTTGGCATGAATCAATTACAGAGCAAAATTAATATTCGCAGCGACGAGTTTAAAAACAACCAAGCTGCGATGCAAAGCCTAGTCGATGACCTCAGAGAAAAAGTCCAAAAAATTGCTTTGGGTGGTGGCGAAACTGCACGCCAAAAACATTTAGACCGTGGCAAATTACTGCCACGTGAACGGATTGACCACCTGATCGATCCGGGTACTGCATTTATTGAAATTGGTCAGTTGGCCGCTTATCAGGTCTATCAGGATGATGTCCCTGCTGCGGGTGTAGTGGCGGGTGTCGGTCAAGTGAATGGCGTGACCTGCATGATCATTGCCAACGATGCCACAGTAAAAGGTGGAACGTACTATCCACTGACTGTGAAAAAGCATTTACGCGCACAGGAAATTGCCGAACAGAATCACCTGACTTGTATTTATTTGGTCGATTCTGGCGGTGCATATTTGCCGCTACAAGATGAAGTCTTTCCAGACCGTGATCATTTCGGACGCATTTTCTATAACCAAGCGCGTATGTCGAGCATGGGCATTGCCCAAATTGCCGTTGTGATGGGAAGTTGTACCGCAGGCGGTGCGTATGTCCCTGCCATGTCAGATGAAACCATCATTGTGCGTAATCAGGGGACAATTTTCTTGGGCGGCCCACCGCTGGTTAAAGCCGCAACAGGTGAAGTGGTTAGCAGCGAAGACTTGGGTGGTGGCGATGTACACACTCGCCTTTCAGGTGTAGCCGATCATTTGGCAGAAAATGATGAACATGCCTTGGCAATTGCCCGCAACATCGTTGCCAATTTAAATAAAAAGCCAAACCCGCAGCCTGAGCATATAGAAGCACCATTATTCGATGCCTCTGAACTGTATGGCATTGTTCCGACTGACGCGCGTAAACCGTTTGATGTACGTGAAGTGATTGCCCGTATTGTCGATGGTTCACGTTTTGATGAATTTAAAGCGCGCTTTGGCACCACATTAATTACAGGTTTTGCCAAACTATATGGTATGCCTGTCGGGATTATTGCCAACAACGGTATTTTATTTTCCGAGTCGGCACAAAAAGGCGCACACTTTATTGAACTATGCACCCAACGCAACATTCCCCTGTTATTTATTCAAAATATCACAGGCTTCATGGTTGGACGCCAATATGAAAATGAAGGCATTGCCAAAAATGGTGCCAAACTGGTGATGGCGGTTGCCACAGCCAATGTGCCTAAACTGACTTTGGTGATTGGCGGTTCTTTTGGTGCAGGTAACTACGGGATGTGTGGTCGTGCTTATTCACCACGTTTTATGTGGACATGGCCAAACTCACGTATTTCAGTGATGGGTGGCGAACAAGCATCGAGCGTATTGTCTACCTTAAAGCGTGATCAGATTGAAGCCAAAGGTGGTAGCTGGTCTGCAGAAGAAGAAGATCAGTTCAAACAGCCAATTCGTGAACAATACGAACGTCAGGGTCATCCATATTATGCGTCTGCACGCTTATGGGATGATGGTGTGATTGATCCAGCACAGTCGCGTGAAGTTTTGGCATTAAGTTTAGCCGCTGCCCTCAATGCACCCATCCAACCGACCAAATTTGGCGTGTTCCGCATGTAAGAGGTGACAAAATGGATTATCAGTTTTTACAGCTCGAACAGAACAACCAAGTGGCTACGGTTTGGATTAATCGTGCGGAATTGCATAACGCTTTCAATACAGAGGTAATTGAAGAATTACACGCCTGCTTTCAGGCACTGAATAGCCGTGATGATATTCGAGTGGTGATTTTGGCAGGACGCGGCAAAAGCTTTTCTGCAGGTGCAGATTTGAACTGGATGAAACAGGCAGGTCAAGCTTCTACAGCAGAAAATCAAGCCGATGCCCTAAAACTGGCAAAAATGCTGCAAAGTTTAGCGACGTTAAAACAACCGACTATTGCCCGTGTGCATGGTATTGCCTTTGGTGGTGGTATGGGTTTGGCAGCTGCCTGTGATATTTGCGTTGCCAGCACCGATGCCAAGTTTGCGACCTCTGAAGTACGTTTAGGTTTAGCACCATCTACCATTAGCCCTTATGTCATTCGTGCAATTGGCGCACGTCAGGCATCTCGTTACTTTTTAACCGCAGAACGTATTTCTGCAGAACAAGCACAGCAGATTGGTTTGGCACATGAAGTCACTTCAGCCGAAGACTTAGACAACAAAATTGATGAAATTGTGCAAGCCTTATTGCTTGGTGGCCCAGAAGCACAACATGCTTCTAAACAACTGATTCAGATGGTCAATCATCAAGTTTTGACCGAAGATTTACTCCAACAAACTGCACAGCATATTGCGCATGTTCGCCAAGGAACTGAGGCGAAAAATGGCTTAAATGCTTTTTTAAATAAACAAAGCCCGGCTTGGATCAAGACCACAGCAGAATAAAAGAAGGATCGCACGATGTTTGAAAAGATTTTAATTGCTAACCGTGGTGAAATTGCCTGCCGTGTAATTCGTACCGCAAAAAAACTTGGGATTGCGACTGTCGCGGTGTATTCAGATGCCGATGCGCAATCGCAACACGTTAAACTGGCAGACGAAGCCATTTATATTGGTGAATCACCTGCGGCACAAAGTTATTTGCAAGTTGAACGTATTATTCAGGCAGCCAAAAGCACAGGTGCACAAGCGATTCACCCGGGTTATGGTTTCTTATCTGAAAATGACCAATTCGCACTTGCCTGTAAAGACAACAATATTGTTTTTATTGGCCCGCCAGTTGAAGCCATTTTGGCGATGGGTCTAAAAGCAACCTCTAAAGCCTTGATGGAAAAAGCAGGTGTGCCACTAACTCCGGGCTACCACGGCAGCAATCAAGATGCGGCATTTTTAAAGCAACAAGCCGACAGCATTGGTTATCCTGTGCTCATTAAAGCCAGTGCAGGCGGTGGCGGTAAAGGCATGCGTTTAGTAGAACGCAGTGAAGACTTTCTCAGCTCACTCGCTTCATGTAAAAGTGAAGCACGTTCTAGCTTTGGTAATGAAGATGTGCTGATTGAACGCTATGTGATTCAACCACGTCATATTGAAGTACAGGTTTTTGGCGATACTCACGGCAACTACGTGCATTTGTTTGAACGTGATTGCTCGGTACAACGTCGCCACCAAAAAGTGCTTGAAGAAGCACCTGCACCAAAAATGCCAGAAGATAAACTCGAAACTATGCGCCAAGCCGCAATTGATGCCGCACGTGCTGTAAATTACGTGGGCGCAGGTACGGTAGAGTTTATTGTCGAGCAAGACGGTACTGCTTATTTCATGGAAATGAATACCCGCTTGCAGGTCGAACACCCCGTCACAGAAATGATTACAGGGCAAGACTTGGTTGAGTGGCAATTGCGAGTTGCTTTTGGTGAGCCATTGCCAAAACAGCAACATGAATTGCAAATTCATGGTCATGCCCTTGAAGCGCGTGTGTATGCCGAAGAACCAGAAAAAGGCTTTATTCCTGCCATTGGTCAAATCAGCTATCTGCATTATCCAGAGCAAAATGATGCCGTACGTGTCGATAGCGGGATTGTCGAAGGTGATGAAATCAGCACCTACTACGACCCAATGATTGCCAAACTGATTGTTTGGGGTAAAAACCGTGAAGCAGCATTAACGCAAATGCACCATGCTTTAGGTCAGTTCCACGTCGATGGTTTAGGCAACAACATTGCATTCTTGGATCGTTTGGTGCTGTGTGATTCCTTTAAACATGCCAATTTGGATACAGGGCTTATTCAACGTGAGGAAGCATTTTTACTTAACGCAAAACCTGAAGTCGCTACAGAAACTGTCGTTGCAGCTGCGTTAATTGATGTACTTTCTCGTATTCAAAACAACAAAGCGGCAAACAACGCGGTTTGGCAAAAAGACCACTTCTGGCGCTTAAATCAGCAAAGCGCCCACACAGTGCAATTACAGTGCAATGACCAAACACTCAAAATCCAGTTAAAACCATGCACTTCTGGTTTTGAGGCTCACTACAATGGGCAAACGCTGAGCGTTCAAGGCGAGCTTTTGGATGCACATCGTCTACAGGTTTGTATCAATGGTCAGCAACAAAAAATAGCATTTAACCAACATGCGCAAGGCATCACCCTGTTCCAAAACGGTCAGCGTCATGTGTTTAGCTATGTACAAGCAAACTTTAACAGCGATGATCAACAAGACAATGCCAACAATCTGACTGCACCAATGCCGGGTGTAATCACCCAAGTTTTGGTGGCAGCCAATGCCCGTGTGAAAAAAGATGATGTACTGATGACACTGGAAGCCATGAAAATTGAATATTCAATTCGTGCGCCTTTCGATGGCATTGTGGCAAGTTCGTACTTCCAAGCGGGCGATCAGGTCAAAGCAGGCGATGAACTGGTTGAATTTGAAGCCTTGACGGAGGAAGTTGCATGACTGAATTTGTCAAAATTGTAGAGGTTGGCCCACGAGATGGTCTGCAAAATGAGAAAACGCCACTCACTTTGGCAGACCGTAAAAACCTGATTTTGGATTTAATGCAAACAGGTTTAAGCAGCATTGAGGTCGGTTCTTGCGTATCGGCCAAATGGGTACCGCAAATGGCAGACAGCGATGTGCTGTTTGCCAGCCTGCCACAAAACCCAAACATTCAATTCAGTTTACTGACCCCAAACTCAAAAGGTTTTGAGTCGGCTTTGGCGGTGGGTTGCAAAGAAGTTGCCGTGTTTACCGCCGCTTCTGAAAGCTTTACCCGAAAAAATATCAACTGTTCAATTGAAGAAAGTTTGGAAAAATTTAGCGATGTCATGCGTCAAGCCAAAGCGCACAACATTCGCGTGCGTGGTTATGTATCTTGTATGGTGGACTGTCCTTATGAAGGCGCAATTGACCCGAAACAAGTCGCAAAAGTCACACAGCAATTATTGGACATGGGCTGCTATGAAGTGTCTTTGGGTGAAACCATTGGTACAGCAACCCCTGACCGTGTGCAAAAAGTCTGGGATGCATGTTTGGCAGAGGTCGATGCCAAAGTTTTAGCAGGTCATTTTCACAATACTTACGGCATGGCGATTGCCAATATTTATCAATCGCTCTTACAAGGCATTCGTGTATTTGATTCATCCATTGCTGGTTTGGGTGGCTGTCCGTATGCCAAAGGTGCATCGGGCAATGTGTCTACCGAAGACTTGTACTATTTACTGTCCAAGATGGGTTTTGAAACAGGTGTGCGGTTAGAGCCGCTGATGCAAGCCAGTCGCAACATCAGCAATATCTTACAGCGTGATAATCCATCTCACTATGCCAATGCCTACTGGCAAAAGGTTTGTGCTTAAAACCCATTTCATCCTCAATAGCATTGGAACATAAGCAATAAGGATGACAACAACACAACATGGCAAGTGAATGCCGTGCAGAGAATAAATAGAGGTGACAAATGTCCAATAAAGTATATGACAGCGCACAAGCTGCATTAAATGGCGTGGTTCAAGATGGGCATACCTTGGCGGTGGGCGGTTTTGGTTTATGCGGTATTCCTGAAGCCTTGATTGCTGCGTTAAAAGATACAGGCGTCAAACAACTGACTTGTATTTCTAATAACGCTGGCGTCGATGGTTTTGGTTTAGGCTTATTGCTTGAAACCAAACAAATTAAAAAAATGATTTCATCTTATGTCGGCGAAAATAAAGAATTTGAACGCCAGTTTTTAAGCGGTGAACTGGAAGTTGAACTTACCCCGCAAGGCACACTGGCAGAAAAATTACGCGCAGGCGGTGCGGGTATTCCTGCATTTTTCACCCCAACAGGTGTAGGCACTGTTATTGCCGAAGGAAAAGAAGTCCGTGAATTTAATGGCAAAGATTATATTTTAGAAGAATCTTTGACCGCAGATGTCGCTTTGGTCAAAGCCTACAAAGCAGATAAAGCGGGCAATCTTGTTTTCCGTAAAACAGCACAAAACTTTAATCCTGTCTGTGCCATGGCAGGCAAAATCACCATTGCCGAAGTTGAACAGATTGTTGAAATTGGCGATTTAGACCCAGACGAAATCCACTTACCCGGTATTTATGTGAACCGCATTGTCCTCAATGCAAACCCAGAAAAACGGATTGAACAAATGACTTTAAAGGCGGAGGCTTAAGACATGGCTTGGACGCGTAATCAAATGGCGCAGCGCGCTGCACAAGAATTAGAAGATGGTTTTTATGTCAATCTAGGCATTGGCTTACCCACACTGGTCGCCAATTATATTCCTGAACATATCAATGTTTGGTTGCAGTCTGAAAATGGCTTACTTGGCATTGGTGAATTTCCGACTGCCGACACTGTAGATGCCGACCTGATCAATGCAGGCAAACAAACTGTGACTGCACGTAAAGGTGCGGCATTTTTCTCCAGCGCAGATTCCTTTGCCATGATTCGTGGCGGGCATGTCAATATCGCCATTTTAGGGGCAATGGAAGTTTCTGAACAAGGCGATCTTGCCAATTGGATGATTCCCGGCAAGAAAGTTAAAGGCATGGGCGGTGCAATGGATTTGGTCGCAGGCGTACAAAAAGTTGTGGTGTTGATGGAACATTGTGCCAAAGATGGTACACCTAAAATTGTATCGCAGTGCAGTTTACCACTTACGGGTAAAGCAGTGGTGCATCGTATCATTACCGACTTAGGCGTGCTTGATATTACTCCACAAGGCGTAAAGTTGATTGAACTTGCACCCGATGTCAGTTTTGATGAAATTCAAAAAGTCACAGGTGTTGCCTTGCAAAAAGTCGCAGCTTGATGAATTTATCTCAAGTTAACTCCCCCTCTCCTTTGCAAGTTTTGATGCACTGCTTTAAAACCTAATACAAGGGAGAGGGTTTGTTTTGACTTTCATACTTTCCCACTCAACTTATTCAATCTACTCAACAAATCACTAATTTATAAAACTATTCCTCAAACCAAAGAGCATCCAAAAATTACTTTCAATTTCGATATTTGCACGATACTTCGGCACTGATCTGCAATAAAAAAAGCCTTCACTTTGCAAAGTGAAGGCTCAATACAAGTTTAATCTTACAAGAAAATAAACCTGTTTAAGATTGAGGCGTCTTTTGCTCTACCACGCCTGCATCTTCCACACTACGCACTGTGCCTGTATCTACATTCAAGACTTCAAACTCAATACGGCGGTTTTTAAATTGACCTTCTGGCGTTGCATTTGCCGCAATCGGCTGCTCTGAACCAAAACCAATGGCTTGCAATTGACCCGGATTTACACCACGTGATACTAAATAATCGACCACTGCTTGCGCACGTTGTTGTGACAAAGTTTTGTTGGCATTGGCATCACCTACGGCATCGGTATGCCCTTTCACGGTTAATTGCACTTGTGGCGCGCGCTGCATCAATACCGCAGCCTGATCTAAAATAGACTTATTGGCTGCTGGAATTTCAGTCGATGCAGAATCAAAATTAATGATTTGCATATTGAGTGCCGTCGCAATATCCAAAGCTTGAATATTGTCAGGATTAATTGCAGCCAAAGCCTGCTCGGCATTGCTAATACTGCTGGTTACAGCCTGATTCACATCGGTTACTGTAGTTTCTGCAGGTTGCTGAGTCACTACAGTCATGTTTTTAGCCAATGGACGAATTTGACTGGCTAAACGCTCTGCATCGGCAGGGTTCGCGGCTTGAATAGACAGTTGATTACCCACCCAGTTTAAATTGACATTCGGTACACCTTTCAGCATTTTTAAAACGCTTGGAATCACGTCCTGATCAATAAATTCCGAATGATAGTTGGCAAAATTTTCTGCACCACAACCTGTTGGATGATTGAAAATTTGCTTCACTTCATTCTGCAGAATTTCCATATAGCTTGGATTATTCAGCAAAATTTGACAGGTCACCAAATTACCATCACTGCCTGTACTGACTTGCAACATTGCAGCCTGATTTGCTGCCACTTGGGTCTGTGTGGTTGCAGGCGCTTGGTTGCGGTCACTACATGCACGGAATAAAAATGCCAATAAACCAATTAAAATAATTAAAGCTAAAATTGGCAATAACCACGAACGGCGTTCTTCTACTGGCTCAGTCACAATGACTTCAGGTGCTTGATGTACGGTTTGGCCCGCAGCATTATTTACCCCCAAAGCAGCCAATAATGCTGTTGCCCACTGCGGTAAAGCCGCCTGAATTGAATCTAAATTGTTTTGCAGTAAATGCTGAATTGCAACTGGGTCAGATGAACCTGCCTGATTTTCCAAAAAGTTTAAACTTGGTGCAATTGAACGATTCAGGGTGTTTTCAATTTCGGTTTGCGGTGCTGTGCCGCTGACCAAATCTAAAAACTGCTGTTTTAAAGATAGATTTGAACCAAATACATCGCCCACACGTGGATTCAGTTGTCGCAGCAGATTGTCAATCAGTTCAGGTCGTGAATTTAAAATAGACAATAAAATGGGATAAAAACTATTTAATGCCTGATTTTTTTCAAGCAAATGCTGGGTTTCCCCTTCCAATACAATGGATGACACACTTTGTTTGAGCAAGTCTATAAAATCTGTTTGCATATATATGCCCTCTTTTTTGTCTTTGTTTTCAAGTTGTTTTTTAGTGTATATGCTTAAAATTTAAACAAATGTAATAAATTGTGGTGTTTTGATTTTGTTGTGAAATTTGAGTCAACGGAATGTAGAGTCTCTTCTTCGATTTTCTATTTGGGGATTGTTAAAATTCAATAAAAAAGCCAGCCGAAGCTGACTTTTATTTAAACTTGAAAATCAAATATCAATCAAAGCATATTAAGCAGTAAAGACGCGTACTGCTTTGCCTTTTACAACTTGATTAATCAAAGGCGTATTTTTGCCTTGTGACACAATCGTTTCTTTGTTCAGTGTCCATTCCACTTCTGGATCAACCAAGACCCAACCCGCTTCCTGTTCCCAACGACTTTGCATTTTTGCCACACGCGCAGGTGCAAGTGTCACTTTTTCTACCCATTCCAATGGACTGAACAGACCTTCCTGAATCAGTTGAATCCCAAATGGAATATAAGTATCAAATGCAGTAAAACCTGACAAAGTATCTGCAAATGGTGCCATTTTTGCAGAGCTATTTAACGGCTCATGATGAGTACAAATCGCATCAATCACACCATCTTTTACACCTTGACGCAGTAATGCTTTGTCTTGCTCTGAGCGCAGTGGCGGACGTACATGCGCTAACGAGTTAAAACCATCAATAATTTGATCGGTTAAATGCAGTTGATGCATCGCAACATCACAAGTGACAGGTAAACCTTTGGCTTTAGCTTGTTGAATCAATTCAACTGATGCACCACAAGACAATAAGCCAAAATGCGCACGTACACCTGTGGCTTCAATCATCAGCAAATATTTGGCAATCGCTACGGTTTCTGCCAAAGTTGGAATCATAGGCAAGCCCTGACGCGATGCAATAAAACCTTCATGCACACAGCCATCTTTAGCAATTTGCGGTTCTTCGGCATAGAACACCACGGTCATGTCCAAACCTGCAGCATATTCCAGTGTGCGAATCACGACATCATCATCTTCAAAAGGTGCATTGGCATTGGACACTGCACTACAGCCGCCTTTTTTCAGTCCCGCCATATTGGCAGGCTGCTTGCCGTTTAAACCTTGAGTTTGTGCACCAATCACTTCTAAATAAATGCCACCATCCAACATGGCTTTTTCGACCAAACCATGAATGAGTGCACCGTTGTCTTGCACGATTGGTTTAGAATCGGGTGGCGTAAATAAGTGCAGAATTCCGTTTTCACGTGCGGCCTTGCCTTCAGATTTGAGCGTGCCATGTTGTTGCTGACCAGGTTCACGTAAACGTGCGCATAAATCGACCATAGTTGGCATGAGCCATTGACCTTGGGCATCTATGCTTTCGCTAATATCTGCACTTTCTGCAACCAACTTGCCATTTTCAAGATATACCGTTTGTACGCGGTCAATTTGCTGGATTGGGTCAAGCACACGTACATTTTCAATTTTTACAATCGCCATGACTTTTTCCTTATACCGCAATCGCGTCAATCAAACCTTGTTCTTGCAATTGACCTTGCATCGCCAAGGCCAATACCGCCATACGTACCGCAATACCGTTGGTTACTTGATTTAAAATCACCGATTGAGGCCCATCGGCAATGCTTGAATCAATTTCGACACCACGGTTCATTGGACCAGGATGCATCACAATACAGTTTGGTTTTGCAAGCGCCAAACGCTCTTTGTTTAAACCGTACATTTTGTAGAATTCGGCTTGTGAGGCAAGTGCTGGCGAATCAATACGTTCATTTTGAATACGCAGGGTGATAATCACGTCGCAATCTTTAATGCCTTCTTCCATTTTGTTAAATAAACGCACGCCTGCGCCATATTCATCAAAACCGTAGGGCAACAAGGTGTTCGGTGCAATCACGCGAATGTCTTTACAGCCCAGTGTTTGCAAGGCAGCCACATCGGAACGCGCCACGCGTGAATGTTTGATATCACCAATAATCGCAACACTTAATTCTTCATAAGGTCGTTGGGTTTCACGGCGAATGGTCAGCATATCCAACATCGCTTGCGTTGGATGTGCATGACGGCCATCACCCGCATTAATAATGGCAACCTTTGGGCAAACCGTTTTAGCAATAAAATGTGCTGCACCTGAAGATGAATGACGCACCACAAAAATGTCAGCAGCCATCGCCTCTAAGTTCCACAAAGTGTCACGCAAAGTTTCACCTTTAGAGGTACTTGAACGGGCAATATCAATATTGAGTACATTGGCAGAAAGACGCTTGGCTGCGGCTTCAAATGTGGTGCGGGTACGAGTAGAGTTTTCGAAGAACAAATTCATCACCGTGCGCCCTTCGAGCAAATTATTGGTGATCAGTTGGTTTTGTTCATTGAAAAAGGACTGTGCTGTGTCCAGAATTTGGGTGAGGGTTTCTTTGGAAAGACCTTCGATGGTTAAAAAGTGTTTTAAATGCCCATCTTTATTCAATTGAATCTGGCTCGGAGTATGCAATGCCGCCAAATGCATGAGAGATTCCTTATACGTTAAGTTAACGCATTATACAGAAATTGATTTGGCAAAGCAGTGTAACTTGGCATGATTTAGTCAAAAGAAACTTATGATTTTAAAAATTAAGTCATGCAGACTCATCTACACTTTCTTTCATGCTTAATACTCTACAAAGCGATGTGAAAGGATGGCATTTATATTTAACTGCTCTGCTAGCCAATCATCTTGATATGAGCTTGATGAACATCTGGTGGGTCAATCTTCGCCTACAACTGCCTACGCAACCTTCAGGCTATGTAGGCATAGTCTGTACAATTCACCGTTTAACGCAGTGCCCCTATATAATGATGGGACACCTGCGCCCGATAAATTTCTTCAGCTGTAGGTTCAGTCAAGTCATCTATATTTTCTATATTTTCTATATTTTCTATATTTTCTACTGCATCTAATTGCTGCGCTTCAGTCTGTGGCGACGTTATTTCTGCATCAGCATCCATTAAGTTAGCCAATATACTGTTTAAGCGCAGCGCATAACGGCACAATTCCTCATCGTGTGTAGCGAGCGCCAATTGCAGCACAGCACGTGCATAGTCTGAATTTTCAACCAGATACATGACATCAATCACACGTCCACTGACCCGTCTTAATCGCGTATAAATTAAAGTGGCAACTGAAAAAATCTCGTTATTTGCTGTTAAAGCCTGTGCCGTGTTTAAAGTAGCCGTGGTCATTTAAATATTCCCCTTATCGCTTCATTGTTGTTTTGCAGTGTTTGATGCTCATCTGCAAAATGTTCACCATCACAACAATGTATGAGCAAAATACATACCAATCATGTGAATATTCAGGTTTTTATTTTTCCGCAATACAATCACTCAAAATTTTTTAGAGATGTCATTACATCCTCATTGCCTTTTTAGAAAAAAACAGTAAAAAATGCCCTGAAGCTCTTCAAACCTAGACCTTTAAAATTCTGCACGATTCACGCTAAATCACTAAGTTTTCTAGCACAAAATACGGTAAAATAGCCGATTGCTGAATTGCTTTTGGAAATTTTCATGAATTCGAAACCCCGTCTTTCTACATATTGGGTCACCTGTGCAGATGGACTTGAAACCTTATTGCAAGAAGAAATGCAAGGTTTAGGTATTCAAAATATCGAACGTTTACCGGGTCGTTTAATTTTCAAAGGCACACTCGAAAATGCCTATCGTGTCTGCATGTGGTCACGTTTAGCCTCACGTGTCCTTACACCAATTCACACACACGAAATTGAATTTAGTCACGACGCGCGCGATGTAGCCGAAGAGCTTTATGAAGGTGCGCTGAGCTTTGACTGGTCACTGATTTTTGCGCCACAAAGTACTTTTGCAGTGCGTTTGCATATAGAGCGTGACATTAAAGTGAACAGCCAATTTGCGACCTTGCGCGTTAAAGATGGTGTGGTCGATTCATTTATGGATGCAGTGGGCAAACGTCCAAGCATTGACATCAAACAGCCTGAAATTACCTTATACGTGTTGGCAGGTAAAAAAGAACATACATACTGCCTAGATTTATCTGGCGATTCACTGCATAAACGCGGCTATCGTCGTTTTATGACCGATGCCCCAATTAAAGAAAACCTTGCCGCAGCGATTCTGCAAAAAGGTCAATTACAACAAATTCAACCCGACATTATTTTAGACCCAATGTGTGGTTCGGGCACGTTTATTATTGAAGCATTGATGATGCTGACTGACCGTGCACCGGGTTTGGTACGTCGTTTTGGTTTTAACGGTTGGCAAGGTCACGACCATGAATTATGGATGAGCATTAAAGCAGAAGCGGCAGAACGCCATCAAACTGCATTACAACAGCCCTTGCCAAAATTCTATGCTTTCGATGCCGACTGGGAAGCAGTCAAAGCCACCAAGCAAAATATTATTGCGGCAGGTTTTGAAAGTCTGCTCGATCAGATTCAAATTGAAGAACGTACTTTGGCTGACTGGCCCGACTTTCAAGCCGAAGGTAAAAAGGCCTTTATTGTAACCAACCCACCTTATGGTGAACGTTTGGGCGATAAAGCCTCAAACCGTGCCTTATATTTGGGTCTGTCTGCCCTTTTGCAAAAGCATTTCCCAAATCAAAAAGCAGCCGTCATTGCAGCCCAAGTTGAACAAGCCGATGTGCTGGCTTTCAATGACCCACAAATTTTACGTTTGATGAACGGTAAACTGCCAATTTATGTCCGTTTTGGTACGATCAAACCTGCAACAGTCGCGCGTCCATTCTTAGCAGATTGGCAACCGCAACAGTTTGAACCCATTGAAGGCGCAGAAGATTTCACCAACCGTTTGCAAAAAAACATGCAGAGCCTGAAAAAATGGGCGGTGAAAGAAAATGTGCATTGCCTGCGTTTATACGATGCAGACTTACCTGACTTTAATGTCGCAGTCGATTTATACGGCGACCGTTTGCACGTGCAGGAATATGCGCCGCCGAAAAAAATTGATCCTGAAAAAGCCAAAAAGCGTTTTAACCTTGCCTTACAAGCCATTCGCGCTGTCACAGGTTTAGGGCGCGATGCGGTATTTATTAAAACCCGTGCCCGTCAGGAAGGTAAAAACCAGTACACCAAACAAAGTACCGCCTCGAAGCGTTTTATTGTGCAAGAAGGTCAGGCTAAAATTTTGGTTAACCTCACCGACTACCTAGATACAGGCTTGTTCCTTGACCATCGTCAAATGCGTTTACGTATTGCCAAAGAAGCACGTGGCAAGCACTTCCTGAATTTATACAGTTATACCTCAACTGCAAGTTTACATGCCGCGCTTGGCGGTGCAGCAAGTACCACCAGCGTCGATTTATCCAATACTTATTTGAATTGGTCTAAAGAAAACTTTGTATTGAATGGTTTAACGGTAGACCATGCCGATGAACAACATCAATTCTTTGCCAGTGATTGTTTTGAATGGCTCAAAGAAGGTCATGAACAATATGATCTGATCTTTATTGACCCACCAACTTTCTCAAACTCTAAAAAGTTCTACGGAACATTTGACGTACAACGCGACCACGTTTCTTTAATTAAGCGTGCCATGAACCGCTTAACCACAGGCGGAACGCTGTACTTCTCCAACAACTACCGTGGTTTTGAAATGGATGAAGAAATTGAAGCCATGTTTGATGTGCAGGAAATTAGCCATGAAACCATTGGGCAAGATTTCAAACGCAACACCAAAATCCACCGTGCTTGGAAAATTCAACACCCGCCTGTTTAAATAAACGATATGGCAATACAACAAAGCCTGTTCATTTGAACAGGCTTTGTTTTATCGTAGATCAGTATCTAGATTATTGACCAGTTAAAAACTTCTTTTCACCATATTGATAATGCATCGACAGTTTAAATTCATCACCATCACGTTGAATTTGCTGATTGCTTTGCATCGCACTGAGTATCTGTTCCAACTCCTGATCAGACATGCTTTTACCTGCAGCATTCATATAATTATTCATAATGGTTTTGACCACTTGCTTGTTAAAACTCACATCGGTTTGCATTTCCAATAAACTTGGGAACATTTTCGCTAAGCCTTCTACAGTGGTTTGATGCCCTGGCATCACTTTACCAACCAAATCTGCCCGAATACTGCCTGTGCCTAATTTCAACTGATTCTTCTTGGATTCGAACTGAAAGCCCTCATTAATCACAGCCAACAAGGCTTGTTGAACTTCTTTCTCAAAGTTTTCCGCTTCTAGGCATGAGTTGTTTTGTTTTTGCACAATATCAAGAAACGTCTGCATTTTACTGCGCTGCAAGTTTTTAACATCCCAATTCACTTGCAGGTCTTGCATGGCAGGCACATTATTTAAACCTAACTCGGCAATTTTAAATTTCGATTGAATATCTACCGTGCGCTCATGCAGTTGAGTATCCATACGCCAACTGAAGTCTTTCATTTTGCCTGAACCCACTGCTTTTGGGTCTTGACGCTGCATTTCTGCAATACTGAATTGGAAATAGCCCGGCTCTAAAGACTGCACATTCAAAGCCTGATTGGTTTTAAACTGCATGCCTTTTACTTGAAGATGTCCAAATTGATCCAGCACCGTCAATTGAGGCACATCAAAACTCATATTTACAATTTTCTGCTGCCCCTGACTTTGTTTCGCCTGAAACTCAATCTGCATAGGAGAAAATTTAGCTTCAAGTCCTGCTTCTTTTTTCTCTATAGCAGGTATGCTCAATTTCGTGGTCGATACACCCAACCAATTCACTTGCGTTGTCACATTTAGAGGCTGCTGAAAGAACTCGGAAAATTGTCCCTGCCCTTGTTCCAGATTCATTTTAGAATCAATTTGGTAACCTTTCCATGTCCGCTGAATTTGATCTTGTCCGTGAAACACCAGTTTTTCTTTAGCATTACATGGGTCTGCAATAATGGTCATTTTCCATTTGGCAGTACCTGTTAAAGTCCCCATGTCGTAGTCCGTATATTGGACGCTCACATTGGGTACAGGATTTAAATTTTGTTGATAATGCTCACGCAGGCTCTTATCTGCATATAAATTTCCTGCAGTGACAGCTCCTGCCAACACTGCAACCCCCATTCCACCCCATACTATTTTTGACATAGATTCTGCTCAGAATTTATCTATTCTTATTGAACAATAAATTATAATTAATCTTCTTTAAAAAAGATAATTGTTTTGCAAATAAATCACTTAAATACAATATTCATCACAAAATATTAAAAATAGCTGTCATTTTTTACCAAAAATTTTACTTATGTGACCTAAATTGTCAGTCATAAAAAAACCCAGCCGAAGCTGGGTTTCTTAAAAGTTGCTTACACATAGCCAATTAGCTGAGTTTCATTTTTTCAAACAGCAAATGACCATTTTCAGCTTTAATTAAAATCGTATCACCTGCAACAAAGTCACCTGCGAGGATTTTTTGCGCCAATGTGTTTTCCACTTGTTGCTGAATTGCACGTTTCAATGGACGCGCACCGTAGACTGGGTCAAAACCTGCTTCAATCAATTGATCAAATGCAGTATCGTCTATCGACAAGCTCAAGTCACGTTCGCTTAAACGCGCACGTAAACGATCCAATTGAATATCGGCAATGCCACGAATTTGTGCTTTTTCCAGTGAATGGAACACCACCAACTCATCAATACGGTTAATAAACTCAGGGCGGAAATGTTGTGAAACTGCGGCCATGACTACGGTACGCACTTCTTCACGTGTTGGATTGTCACCCAATTCACGTACTTCGTGTGAACCCAAGTTAGAAGTCATCACAATTACAGTGTTCTTAAAGTCCACCACGCGACCTTGCGAGTCGGTTAGGCGTCCATCATCCAACACCTGCAACAAGATGTTAAATACGTCTGGATGGGCTTTTTCCACCTCATCAAACAGCACCACACTGTACGGTTTACGACGTACTGCTTCGGTTAATACACCACCTTCTTCATAACCGACATAGCCTGGAGGCGCACCGACCAAACGGCTGACCGAGTGTTTTTCCATAAATTCAGACATATCAATCCGAATCATGGCGTCATCGCTGTCAAACAAGAAGTTCGCTAACGCTTTGGTCAATTCTGTTTTACCTACCCCTGTTGGGCCAAGGAACAGGAACGAACCACTTGGACGGTTAGGATCAGACAAACCTGCGCGTGAACGACGTACCGCATTCGACACCGCCACCACAGCTTCATCTTGCCCCACCACACGGTTATGCAAGAAATCTTCCATGTGTAGCAATTTTTCACGTTCACCCTGCAGCATTTTCGATACAGGAATGCCCGTTGCAGCACTCACGACTTCAGCAATTTCATTGTCCGTCACTTTGTTACGCAATAATTTTGGTTCTTCTTTCTCTTCAACCAACTCATCTTGTGCCAGTTGTTTTTCCAACTCAGGAATCACACCGTATTGTAAACGTGACATTTCCGCCAAGTCATTTTCACGCTGCGCTTTTTGCAATGCCATACGTGCCTGATCAAGCTGAGTCTGAATTTGCTTAGTGCCTTCAACCAAGGTTTTTTCCGCTTTCCAAACTTCTTCCAAATCATTGTATTCATTTTGAACTTCAATAATTTGTTTTTCCAGATGTGCAACTTCAGCACGGCTGCCTGCATCTTCATCTTTCTTCACGGCTTCAAGTTGCAGTTTTAATTGAATTAAACGGCGCTCTAATTTATCTAAGGCTTCAGGCTTAGAATCTAGCTCCATTTTAATCCGTGACGCTGCCTCATCCACCAAATCAATTGCCTTGTCGGGAAGTTGACGGTCAGTGATATAACGGTGCGACATTTTAGCGGCGGCAATAATCGCCGAATCTAAAATTTTAACCCCGTGGTGCACTTCGTAGCGTTCTTTCAGACCTCGTAAAATTGCAATGGTGTCTTCTACACTTGGCTCATCGACCAATACTTTTTGGAAACGACGCTCTAAAGCCGCATCTTTTTCAATATATTGACGATACTCATCTAAAGTAGTGGCACCGACGCAGCGCAATTCGCCACGCGCCAATGCAGGTTTCAACATATTGCCTGCATCCATGGCACCATCGCCTTTACCTGCACCCACAAGTGTGTGTAATTCATCAATAAATAAGATGACTTCACCTTCTTGTTTCGCCAAGTCTTTTAAGACCGCTTTTAGGCGTTCTTCAAACTCACCGCGATATTTCGCACCTGCCAACAATGAGCCCAAATCTAAAGATAAAACACGTTTACCTTTTAAGCTTTCTGGCACTTCACCATTCACAATACGCTGCGCCAAACCTTCAACAATCGCAGTTTTACCCACACCAGGTTCACCAATGAGTACTGGGTTGTTTTTGGTACGGCGTGACAACACCTGAACGGTACGGCGAATTTCATCATCACGACCAATTACAGGGTCTAGCTTGCCCGCCAACGCACGTTCGGTTAAATCGATGGTATATTTATTGAGTGAGTCACGTTGATCTTCGTGATTATTGCTCATGACTTTTTCATCCCCTCTAATTTTGTCAATCACGCTACGCAAACTATCTGAGGTCACGCCTACACTGTTCAGTAGTGTTTTGGTCGCGCCCACTTCGGTCAAACCCAGCATCAACCAATCGGTTGACAAGAACTCATCACCTGCTTTTTGGGCAAAACTGTCAGCCAAATTCAAGGCTTTAACCGCATCTGGACTTAAGTTGATATCGCCTGTTGGATTGGCCAAAGTCGGTGCATCAGCAATCGCTTGCTGTAATTTGCTTTGCAAATCACGTAGGTTTGCGCCTGCTTGTTGTAATAAACTGACATTGGAAGCTTCTTCGAGCAAAGTCGCCAATAAGTGAATGCCTTCAATGGCAGTATGATCTTTCCCTATCGCGAGAGATTGGGCATCGGATAAAGCTTGCTGTAGGCGGTTGGTAAACTTTTCAAAACGCATTCTTGTTATTCCTCACAACAAATTGTGTACTTGATGGATATATGGGAACGCAGGCGTAAATTTCAATTAAATTTTTTATATATTTTTCAAAATCTTAATTAAAATTAACGGTTAGATTTCAATTATAATATTGGACTGATTAAAGTAAATTTCAAGTTTAATCTGGTAATTTTTTTATAGTGAGTTGAATTATTGACATACACTTGTATATCAACAAATTAAAGGCTTCTGATTATTATTCATGCAAATAGAAATATTTAGTTACAATGATTGGCAAATATACCAACCATTGTATGACCTATCAGTCAACGCTTAATCTTGTTCAATAATTTCAAAATCATGGCTAATTTCAACACCACCATCAGATAGCATTTTACTGGCAGAACAGTACTTTTCTGCTGAAAGTTCAACCGCCTTCGCAACCTGCTTTTCCTTGACAGCCTTGCCTTTGACCACAAAATGCAAATGAATTTTGGTGAACACGGCAGGGATGCTATCGGCACGTTCTGCTTTTAACTGACATTCAACATGCGTCACTTCTTGGCGTGATTTCTTTAAAATAGTCACAATATCGAATGAAGCACAACCACCAAGTCCCATTAAGATTAACTCCATAGGACGTGGACCACGGTTTTCACCGCCATATTCTGCAGATCCATCCATCACCACAGAATGACCACTTTCCGATTTGGCTTCAAAAGCAACGTTCTCTAACCACTGAACACTTGTTTGCATTGCAACTACCTAAAAAAAACTATAAATTGACATGGGTATTTGTACACTAACATAACTTGAGTTGATAAGGAATTTCATCTCTACTGTGTGACAAGTTCAGACTAGGTCTTGTGCGATCTATTATTTATCCATTTTCGGAACCGTTAGCATGACTTCAAACTTTTCACAGCTGAGCACTGATGCATTGTCCCCTGGACAACTGCCTGACTCAGTCAAAGCATTATTAAAACGTGCATACATCAACCGTTATCCAAAACGGACAACTATTGTTGATGCAGGGACTGAATCTAAATCGTTATATTTGATTTTAAAAGGTTCAGTATCAATTATTCTTCGCGAAGATGATGATCGCGAAATTGTTGTGGCATATTTGAATCCAGGCGACTTTTTTGGGGAAATGGGTCTGTTTGAATCGAATCCACAACGTACTGCAGAAGTTCGTACTCGTGATGTCTGTGAAATTGCAGAAATTACTTATGAAAACTTCCACGAACTCAGCAAACAATATCCTGACTTAAGCTATGCCGTTTTTGCACAGCTGGTACGTCGTTTAAAAAATACTACACGTAAGGTAACTGACCTTGCCTTTATAGATGTGTCTGGTCGTATTGCACGTTGCTTGATTGATCTTTCTGCGCAACCAGAAGCCATGATTTTGCCAAACGGTCGTCAAATTCGTATTACACGCCAAGAAATTGGTCGTATTGTCGGCTGTTCACGTGAAATGGTCGGGCGTGTTCTAAAAACACTTGAAGAACAAGGCATGATTGAAACTGATGGTAAAGCCATTCTGATTTTTGATGCTTCTTTGGAGCAAAATGAATCCACTGATGGCAACTTTGATGACGAGTAAACCATCTATATGCTCATTAAAAAAGCAAATCTTCGGATTTGCTTTTTTATTACCAGCTGTTAACTTTTTACCATTTTCAATTATCAAAATACCATTATTGCTGTCACTACAATGAAGTAGCAATTTTCGCAGCCACAAGTGGCGCAAAATGGTTTCAGCTCTTGTAACATCAATATATACATATAATCTTGAGCGAGAGACAATATGCAATTTAAACCATTGGCAAAAACAGGCATCCTAGTTCCAGAAATCTGTTTAGGCACCATGACATTTGGTGAACAAAATACCCAGCAAGAAGCATTTCAACAACTCGATTATGCGCTAGAACGAGACTTATATTTTTGGGATACCGCAGAAATGTATCCCGTACCACCAAAAGTAGAAACTCAAGGTGCAACCGAAACCATCATTGGCAATTGGTTACAGCAACGTGGCGGACGTGACAAATTATTTTTAGCCTCTAAAATTGCAGGCCCTTCGCAAGGCGGCAGTCATATTCGAGACGGCAAAACCCGCTTTAACGCAGAGGATATTCATTCTGCACTGGATGGCAATTTAAAACGCCTGCAAACCGACTATATCGACTTATACCAACTACACTGGCCACAACGCCCAACCAACTTTTTTGGCAAACTCGGTTATGGCAACCAAGAAGCACAAAATACGCAAGAAGTAACCGACCTTGCTGAAACCTTAACCGCGTTGCAACAAGAAATTCAAAAAGGACGGATTCGCTATATTGGGCTGTCGAATGAAACCCCGTGGGGCACCATGAAGTTTTTACACTTGGCAGAACAGTTAGGATTAAGCAAATTTGTTAGCGTACAAAATCCGTATAACCTGCTGAATCGTACTTATGAAATTGGTATGTCTGAAATTGCCCATTATGAAGGTGTTGGACTACTCGCCTACTCACCTTTGGCTTTTGGTTATTTAACTGGTAAATTCCGTCATGGCGCACGCCCTGCCAATGCACGTGTCACGCTATATTCACGTTTTAGCCGTTACAGTAATCCACAAAGCGAATGGGCAACCGAGCAATACGCCCAACTTGCAGAACAACACGGCTTGAGTTTGACGCAACTGGCGCTGGCATTTATCAAGCAGCAATTTTTTGTGACAAGTACCATTATTGGCGCGACGAATATGGCGCAACTCAAAGAAAATATTGATGCCTTTGACATCACCTTATCAGATGAAATTTTACAAGGCATTGAAGCCATTCATCGTCAACAACCCAATCCAGCGCCCTAATTTTATTTTAAGCACTGCTTTAAAATGAAATTAAAAATATGAACTCAGCAATAACTCATCATTTTTATGCTGTTTAAAGTCAAAAAGTCTTCATAAAAAAAGATGCGCATAAAACCATGCGCATCTTTTTTGTGTTTTATCTTAACCAGTTGAACTGGCTGAGGTCATCTTAACGACGACTTTGGTTATATAGCGCTTGTGCTGCTGGCAAGTTTTTACGCATTGCTTCAATACGCTGACTGTTCGATGGGTGAGTCGATAAGAAGGACGCACCGCCGCCACCTTCAAGCTTGTTCATTTTTTCCCAAAGGGTAATTGCAGCTTGTGGATTATAACCTGCACGCGCCATCAGCATTAAACCACCCTGATCGGCACGACTTTCCAAATTACGTGAATATGGCAAGCCAATCCCAATTTGGGTACCCAATTGCGCTGCTGCTGCACCCAATTGACCAACGTTATTGCCTGCCGCACTTAAACCTACGTTCAAGGCAATATTGGTTAAAGCCTGTGCACCAATTTTACTTTTCGCGTGTTCTTCTAAGGCATGCACCATTTCATGCCCCATAATTGCGGCAATTTCAGCATCAGTTAAATTCAGTTTATTCACAATACCAGTGTAGAACACCACTTTACCACCAGGTGCGACAAAAGCATTGACTTGATCAGACTTAAGTACCGCCAATTGCCACTGGAAAGGCTGACCTGTTTGGTTCATTTGATTGGCATGTGGAATCAAACGCTGAAACACAGTATTGATACGTTTATACGTGGTGGAGCTTGTGTCTAACTGATTTTTATTGCGTGCGTCTTGCACCATTTCATTATAGCTTTTGGTTGCAGTTGCATTTAAGGTCGCAGTATCTGCACCCGCCATGTCTGCAACAGTCGTACACCCTGAAACTGTGATTGCGCCTGCGGCACATAAACTTAACATCAGTTTTTTGTTCATTATAATAATCTCCGCCTTGCGAGCTATCTTCATACCAATCAATTATATGAAATCAATTCAAGGCTTTAAATCTATAATCACTTCATAAACATATCATTTATGTAAACAACGCCTAAGCTGTGTACAGATTGTATGTCTGAGCGATCAATCACTACCCTAGTAAAGAAATTGATAACACAACCAAAATACTAAACAGAAAACATTTAAACCCAAGTAAATTTTAGACACTACTTCTACTTTTTCTTCCATTTCTGGATTTTTGCGTTTGTAGAGTAGGTAAGCATTTTGAATCAGAATCAGTGGCACCAAAATACAGGCAAAAATAACGCTTAAACCAATAAATGCCTGATACATAATATTCGGATCATGCTTTTGCGATAAAATCAGCATCATGGCAATGGTCGGTGCGCCGCCCATCGCAAACAATAAAGAATAAAAAATCGTACTGGTAATATTTTTATGCATCCTGCATAACCTTAATTAAATTTAATTTTCTAAAGCCATTGTAACAAGCCACCCTGCTCTGCACAGCGCCAGTCATCTGCAACTTTAGTCTTGAAAAAACAACTCACTCAGCATCATCTATAATGTTTCCAAAAATGAGTCGCTATTGAAACTGAAACAACAGCAATAAAAAGCCCCATCATTTAGACAGGGCTGAATACATCATCAGAGCTTAAATGCTATGCTAACAACGACTTAAGCATCAAATGGATGACGTAATACGATAGTTTCTGCGCGGTCTGGACCTGTAGAAATAATGTCGATTGGACATTCAATTAACTGCTCAAGACGTTTGATGTAGTTCACTGCATTTTCAGGCAATTGTTCTACACTGGTCGCGCCCACAGTTGATTCAGACCAACCTGGCATTGTTTCATAAATTGGCTTTAAGTTTTCGTATGCAAGCGCATCAGAAGAACCTACACAACCTGAATCGGTATTTTCATAACCTACGCAGATTTTGATTTCTTCTAAACCGTCCAATACGTCTAACTTGGTCAAGCAGATACCAGACAGTGAGTTTACATCGACTGAACGACGTAAAATTTCGGCATCAAACCAACCACAACGACGTTGACGACCTGTAGAAGCACCGAACTCGTGACCCACAGTACCTAAGTGTTTACCAATCGCATCACCTACGTCATTTGCTGCGTCATACACCAACTCAGTTGGGAATGGGCCTGCACCTACACGTGTGGTATAAGCTTTGGTAATCCCTAAAACGTAGTCTAAATGTAATGGACCTAAGCCTGAACCAGAGCTTACACCGCCCGCAGTTGTATTCGATGAAGTCACATACGGATAAGTACCGTGGTCAACATCAAGTAATGAACCTTGCGCACCTTCAAACATAATGTTGTCACCGTTTTTACGGTAATTATGAATTTCAGTCGTTACATCAACCACTAATGGTGCAATCACTTCACGCCATTGGTCACATAGCGCTAAAACTTCATCTAACTGAACTGCTTCAACACCGTAGTATTGTGTCAATTGGAAGTTGTGATAGTCCAATAATTCAGTCAATTGAGCGCGTAGTGCTTCACCGCCACGAACCAAGTCAGCAACACGAATCGCACGACGTGCAACCTTGTCTTCATAAGCTGGGCCAATACCACGACCTGTTGTACCAATTTTGGCATTACCACGTTTTTTCTCACGTGCTTGGTCAAGTGCAATGTGGTTCGGCAAAATAAGCGGACAGTTTGGTGAAATACGTAAACGCTCTTTCACTGGCACGCCTTCTTGTTCCAAAATACCCATTTCTTTAATGAGTGCTTCAGGAGAAAGTACTACACCATTACCAATTAAGCACAGTACGTTTTCACGTAAAATACCTGATGGAATGAGGTGTAATACAGTTTTCTTACCACCAACCACGAGAGTATGGCCTGCGTTGTGTCCGCCTTGATAACGAACGACTGCCGCCGCCTGATCTGTGAGCAGGTCGACGATCTTACCTTTACCTTCGTCGCCCCATTGGGTACCAAGTACCACAACATTCTTGCCCATAATAGCCTCATTACATCATGCTGTTAAAATTGAAAACCAAGACCTGTAACATGAAACATGCCTTGGCGATTAAATTTTTTCGACTGTCCACTCACCATTTGCAAGAACCAATTGGTGCGTTGCGTATGGAACCGAGTTTAAATCATCATTACCCAACAATTGAATTACACTAAAGCCTTGCGCACGTGTGTTTTGGATAGCCGCGATTAAATCAGGTTGTGAGCCTTTAGGCGCAACAACAACAGACGATGATTCAAAACGACCTGCACTTAATACAAACAAGTCACAAGAGAAACCTGTTGCAGGGCGCGCACGTCCGAAATGCTGACCAATGCCATCATAACGACCGCCTTGTGCCAATGGTGCAGCACGATTTGGCGCATACACTGCATACATTAAACCTGTGTGATAGTGATAAGAACGCAGCTCAACCACATCAATACCAATATGCAAGTTTGGCCAACGTGCCTGAATTTCAGCTTGTGTTGCTTTCACGGCTTCAAACGCTTGCTTAAATTCGGTATTTTCCAACACATCAGCACTTAAATGAGCCTGTAAAGCAGTTAAATCACTGGCATAGCGACCTAAAGCATAAAAATCTGAACCGAAATTTAAATCTTGGGTAAATTCTGCCAATTCAGGCAATGCTTTACGCTGATATAAATCTGACAATTGACGTTCAGTGGCTTTGCTTAATTCTGCTTGTTTAACCAAGCTACGGAACAAGCCGACATGACCCAAGTCTAAATGCACACCTTCTGCCAAACCTGCTTCTTTTAGCAAGCTGAGCATCAGATCAACCATTTCTACATCGGCATCAATGCTGTCTGAACCAAATAACTCTGCACCCAATTGCAATGGTGCACGTGTGGTATTAAAACCTTGTGGTTTGGTATGTAAAACCGTACCTGCATAGCAGTAACGTGCAATGCCATCTACAGGATGTACATGCGCATCAATACGCGCCACTTGGGGTGTCATATCGGCACGCACACCCAGCAAACGACCTGAAAGCTGGTCGATGACTTTAAATGTGGCAAGGTCTAAATCTTGATTCGATTCTGAAAGAGAAGATAGAGATTCAATGTATTCTATGAATGGCGTGTACACCAACTGATAACCTCGAGATGCGAGGAAATCCAGTGACTTACGACGCAAGCTTTCAATCACTTGCGCTTGTTCTGGTAATACATCAGCTACACCATCAGGTAATAACCATGTCTCTGAAATGGGCATGTTGTAAACCTAAATTCTTGTTTGCGCGGAACGAATCCGCATAAAAAAATCGGGAGCACACCCGATTTCTCCTAGTTTAGCATGATACTTTTGCTCATGCACCTGACTTTTTCTGAAATATGCGGTAAAAAATATGAATACACCACATCTTTCAAAGCCGTCATTTAAAAGTCCTGATTTGATTTGACCGCCTTTGCCAATAAACTGACCAACTCAGCATTTTGCATTTCAAGCTGTGCGGTTTTTTGCACGGTTTTATCTAGCGCATCTTGCTGAACCTGCATCTTTTTAGCCAAATCCTGCATGATCTCCAACGTCTTTTTTAGATGCTCTTCTAAATGTAATACTTTTTGCTCGACTTGCTGTTGATGTTGCACGTCGCTGCTGCTGTCTGCCTGATTTTTAAATTGCAACCAAATCAGAAAAATGACAGCAAGTGCCAGCAAAAAAATAAATCCCCACAATAAAATAATCATCATGCCACTACTCTATTCAAATTTTCTATGCAAACTTTGTTATATCAATCAGTAAATTAACCGTGAATACGAAGTGTAAAATCTGTCATCACTATTACACGCTTTTCACACTTTGTATATGTCTTAAAAAGTAGCCGCTTACACCGCCCGCTGACTAAAAGATTCACACAAATCTAGTAAACGGTTGGCATAACCCCACTCGTTGTCATACCACGCAAAAACTTTGGCTTGATGACCCACGACCATGGTTTGACTTAAATCGACAATTAAAGAATAAGGTGAATGGTTAAAGTCGCTCGATACCAAAGGCTCATCGGTCACTTGCATAATTTCGGCATAATCATGCGCTGCCGAAGCACACAACACCTGATTCAATTTGTGCACCGTAATTGGTGACTGAGAAATAAAAGTTAAATCAATAGCTGCAACATTAATGGTCGGTACACGAATCGAGTAACCATCAATCCGATCTGCCATTTTTGGCATGACTTGTTTTAATGCACCCAAGGCAGATGAAGTTGTAGGAATAATATTTTGCCCTGATGCACGCGCACGACGTAAATCACGGTGTGCTTGATCCAATACAGTTTGATCGGCTGTGACTGCATGAATTTCAGTCATTAATGCGGTATCAATTCCGAAAGCATCATCAATGATTTTAACTAATGGTACTAAAGCCTGCGTGGTACAAGATACGCTGGAAATAATTTGGTCGGTACTTTTGACTTCATGATGATTCACACCATAAACAATCGCAGCATCTACAGTATCGAATGGTGCAGCACCAATAATTACACGTTTGGCGCCCGCAGTAATATGCTGCGTTGCCGCCTCGCGGGAACGGAACAACCCTGTACATTCCAATACCACATCAACATTTAAGGCTTGCCACGGTAATTGCGCAGGTTGAGCCTGATTCAACACCTGAACTTTTAATTGCGCCAAACCTGCAGAAATATTCAAAAAAATCTGTTCATTTTCGAGGCTAATTTCCACCTGTCCTTTAAAACGACCATGGGTACTGTCATATTTAAATAAATGAACCAAGGTTTCTACATCGGCAATGTCATTTATGGCGACGATTTCAAAATGAAAGTCTTTGGGATTTTCAAACCAAGCCCGCAGCACATTGCGCCCGATTCTACCAAAGCCATTGATTGCCACTCGTTGCATGACTGATCCTTTCATAATGAAATCAAAATTTAAGCACAGACTATGTTAATAGATTTTGAGGCCTTACTGAAAAAAATCAGATCAATTCTGCGAATTTTCACGCAATTTGTTGTTTAATTCGGCAAATCAAAAATATCAGCTTTGACTTTCTAGCTTACATTTACGTTTTCTTAAATTTTGTATTCTACTTTATGGCAGTTCGGCATACTCCGTGACCTACAGTAAACGCTTATTTTGAATGTAAATGTTCATCATCTTCTATTGCAAAGATTTATTCTGCGTAATCGCAACCAAGTTTGCGTCAGAATTGTCATCTATTCACACTAAAATGATTGGTGATAATGGCTTTTTCCGTTATAATTTGGCGTTTTTAAAATTTTAAGCCTGCATGACAGCAAAAGAATTATTTTTGTCAGACTGTCTTGCGTTTAGCCCAATCGGAAATTATGGAGTGACTTGGTTGTGAGTACTCGTTTTATGACATCAGCTGAAATTCGTGAAGCATTTTTGCGTTACTTTGAATCGCAAGGGCATACACGTGTCGCATCGAGTTCTCTAGTACCCGCCAATGACCCAACCCTGTTATTTACCAATGCAGGTATGAACCAGTTTAAAGACTGTTTCCTTGGGTTAGAAAAACGTGATTATGTACGTGCTGTATCGTCACAAAAATGTGTGCGTGCAGGCGGTAAACATAACGATTTAGACAATGTGGGTTATACCGCACGTCACCATACTTTCTTTGAAATGTTAGGTAACTTCTCGTTTGGTGATTATTTCAAACGTGATGCAATTAAATTTGCTTGGGAATTTTTAACCAGTGAACAATGGTTAGCGCTACCAAAAGACCGTTTATATGCCACGGTTTACCACACCGATGATGAAGCATTTGACATCTGGAACAAAGAAATTGGTTTAGATGCTTCTCGTATTATCCGTATTGGCGATAACAAAGGCGGCCAATATGCTTCAGACAACTTCTGGGCAATGGGTGATACAGGTCCTTGCGGTCCGTGTTCTGAAATTTTCTATGATCATGGCGATCATATCTGGGGTGGCTTACCAGGCACACCTGAAGAAGATGGCGACCGTTTCATTGAAATTTGGAACAACGTATTCATGCAGTTCAACCGCACTGCAGATGGTGTATTACACCCGCTTCCAGCACCTTCTGTAGATACAGGTATGGGCTTGGAGCGTATTTCTGCAGTATTGCAACATGTGAATTCAAACTACGAAATTGACCTGTTCCAGCACTTACTCAAAAATGCAGCACAGATTATTGGTTTAGACACGACTGCTCTTGAAGTAACTGCACAGCAAACTGGCAAGCCTGTAGACTACCCTGCTTCACTCAAAGTAGTTGCTGACCACGCTCGTTCTTGCTGCTTCCTAATTGCCGATGGCGTGAATCCATCGAATGAAGGTCGTGGTTATGTATTGCGTCGTATTATTCGTCGTGCAGTACGTCACGGCAACAAGCTTGGCGCAACAGGTTCATTCTTCCACAAAATGCTTCAGCCTTTAATTGAAGTAATGGGTCAAGCTTATCCTGAACTTGCAGCAAATCAAGCGCGTATTGAAGCGCAACTTCTAAAAGAAGAAGAACAATTTGCCAAAACGCTTGAGCAAGGTTTGAAATTGCTTGAAGGTGAATTGGCACAGCTTAAAGGCTCGGTCATTCCTGGTGAAGTGGTATTTAAACTATATGACACTTACGGCTTCCCAACAGATTTAACGGCAGATATTGCACGTGAACGCGACTTGACCATTGACGAAGCAGGCTTTGAAGTTGAAATGGCAGCGCAACGTCAACGTGCACGCGATGCAGGTAAATTTGCAGTTGACTACAACTCAATTGTAAAAGTTGAAGGTGAAACTCAATTTGATGGCTATGACGCAACGACTGGTCAGGGTCAAATTGTGGCTATTTATAAAGATGGCGAACAAGTCGATGAAGTAGTTGAAGGCGATGAAGCTTTAATCGTACTCAATCAAACCCCGTTCTATGCAGAAAGCGGTGGTCAGATTGGTGATACAGGTCTATTCAAAAACGAAACAGGTATTTTTGAAGTTCAAGACACCAAAAAATCTGGCGGTGCTTTTGTTCATCAAGGTATTGTTACCATGGGCAGTTTAAAAGCTGCGCAAGCGGTGGAAGCGATTGTAAAAGCAGACATCCGCGAAGCTACTGCACGCAACCACTCTGCAACACACTTATTGCACGCTGCCCTACGTCAAGTTTTAGGTGCACACGTACAGCAAAAAGGTTCGTTGGTTGCTTCTGATATTTTACGTTTTGACTTTGCCAATGACCAACCTGTGTCATTTGAACAATTGCAAGAAATTGAGCGTTTGGTAAATGCAGAAGTCATTGCCAATACCGCAGTTTCTACTGAATTACTGGATATTGAAGCAGCCAAAGCCAAAGGCGCAATGATGCTATTTGGTGAAAAGTATGGCGATGAAGTTCGCGTACTTTCTATGGGTTCAATCATTGAAGATAAAAACTTCTCCATTGAACTTTGTGGCGGTATTCACGTGAAACGTACAGGTGATATTGGTCTGTTCAAAATCATCTCTGAAGGTGGTGTTGCAGCTGGTGTACGTCGTATTGAAGCAATTACAGGCAGCAAAGCCGTTGAAGCCGTTCAAAAAACTGAACGCGATATCAACAGCATCAATGCTTTGTTGAAAGCACAAAAAGACCAAACTTTAGAAAAAGTGAATACATTGGTCGATACAGCATCTAGCCTTCAAAAGCAGATTGAACAGCTCAATCAAAAATTAGCGCACTTCCAAGCAGCTGAACTTTTAAGTCAAGTACAAGAACTTGCTGGACGTACCACGCTCATTACCACTGTACAAAATATGGATGCAAAATCACTGCGTAATTTGCACGACGGTGTAAAATCCAAACTCGACCAAGCAGTGATTGTACTTGCAGGTGTAGAAGGCGATAAAGTCAGCTTAATCGCTTCTGTTGCACCAGACTTTACTGCTACGATTAAAGCAGGAGACATCATCAAACACTTGGCTACAGAACTAGGTGGTAAAGGTGGTGGTAAACCTGATTTGGCACAAGGTGGCGCGCCACTTAACGAGAACTTTGCAACGGTGATGGCAGGTTTAACTGCTTGGCTTGCGGCAAAATAATCTCACTTTTTGTGTAACTGACCCTGAGCAGGTAAATTCGGGGTCATGGCTTATATGGAACAACTATGGCACTAATCGTTCAAAAATATGGCGGTACCTCAATGGGTACTCCCGAGCGCATTTTAAATGTTGCTCGTCGTGTGAAGCGCTGGCATGATCATGGCCACAAAGTAGTGGTTGTCGTTTCTGCCATGAGTGGCGAAACCAATCGCCTACTCGCTCTCGCGAAAGCCATTACCGAAACCCCTGATCCGCGTGAATTAGACCAAATGGTGTCTACAGGCGAACAGGTGACGATTTCGATGTTAGCGATGGCGCTGAATTCTATTGGCGTTGCAGCAAAATCACTAACTGGTCGCCAAGTTGGTATTCAAACTGACAGCGCATTTACCAAAGCACGTATTGAAGCGATTAATACTGACGTGTTAACTGAAAACCTAGACGCAGGCCGTGTGATTGTGGTTGCTGGTTTCCAAGGGTTTGATGCTGAAGGTAACACCACGACTTTAGGTCGTGGCGGTTCTGATACTTCTGGCGTTGCACTTGCTGCTGCATTGAAAGCCGATGAATGTCAAATTTACACTGACGTAGATGGCGTTTACACCACAGACCCACGCGTTGCACCAAAAGCCAAAAAAGTAGATCGTATTTCTTTTGAAGAAATGCTAGAAATGGCTTCTTTAGGTTCTAAAGTATTGCAAATTCGTGCGGTTGAATTTGCAGGTAAATACCAAGTACCTTTACGTGTATTATCAAGTTTTGATAATGACAATGATGGCGCATTCGACGAAGATTTTAAACAAAATGTCGGCACACTCATTACTACTGAATTGGAAGACAACATGGAACAACCTATCATCTCAGGTATCGCGTTTAACCGTGACGAAGCAAAATTAACTATTTTAGGTGTGCCTGATGAGCCAGGTATTGCATCTAAAATCTTGTCACCTATTGGCGCTGCCAATGTTGAAGTTGACATGATCATCCAAAACGTAGAAGAAGATGGTACTACCGACTTTACTTTTACTGTAAACCGTGGCGAACTTGCCAAAGCAAAATCAATTCTTGAAGCAACTGCCAAAGAAATTGGTGCACGTGAAGTCGCTACACGTGGTGACATCGTGAAAGTATCTATCGTAGGTGTAGGTATGCGTTCACACGCAGGTGTTGCAAGCAAAATGTTTACTGCACTTGCAGATGAAGGCATCAACATTCTAATGATTTCTACTTCTGAAATTAAAATTTCAGTCATTATTGAAGAAAACTATTTAGAGCTTGCAGTACGTACTTTACACACTGTATTTGGTCTAGATCGTGAAAGCGGTGAGTCTAGCGCACGCGCTTAATACGCCCCTGTCAGAAAATGTAATTGTCTGACAAATTTTGCGAAAAAGTACAAAAAAATAGAGCCACTATAGTTTTTTTTATAGTGGCTCTGTTATATTGAGCAACATGCTTTCATAAATTTTGGCAGCGCTGTATCTTATAAAATAAATAATGATACGTTCCGTTAAAATTTACTGGTTTTTATTTGGTTGTGACTTTTAAATTGCTTTAAAAATCAATGCAGGTTTAGCATTTTGCAAGGAGATAAACATGCTGATTCTGACCCGACGTGTCGGAGAAACATTAATGATTGGGGACCAAGTCAGCGTGACTGTGCTTGGTGTCAAAGGTAACCAAGTTCGTATTGGTGTAAATGCCCCGAAAGAAGTATCGGTTCATCGTGAAGAAATCTATCAACGTATTCAACACGAACGTGCCATGCACGAGCATTTGCAACACTTAGATCAAGATTATCAACCTTCATTTGAAGAAGATAACTACTCGCAAAATGACTTTAATCGTTAAACGATTAAGGTAATTGAATATAAAGCGGCTCATTTGCCGCTTTAAATTTTTCTGCTGAATGCTTTTTAAAAACTTGCCCTGATTCAAATCATGTAAAAGCTATTTTACAGGCAACTCAGCACAAGTTTTGCATGAAAATTACTGTGAGTTTTCCATTAACTCTAAAGCCTTACGCACAGGTGCAAAACTACGTCGATGTGCCGCAATTACACCATGCTGTGCAATGGCTTCAAAATGTGCTTTGGTTGGATAACCTTTGTGTTTAGCAAAACCAAATTGTGGAAATGCTTGATCAAGCAATACCATTTCACGGTCACGCGCCACTTTAGCTAAAATACTAGCTGCTGAAATTTCTGCATGCAATGCATCACCCCCAACAACGGCATCACAAGACATCGCTAAACCCTGCGGAATTTTATTGCCATCGACCAAGACATGCTCAGGTTGAATAGATAAGGCTTCCACCGCACGACGCATCGCCAATAACGACGCTTGCAAAATATTCAGTTCATCAATTTCGGCTGCAGATGCTTCTGCAATTGCCCAAGCCAAAGCCTTTTCCTGAATTTCAACAAATAACTTTTCACGCTTTTTTTCTGTCAGTTTTTTAGAATCATTTAAACCTTCAATCGGGTTATTCGGATCTAAAATAACTGCCGCAGCGACAACAGAACCCACTAAAGGCCCACGCCCTGCTTCATCTACACCTGCAATTTTCATCATCTTTTTCCAGAAAAAATAGGCTGAAATCTTCAGCCTATCTTACGATGCGAGTCACAACGCACCATTTTTAATTTTACAGAATCGGTAAAACTTATCTTACTGCTTCTGCCACACATGCATTAATGGTTCGAGATACTGCATTGCTCACAATGGTTGCACGTGCAGCAGGGTCAATTGCTGCAGTGGCTAAATCTACTGCAGTCACATTTTGTGGTGCTTTTTCACTAACACAACCACAAATTTCCGCTTGAACATTTTGCTTTTGCGTTGGTGTCATAACACGTGTCGCAGTGTGCCATGCAGGAATGTTGTTTAATTCAGTCACACACTTGGCATTAATTGCAATTTTAATCGCCGCCATACCCAATTGTTGAGTTGCTGTCGGTGCAGTTGTCGTTCCTGTAGTAGTACCTGTAGTGGTGGTACATGCAGATAAAACCAAAGCGATAGGTGCCAATACAGCGAGTAGTTTTTTCATGGATATTTCCTGTATTTAATATTCAAGTCATTTGAGTGAAACAATGTCGCTATTGTGCCTAAACTTGTTTGACGAAGGAATAGCTTTTTGCAATTTCTACATTCATGTGCTTAGGCTTAAGGCTAGGGGCTGCTGACAATTTTTCTATGTTTGCGACAACGCATATTTTTTAGCTGATATAAGGCATGAGGTAGGAAATTTAGTCATTCTAAATGACTGACTCATAACGCAATAGCAGCAAAAAATATGCTTGTCCCCTTGCGCAGCAAACAAAGCAGTGCTTTGTTCTTGCTCATGTGGCTAAAACTTTCTCAGATTGCGTTATGAAACTTGGCAATAGTCTCGCTATTCCCTGCGTTTCATGCCTGATCTGCTCAGTTTTAGCCCACAGCGCAAACTATTTATGAAATATCAACAGCCCCCTCAAGAACGCTATTTTTTTTGCAGCGTTGCAGATTTTCAACACTCCGTTGCAGGTGGATACTTTTTTCGCTACATGCTGTTGTTTAGCATGCAAGCACACTATTCGCCTGAAACACAACATGAACAGTTCTCATTCATATTACACCCGTACCGCACAAGTTTTACATTGGCTCATGGCGATTATTTTTATTGGTGATTCGCTTATTTTGGCGTTACACCCACCCTGCGCCACAACTGCCTGACAGCATGTCACCGTTGATGAAAACACTAGCGCATTTAGGACATCTAGGTCTGTATTTTATGCTGATTGCGATTCCAATCACGGGCTGTTTGTTTAGCTGGAGCGTGGGTAAACCTGTGCCTGTGTTGTATTTATTTGAAATTCCAGCCTTGGTGGATAAGAACCCCGAACTATTAGCAATTGTTAAACCTGTGCATACTTATTTGTCATGGTTTGCAGGGGCAATGGTGGTTGGGCATGTGCTTGCAGCACTTAAACATCACTTTATAGATAAAGACGGTGTATTGCGTAGTATGACGCAACAAGGTAAATAATTTTTAAAGCTTGAGTTTAAAGCGATTCAAATCGTTCTCCCACAAAAAAGCAGCTTAAATTAAGCTGCTTTTTTGTAGTCTAAGCTAATCTAAATTCAGTTTAACTCATCCCAATGCTTGAATTTGCTCAATCCATTTTTGCTTTTCTTCAGTCGAAATAAATGAAGCTTCAAAAGAGTTGATTGCCAATTGTTTTAATTCAGCATTGCTCAAGTCTAAAGCTTGACTAATTGCAACAAAGTTATCATTCATATAGCCACCAAAATAAGATGGGTCATCTGAATTAACTGTCACTTTAACACCCTGCTGCAATAAACGGCGAATGTTGTGCTGTGCCATATCATCTACCACACATAGCTTTAAATTACTTAGTGGACATACCGTGAGCGGCATTTTTTCTGCAATTAAACGCTGCATTAATACAGGATCTTCTTCAGAACGCACACCGTGATCAATACGGTTTACTTTCAGTAAATCTAACGCTTCCCAAACATATTCGGCTGGCCCTTCTTCGCCTGCATGTGCCACGACTAAAAAGCCTGCTTCACGTGCTTTGGCAAAGACACGTTCAAACTTCGAAGGTGGATGCCCGACTTCACTTGAATCCAAACCCACAGCAATAATTTGATCTTTATAAGGCAAAGCCTGTTCAAGTATAGCAAATGCAGCATCTTCGCTTAAATGACGCAAGAAACACATAATTAAATGCGAACTGATGCCTAATTTTGTTTGCGCATCGTCACAAGCGCGTTGTAAGCCATTAATCACGGTTGCAAATGCCACACCGCGCTCGGTATGGGTTTGCGGGTCAAAAAACATTTCGGTATGTACTACACGGTCTTCAGCACATTTTTCAAAATATGCCCAAGCCAAATCGTAAAAATCTTGCTCATGCACCAACACTTGTGCACCTGCATAATAAATATCTAAAAAAGACTGCAAGTTATGAAAGTTATAGGCTTGTTTGACTTCTTCTACGGACTGATAAGGGATGTCAATTTGGTTGCGCTGCGCAATGGCAAACATCAATTCAGGTTCAAAAGTACCTTCAATATGCACATGCAATTCTGCTTTAGGTAATGCACGGATTAACTCAAGTTGATTCATATTCTGTCCTTTTTGCTATTTTATGGGAGAATTTTAAAAAATTGATCAAAATAAAAAAGGGTGTAAACTGAGTTTACACCCCTTTTTAGTTTAAGAATATTAACCGCCAAACATGGCAAATTTTAATGCCCAAAGTGCAGCAATAATCCACACCATATAAGGTACAGACTTCGCTTTGCCAGTGAGTAGTTTAATCAGCGCATAGCTAATAAAGCCCATGGCAATACCATCGGCAATAGAGTAAGTAAATGGCATGAACACGACGGTTAAGAATGCAGGTACGGCTTCGGTGATGTCATCCCAATCAATATGCACAATGCCTTGAATCATCAACACACCCACAAATAACAAGGCAGGAGCAGTCGCAAAACCAGGTACCGATTGCGCAAGCGGTGCCAAGAATAAACAGGCAATAAACAACAAACCAACAATCACTGCTGTTAAACCAGTACGACCACCCGCTGCAACCCCTGCAGATGATTCAATATACGGTGTTGTTGAAGATGTACCCAATGCCGCACCTGCTACAATTGCAGAAGAATCGGCAAAAAGTGCTTTTTTCAAACGGGGTAATTTACCATCTTGCAACAAGCCTGCACGGTGCGAAACACCCACCAAAGTGCCTGTAGAGTCAAATAAATCGACCAAGAAAAATACGAAAATTACGCCAATTAAACTTGCTGTAAATAGACCTTCAAAGTCCATTTGCATAAAAGTAGGCGCAATAGATGGAATTTCACCAACCACACCTTTAAATTCGCTTAAACCTAAAGCTGTTGAAATCGCAGTCAGCACCAAAATACTGATGATAATTGCACCACGTACTTTAAAGTGATGCATTACTACTACCATTAAAAAGCCCAATAGTGCTAAAAGTACAGATGGTTGTTTTAAGTCACCCAAGCCCACCAAAGTCGCAGGATTATCAACAATAATACCTGCATTTTTTAGGGCGATTAAAGCAAGGAATAAACCAATACCCCCACCAATTGCCAGTTTTAATGACATGGGAATAGCATTGACAATTGCTTCACGGATTTTAAACATGCTAATAGCAATGAAAATAATCCCAGATACAAAAACTGCTGCCAAAGCCGTTTGCCAAGGCACACCCATGCCTAAACAAACCGAGTAAGTGAAATAGGCGTTTAGCCCCATGCCTGGTGCGAGTGCGATTGGGTAATTGGCAACAATTCCCATCACCAAGCAGCCAATAGCTGCGGCTAAACAGGTGGCGACAAAGACAGCTCCATGATCCATTCCTGTTTCAGATAAAATCATCGGATTGACAATAATGATGTAACACATGGTTAAGAATGTGGTTACACCCGCCAAAATCTCGGTACGGAATGTGGTCTTGTTTTCGCTTAATTTGAATAAGCGCTCAAGCATTCCCGCTGAGGATGGATTAGGAGTCGTCATGACCTAGCCCCTGTAAATAAACTGAATTTGCAGCATGACGCAATTTTAAGTCAGCACTTAAAAGCCTGTGTCAGTTGCGGCAATGGATTTGCCCAATGAGCATGTAAAATTACATGAAAAAGATAAACTTAATTCACAATCAAGCATTTGATTTTATCAAAATCAAAAATTCGGAATGCTAAATAAAAAAGCCGCATAAATTTTATGCAGCTTTGTTCATCTTTTTTTTACTTCAGTCACTCTCAAAAGTAATGCCTTTGAGTTGTGATGAAGCAGTTTCAATTGGCAAATTATACCATAGGGATTTTTTAAAAATTCTAGTTTTTGAATTAAAGATAAAATTTTACGATAAAGTGAAGCACACAAAAGTGTGATGAATAAAGCAATTACCACACATTATGTTAGAAATTTCTACGCTTATTCTGTGACTTGCAAAATCTGTGGTGTAGCCGATTCTGTTTTTTCTAGCGATAAATTTGCAGATTCAGTCAAAACTTGGTTCAGTTCTGCCTGCTTTCGCGTTTCCTCTTCCAAGTAAACGAGATAACCTAATAAAACGACCAACACCACCAAAACTGGCACAAGAATGTGTTTCATGTCATTTACTTTTATTGAACAATTTTCATACATATTAGCAAAAATTATGCGCGGTGTAACTCTTAATACGCCCCAGTCAAAATTTTTGCTTCAACCATCAAACTTAATTCATCACATTAAGCCATTGTATGGATGGTATTTTTAAAGCGTTTCCAAGATACATAGAAAAAAATTGTTGCAATTGCGATTAGCCATAGAAACGAAGGCCAGACCACATCCAATCCTGCATTTCGGTATAAAATTGCTTGAGCCAATGTTACAAAATGCGTTGTCGGTGCAATCAGCATGATATTTTGAATGATTTCTGGCATGCTTTCTCTTGGTGTACTTGCCCCAGACAACATTTGCAAGGGAATCAGAATAAGCATCATCAGCAAACCGAATTGCGGCATCGATTTAGACACGGTTGCCATATATATACCCATTGAGGTTGTTGCAAATAAGGTCAGCAAGGCTCCAAAGAAAAATAACAGCAAACTTCCTTCTATGGGTACCTGTAATGCCCCCTGCACCACTACTTTTAAGCCTAAAAAAGCTGCTAAAAGCACCACAAGGCTCATCGATAAAACCTTTGCCAGCATAATTTCAAAAACCGTGACTAGCATAACCGTTAAATGCTTAATGGTGCCATGTTCTCGCTCACGAATCAGTGCACAGATGAAATGTGGAAAGAGGCTTCAAAGCTCTAGTGCAAAATAAAAACCAATTAGTGCAAAATAAGCCGAAAACTTACATGTGTACACCACTGTGTACATATTTTTAAACTATAAGCGAATTTATGTATCTTTAAGAAAAGCAATAAAAAAGCCCTAAATCGTTATAATTCAGAGCTTTATTACTTATATGAAGTTATGTAACAACATATAATTTTAATGTATTGGTAGGCATATCCAGACTCGAACTGGAGACCTCTACGATGTCAACGTAGCGCTCTAACCAACTGAGCTATACGCCTAAAGTGCTTCGCATCATATTCAGTTTTGATTTTTAAGACAAGTCCTTTCTGTGTTTTTTCAACACATCCGAGCAAGTTTTAAGCAAATCAAAAAACACCTGCTCTGAAACACGGTCATGTTCAGGCGCATAAGAATATTGTTGATAGCACACGCCTAAACGCTTAAATGCCTCTTGTTCATTTGCATCTACGTGCGCTGCTAAACGCTGCATCCACACACTCACTGTTTCTGCATCCTGTTTTTGCAACTGAGCGGGCAATCTTTTAGAAAATTTGTCTAAGGCACGATTTATGCGAGAACCTTGCTGACGTTTTTTCCAAAAAATCCAGCCAAAATACCCTGCTAAGATCATGAGAATACTTGAAACCAACACCGCTGCCAAAGCATAGTTTGAGTGCAGCCCTAAGCGTCCAAACCAGTGACGCTGTGACTCGGCATCATAACCCACGACCTTGCTTTGCCATTGATAACTTGCATAATCACTCCACACCCGTAAAGAACGAATAAAATTAGAATGTTGGTATTGCCACATTTGTGTGTCAGCACCCAAAACGGCTCGATCATCTGCCATTAGGTTTTGCATACCATCATCTATACGTTGAGGTGCAATGATGGCTGTCGGGTCTATGCGTACCCATTGTTGATTGAGCAACACTTCTGTCCAAGCATGTGCATCTTGCTGTCGTACTTCCCAGCTTTGTCCATCGGGTGCAAGTTCCCCACCCTGATAGCCCACGACTACACGCGCTGGAATCCCGACATAACGCATCAATAAGGCAAAACTTGAGGCATAATGTTCACAAAAACCTTGCTTACTCTGAAACAAGAATTCATCGACTCGGTTTTGTCCGAGCATTCCAGGTTTTAAGGTATAACTAAAGCCATTATTGCGATACCACTGCAATACATTCTGCACGTAGCGTTCAGGTTGTTGCTGACTTTGAGCAAACATCTGCAGGGCAAATTGCTGAGCTTTTGGGTCAGATTGCGTCTGTACCTGAACATTTAAACGCTGGCTAAAGCGTCGATAACGCTCGTTCTGTGCATCATCCCCTTGAATACGTGCGGATTCCCCAACCCACTGCAAAGCAATCGGTTGAATCCGACCATTTTGACGCTGTGGCACCATACTCCAATCACGGCGTAATACATAACCGTGTTGATTCGGTACAGATTTTTCCAGCGCCATAATCCACTGTGCACGTGGGTCTGCTGCAATATATTGATACTGAAAATCGACTTGCTCTGGCTGTAATTGTGCTGCCTGAACGGGTTGTTGATTGCTAAAATTGCTTGTCCATGTGCGACCATCATATTGATCAAGTACCATCGCCCGCCAATATAGTTTTGAACGTGGCGGCAGTTGCTGCATATTCCCCACAATACGAAATGCCAAAGCAGAAGATTGTGATAATTCGGCAATATCGCCCGGTGACATCGTGTCACTAATACCTGTCACGCCTTTGGCATCAGGAATAGGTACATGCCACAATGGCGGTAAACGTGGAAAGAATAAAAACAATAATAAAAAGAATGGCAAAGCGTATGCGATAAACTTGGCGACATTTTTAAGGTCATGCTTTGCATCTTGCCTGCTCGAATGACGCGACGCATAATCTGAAAATGCACTTTTTTGAATCCGATATAACCCAATTAAACAACTGATTAAACATAGAATGACCAACACGGTCATCCACATGCTCTGGCTGTATAAAAATGAACTGGCGCTCACAAAAAGCGCAAAATTAAATAAAATAATCAGGTCGCGCTGAGTATGACTTTCTAAAGCTTTGGCAAACAAAAAGGTGCTTAATAAGGCAACCCCTGCCTCTACACCAATCAGGCTTTTATAACTCAAATAAATGCTGGCTAAGGCACAACAGGTCAATCCATAAGTCCAAACTTTAGAAATACGCGCTGTCTTGTTTTTATAGTGAAGATACAACAGCAACAACATGAGTCCGAAAATGACACTCAATGCCACAGGGCTAAACAGCATGTGAGCAGCCAAAATTAAGATCAGGCTAAGCAGAATAGATTGCTGAATCGAATTGTGCATGATCGTCAAGCCTGTGCCAAAAGAATTTTTGCCTGTTTCAACTGCCGCTCACCTACGCCTTTTTCAAGGGTCGCATGTGGCAAAAACATCGCATAATTCAACTGTTGTTGTTCACATTGCTCGGCCAAACCCATCATCAAACTTAATTTTTCTTCGTGGGTCGGTGCAGGCATGTGTTCATAGTGAATGTCGATACTCTGTTGATCCTGATATTGTTCAAAAACTTTCACATATAAGCCCTGACCGCGTGCCGCTTGCTTCCACGACACGGCTTGTAAGGAATCGCCCAATTGAAAATCACGCAGCTCACGAAACTCGTCTAAATCGGGTTGAAAGCTGTGTTGATGCTGTTTATTCTCTGCGCTATACATGGCGGCTTTGGGTGCCACCCACGCGGTACGTGACAAATTCAAATAAGTCCACGCACGTACCAAGCCAAAAGGATAAACCGAATAAATGTGTAAATAAGGATAATGAAACTGCCCACGTTGCGCTGCAAAAAATGTCAACACATACTGCTGCTGAGTGTCTTGAATAAGAACCTTTTCTAATTGATGATCGGCTTTAATCCATAAATAGCGTGCCTGCGCGACCTCTTGTTTGAAATGCAATTGTAATTGCAATACTTCACCTACTTGCCCAACTTCGGTGGTCACAATTTCAATCTCTAATTCATGCAGCTGCTTAAAGGTCAAATAAAAACTGATACATAAAATGGCACTGATCAAAAAGCAAAAGCCTAAAATCAGGTTATTGCCATAATTCACGCCTGCAATAAACGTGATCAAAATCAGCACTAAATACAGATAGCCCTGTTGGTAAATAAAAACCAAAATATCTTTTTGTTTTAAGGCCTTGTGTCGATCAAATTTAAAACGTGTCTTGATCCAGTTTTGCCATGCCTGCTTAAACATGCGTGTACTAACTCACTTTAACCTGTTGCATCACATACAAAGTTTCTGCCTCACTCAATCCAATACGATGTGCAGCAACTGCCACAAATACCGCTTGAATATCATCGGCAGTGACAAAACTACGTTGCTCAATTAGAGCATGTGCTTGTGCTGCTTTTTTCAATGCCAAAACACCACGGGTAGATAATCCGTGACGCGCTTTACGGGTTTCTGTGGCTAAGTCGAGTAAGTAATCTAGCGCGGTATCTGACACATAAATTTCCGTGACCAATTGCTGTAAATTTAAAATTTCTGTTTCAGTAAAAATATGGGCCAAACTGGCAATCAGCGCATGTCTGGAGTTTTGTTGCAGCAACATTTTTTCAGCAAAACGCGATGGATAACCCAAAGACAGACGCATTAAAAAACGATCAAGCTGTGATTCTGGCAGCGCATAAGTACCACTTTGAAACAGTGGATTTTGTGTGGCAATCACCCAAAAAGGTTGCGGCAAGCTATAACGCACACCATCCACCGTAACCGCGCCTTCTTCCATCGCTTCCAACAAGGCACTTTGGGTTTTAGGCGAACAACGGTTAATTTCATCTGCCAATAAAATTTGGGTAAAAATAGGGCCTTGCTTAAACTCAAATTGATGTTCTTTTTGATTAAACATATTCACGCCAATCACATCACTGGCCAGCATGTCATTGGTAAACTGAATACGCTGAAATTGCAGACCCGCCAAGTGCGATAAGGCACTCGATAAAGTCGTTTTACCTAATCCGGGTAAATCTTCAAAAAGCACATGCCCGCCCGCCAACAAACAACTTAACGCCAATTTGGTCTGCTGTTCTTTATCTAAAATAATGGTATTAATTTCAGTCAAAAAAGCCTGAATTTTTCCAGCATAAGATTCAATCTGTGCATTGAGCTGTTGCTGCGCTTGCGTCAGTTGTTGTTTTTGAACTTTTTCTGTACCCCAAATCACAGTAAATCCCCTTATCCCCAATAAAAAACGGCGCATGTTTAAACATACACCGTTTTGCTAAATTTCCAAAGAAATCCTCGAGATATTCTAAACTGCCTAAAAAAGTAAGTTTTAAACAGCTCGTATCTCTATACGTTTCCATCGTGATACGGGATTAACACGGACACTTTTTCAAACCACCTTTTGCCGATGGATAACGCGCATCGACACAGTAGCGATAAAAAGTCTTCGGATCCATGGCTTCTAAATCTGGATGATGCTTACGCATGTGTTCCAAATAATTCTGATAATCGGGTACACCGACCATTAAACGAAAACTTTGTTGCAAACGCTGCCATAAAGTAGCGATACGCGACCAGTTTTTCGGATTCAGAATCAAATCCTTTTGCGACATGATGGTCATTTTAATGATGTTGTAAATCACCGTTTTACTCTGTTGGGCAAATTTAAGCTTAATCATGTGCTCACTCCTAATGACCACTATTCGGCTGAATCGTTTCAGGATCACGATAAATCGCTTCAGCTTCATGTACAGTTGGTGTTGGACTTGCCAAGGCACGACGAATCACCCCAATGGCAGCGAACAACATCACAAATGCCACAATCATAAAGAAACCACATAACACGGCATTAATTTGATTGGACATGACAATGGTTTGCATTTCAGTCACTGTTTTTGCAGGTGCTAAAATTTCATTGCGTTGAATTGCAGCATTGAAACGATCTGCTTGCGCCAAGAAACCAATTTTGGGATTGTCGTGGAAAATCTTTTGCCAACCTGCAGTCATTGAAGTAATGAACAAGAAAACTGTAGGGATAATCGTCACCCAAACATATTTTTCTTTTTTCATTTTAAACAGAATCACTGTACCTAAAATGAGCGCCATCGCTGCCAAAATTTGGTTACCAATACCAAATAGAGGCCATAAGCTATTAATACCGCCTAAAGGATCGACCACGCCTTGATAGACGAAGAAGCCCCAACCAGCCACCGCAACTGCTGTGCCAAGCAAGTTACCAAAGAAGTTATGTGAGTTTTTCACTGCAGGAATAACAATACCTACAGTATCTTGCACCATAAAACGGCAAGCACGTGTGCCTGCATCTACTGCAGTTAAAATAAATAAGGCTTCAAATAAAATGGCAAAGTGATACCAGAATGCCATCATTGAGCGGTTATTAAAAATCTCGGTGATGATATGTGCCATACCAATTGCAAACGTTGGCGCACCACCCGTACGTGACAGAATCGAGCTTTCACCGACTTCTTTTGCCAAAATGGTTAAAGCCTCAGGAGTCACTACAAAGCCTAAATTTCGTACCGCTTCTGCTGCACTTTCCACCGTTGTACCTAAAACTGCAGTGGGTGCATTAATGGCAAAGTACACGCCTGGGTCTAGCACCGTGGCACAAATCATTGCCATGATTGCCACGAAAGACTCCATCAACATGCCGCCATAACCAATCATCCGAATGTCTTTTTCGTTATTGACTAGTTTTGGCGTCGTACCTGAAGACACTAAGGCGTGGAAACCTGAAATCGCACCGCAGGCAATGGTAATAAATAAGAATGGGAACAATGAACCCGCAAATACTGGCCCTGTACCCTCAATAAAATGGGTCACCGCAGGCATCTTCATTTCAGGCATTGCAAACACAATCCCGACAGCCAAACCCGCTATAACACCAATTTTTAAGAACGTCGATAAATAATCACGTGGCGCCAATAACAACCACACTGGCAAAACTGAAGCAATAAAACCGTAGGCAATTAAACACCACGTTAATTCTGTGCCACTTAAAGTAAATAAAGGCCCCCAGAATGGATGCTGTGCAACATTTTCACCATAAATAATACCCATCATCATCAGGACAAAACCAATAATGGAAACCTCAGCAATTTTCCCCGGACGAATAAAACGCATATAAATGCCCATGAAAATCGCAATTGGGATGGTGGCTGCAATACTAAATACGCCCCACGGACTATTGGTTAAAGCTTTCACGACAACCAAAGCGAGTACGGCAAGAATAATCACCATCACGCCCAGCGCACCCAGCATGACAATCACACCAGCAAATGAACCCAACTCTTGTTTTGCCATTTCTCCCAAAGAACGCCCATCACGACGTGTAGAAATAAACAAAACCAAAAAGTCTTGGACTGCACCTGCCAACACCACCCCGACTAAAAGCCAGATCGTGCCGGGTAAATAACCCATTTGTGCTGCAAGAATAGGCCCAACTAAAGGGCCTGCACCTGCAATCGCGGCAAAGTGGTGACCAAATAACACACTTTTATTGGTGGGCACATAATCTAAACCGTCAGCCAAACGATGTGCGGGCGTTAAGCGTCGCTCATTTAACTCAAATACTTTGGTGGCAATAAATAAACTGTAGAAGCGGTATGCAATGCTATAGACACAGACCGCAGCTAAAACTAACCAGACTGCATTGACGTGTTCGCCTCTACTGACTGCCAATATCCCAAAAGATACTGCACCCAATATAGCGACCAAAAGCCATATAATTTTTGAAGTCAGACCTGACTTCGGTTGAACTGTTTCCATGTCAATCTCTCTTCTTGTTACATTTTTTAAGCGTTACTTTTATTGTCGAGATGTAGCTTTATTTCCTAAATCCTTGGTTGATCCTGCTCCTTTTATTTTGATGTCTGCTGCCCTTACATCCATAGTGTGCGCTACCGTACACTTAAATGGAGCACCAACAGTTTCCTATACTTTTCACCTATTCTTTTACCACATAATCAAATCAACAAAAAAGGGGGATGACGCGAATCATCCCCCTCTTTTACTTATGATTTATCAATAAATCATTATGCGCGTTCTAGGTATTCACCTGTACGTGTATCTACACGAACGCTTTCTTCTTGCTGTACGAATAAAGGAACACGTACCACTGCACCTGTTTCTAATTTCGCTGGTTTACCGCCACCACCAGAAGTATCGCCACGTACACCCGGATCAGTTTCGACAATTTTTAATACCACGAAGTTTGGTGCGTTTACAGTTAAAGGCACACCGTTAAACAACATAATGGTACATTTTTCGTTTGAATCATCTTTTAACCATTTTGCAGCATCGCCCATTGCGGTTTTGTCAGCAGCAATTTGCTCAAAAGATACAGGATCCATGAAGTTCCACATTTCGCCATCGTTGTAGAGGTATTCCATTTCTACTTCTACAATGTCAGCTGCTTCTAGTGAATCACCAGACTTAAATGTTTTTTCTAAAACTTTACCAGAACGAAGGTTACGAAGTTTTACGCGGTTAAACGCTTGACCTTTACCTGGCTTTACATATTCATTTTCCATGATTGAACATGGGTTACCATCAAGCATAACCTTAAGGCCTGACTTGAAATCATTCGTAGAATAATAGGCCATGACTGGCACACTCCAAACTGACTAACTTAACTATTTATGTTACAAAGCAAATGACCAACGCAGCTTTGCGATGCTCGCCATCTTGCAACATCTTTTTTCATCGGACGTATTGTAAATGAGCAAGCCATAACGAAGCAATGAAAATCCACTACCGATCACCTCAAGATATCGGTAAAATCAGCTGTTTTGTAATGATTCTGATTCAAAGCGATTAATCATTCGCGGCATTCACGCTCAATGAACAAAGAATTCATCTACGCTAAATAGATCTGTACTTGGTTCCTTTCACCTCATATTTAAATCTTTTCTGGCATGATCAACTACCTGTACCAAGAACAAAACTGGCAATCTCAACTCAGTGACTTGATCACCGACCCACGCGAATTGTTAAATATTTTAGAGCTGTCTGAACAGCAGTTGCTGTCAGGTGCTTTACTGGCATCCAATCAGTTTAAATTGCGTATCCCGCGTGCATTTGTGGCCAAAATGCAAAAAGGCAATCCACTCGATCCTTTACTGTTACAGGTTCTGCCACATCATTTAGAACTGGAAGATCATCCTGGATTTGTGACCGACCCTTTGGGTGAGGAACAAGCCAATCAACAACCTGGAGTCTTACACAAATATAAATCACGCTTTTTGCTGACCTTGACTGGTGCTTGCGCAGTACATTGTCGTTATTGTTTCCGCAGGCACTTTCCTTATCAGGAAAATCTGCCAAAAACTGAAGACTGGGACAATATCCGTAATTACATTGAAAGCCAGCCCGATATTAATGAAGTGATTTTAAGTGGTGGCGACCCACTCACTTTGTCAAATCGTAAATTAAATATCTGGATTGAGCGTTTAGCGTCTATTCCACAAATAAAATTTTTGAGAATTCATTCACGAGTTCCGATTGTTATTCCCAACCGTGTCGATGAATCGCTGATTTCCTTACTAAAAAATAGTAGGCTGCGTATTATTCTAGTGGTACACTCGAACCACGCATCAGAATTAGATGACTTTACCTGTTCGCAACTTGCCAAGTTAGTCGAACAAAACATCACCGTTCTGAATCAAGCAGTCTTATTAAATGGGGTCAATAATTCTGCTCAGGTCTTGGTCGATTTAAGCTATCGTCTTTTTGATGCGGGGGTGATGCCTTACTATTTACACGTGTTAGATAAAGTAAAAGGAGCGCATCATTTTGATTTAATGCCGCAAGACATTGATCACATCTATAAAGAGCTTTTAGCGAACTTACCTGGCTATTTAGTTCCTAAACTCGTTAGGGAAATTGCGGGCGAAAAAAACAAGACACCGCTTTTTGGGGTTTCAACTTATTGAGTTAAATAACAATCATGAATATGAATACTTCAGATCTTTTTCTAGTTCCCAGCGAACTAAAGCTGGAGCAATTGAGTTTTTGTCAAAATACGGTTAAAAGCATTCAGGCATGGGCAGCGGATTTATCCATTTTACAATTGGGTGATTCTTCCCAAGCTCTATTTAATGCACTTTTAGAAATTTCAGAACTGAAATGTCAGGAAACATTACGTTTTGACTTAATTCAAGCTATTCATCCGACACTTGAAAATGTGCTTACCAGTCTGGAAAAGCATTTTTTCAACCAGGCTTTGATTAGTAATGACCGCAACGATCATATTATTGAACTCGCGCTGTTATTACGCAGTCATTTCGCCAAAGTCTATATTAATATTTCCCGACGTAGCCACCAACAACTCACCCAACAAAAATTTTCTTTATTTGCCTTTAATTTAAAAAAGAACTTACAAACTGCACGAGTTCTATCTAGCTATTATGCTTTACAACAATTAGCTCTACTGCGCTATCAACAACACATGCTTTATAGCCACGCCTTGCCAAATCAGTGGTTAATTGCACACCAACTTTTAGATACAGCCATTCAACAACATTATTATTTAAATAATATTAATCAGTTACAAGGCACACAACATCAACTGATTAATATTGCTCAAGCCTATGCACAGCTGATTTTATTGGAAATTTTCAATACCCATCAAATTCGACCTGCAGAAATTCAAGGCTTATATCTCTGTAGCTTTGATTGGGCAAAACTGATTCAAGTTTTACCCAAAGAAACGACGCTTTCACGTTATGTGGTCGATGCAAGCAAAGATCATCCACCTATTTACAATACGCACCAAAGCCAAGGTTTTCATGCCAATATTTTTATTGCAACTCAACCCCTACTCGATCATTTAAATGAAGTTCAAGGTCGTAAAGGTGAACATTTATCACGCAATGAAAAGCTATTCTTAACCCCTGCTTTGCATTTCCATTTGCACAATATTTTGACCAATACAGCAGAACGTGTGCATGAGCGTTATGAATATTCGGCACGAATTAAAATTTGCTTTGGTTTGACTGTGGCACATTTTTATCTGTCTAATGGTAAAAACTTCAATGAAACGCTGGCTTTGGGCGATAACTACCAATTCCAGAATGAAAGCCAGTTTATCAATGCCATGCATACCAACTCTACGGTAGATATTAGCGCTGTTAAAACCTTAGACCGTGAAGCCAAACAAATTTACAATGCCGATGTTTTAGATATTAGTGTCAATGGCTATCGTATTAAATGGACGGGTGAAACACCGAAAAACCTTAAAACAGGTGAATTTATTCTGGTTCAGGAAAATAGCCAAAGTCCGTGGCGTGGTGGTGTCATTCGCTGGATTAAACAATCTGCTGAAAAAAGCTTAGAACTTGGCTTGGAAATTTTAACCCAAGATATTTACCCTTGTGCTGTTTTTGTTAAAACAGATCGGCATACAGGACATTATCATCCAGCATTATTGGTACAAAGTACGCAGGTCAATGAAGTCAATACCTCATTGATTTTGCCAAGTCTGCAATTATTACGTGACAAACAAACCGTACAGCTACGTTTAGGTGAAGAAGAACTAAAAGTGTTCTTAATTAAGCCGTTATTGATTACCCAAAGCTTTATGCGCTTTGATTTTGAGTTGTTGAATGACCAACAACAGCCTTTACTTGATGGTTTTATTCAGAAACAAGTGAATGAAGTTAAAAATCACGATTTATGGGAAGCATTAAAGTGAGAAATCCATTATTGTCTAAAAAGCTCAAACGTACCGAAACACGTTTACTCATAATCGATGATAACCAAATACGTTTTAATCAAATTTGTGAACAACTCACTGCAAATGAGCACCGTGTTCAGGCTTATCTATTAGATGACATTAAAAACTTTGAAAAACAATTACATTTAACTTGGGATTTGGTGATCTTTGGTCGTGCTTATGACCTAAAAGTCGATCAGGCACTCACTTTAATTCGTGCATCACAGCAACCAAATTTACCGCTACTTTTGCTCAAACCAGACGATTACGATGCCACGCAATACACCAGTTATGTGCGCAAAGGCATCTATGACATTATCAATTTAGATTACCCCGAACGCTTCTATTTTGGCTTAATTCGCGCACTGTCTTTTAGTCGCTTACAGCAGTCACAAGAACAACTTATGACTGAACTGGAAAATGCACAATCACAAGCTCAGGCGTTGGTCGAAGACAGTAGCAAAGCAGTAGCCATTATTCAGGAAGGAATTCATGCACAAGCCAATGCTGAATATTTACAGCTATTTGGTTTAAAAAGTGAAGATGACCTTATTGGCTTGCCATTATTGGATTTATTGCAACCGCAAGATATTACAGATTTTAAATTCCGCTTTAAGAAAGTCAGTCAAGGACAATTTGAACACGGCCGTTTTGATATTCATAGCCAAAACCCGCTTCTGGCAAAACAAAACCCACTCAAAATTGAATTTGTTGGAGCAGCTGACGACGCCATACAAATCACCATAGATATTGAAAATACGGCGCAAAATACTGTCCCTGCTCAAACGACAGCAGACAAAGCAGCGGCAAAACCAAGCACATACCAATTGGTAAATCGCACTTTAGCCAAACAGCCTTCTAGTGCCAATGCTTTGGTGGTGTTTTCTTTGGCGAACTGTCCTGAATCAATTTTCCAAGCCGACTGGCAAACCACAAAAAATTACTTTACCAACATTCAAAATTTTTTAAAAGAACAGACCAATGTACCATTATTTAATGTGAGTAATGGTTTAGTGGTTGGTTTGTTCCAAGCAGAATCGCCTGCAATTTTAGAATCGAAACTGATTGGCTTAAATTCACTCACGAAACCGCAATTACTTACGGTAGATCAACATACTTACCCACTTAATTTGCGTATTGGTTATGTGCCATTCACTCCAGACATTCAAAATGAAAGCAGTTTTGAGCAACTGATTAGCCAAGGTTTTGCCAACGCATTACCACAACAGCAAGAACAACATAACTCAGGTTTAACCTTAGACTTGTCCTTTGGTGAATCTAACTTAAATGTAATTGAATCTGCTGCAGCTGTACCACAATCGTATAGTGAATCTGCGATTATTGCAGCGATACGTCAAAGTCTTGATCGTGGTGAAATTCATCTGAAGTATCAACAACTTTATGATAAGCAAGACACCAATTTATATACCTATGAAGTAACTAGTGGCTTTATTTTCAATAGTGAATGGAAATCACTGACAGGCTTAATAGATTTGGCTGAAGACCCAGAATTATCCATTAAACTGGATCGTTGGATTTTGGTCGAAGCTTGTAAACAATTGCACAACTTCATCACCCAATATCCTGAAGCGAAGCTGATTATCAATTTAAACAAATTTGTTTTATTACAAGACCGCAGCTTCCCTGAGTTTGTGTCTAAACTGATAACGATTATTGGTAGCCGCCTCAGCCATCCATTAATTTTGCAATTCTCTGAAGAAGACATCAGCCAAAACTTAGGTGATGCGCAGAAACAAATCAGTTTATTACGTCAGCACGGCGCTGAAATTTCTCTGCGTGATTTTGGTCATTCGATTTATAGTGAATCTATCTTGAAACAAGTCGATATTCACTACTTGACCTTGCACAGTGCACTGACTGAAAAACTGGCTGCTGATGACTCGACGCAAGAATTACAGGAACAATTGAGCATTTATAGTGAAATTAAACCTGTAGAAGTGTTATTGCGTGACTTAAATGATATGAACCTGTTTGCGAATGCGTGGAATGTCGATGCGCGCTTTATTCAGGGTGATTATTTCCAGAAAAAACTCGATCATTTAATTGATGTGCAAGACCAATAAGGTCTTGTGCATTAGGGTCTATTTGTAGACCCTAAAATTTAAGGCACAAAAAAACGGGCAATTGCCCGTTTTTTTCGTACTGGATATTAACGTTTGATAGAACGTGACATACCAGCAAAACGTTGTTTGAACTTGTCGATACGACCGCCAGTGTCAACGTTCTTTTGCTTACCAGTGTAGAACGGGTGGCATGCAGAACATACGTCAAGATAAAGGGTTTCTTTACCAACTGCTGAACGAGTTTCGATTACGTTACCGCAAGAACAAGTTGCAACTAATTTTTCATATTTTGGGTGAATATCGGCGCGCATCGTCGATTACTCCTAAGATTTAAGAAGGCTTAAGCTGTCATCGCAATTGGTCACTCTCATTAAAAAAATGAGGACATGCTTTAAAAGCAGACCAACACCACAACAGACCATTCTTTTGGCCCACCGAGACGGATACCGTCAGAGCTAAGCACAACAAGTTGGGCAATATTATACGGAATAAAATATTTTAAAGCTAATTATTCTTAGGAATTTAATTCCTGAGGTTCAGTCGAATCAGGCTGCTTTTCGAGATAATTGGCTATCACACCGCACACCATCAACTGAATTTGATGGAAAATCATGATCGGTAAAACAATCACCCCCAACGGCTGCCCAATAAATAAAATTTGCGCCATCGGTACACCACTGGCTAAGGTTTTTTTGGAGCTACAAAAAAATGCGGCAATTTGGTCTTCACGTGCAAAACCCAACCATTGCGGCACAACCCACGCCAACCACATCACAAGGGTCAATAACACGGAACAAGCAATAATCAACAGCAATAAAGTCATACCACTAACTTGATGCCACAATCCTGCTACCACTGCCCCACTAAATGCACCATAAACCACCATCAAAATCGAACCCTGATCAAATACCTTGACCAGCTTTGGTAATTTCAACATCTGAGGAAAAACATAAGGACGTAATAACTGCCCCAAAATAAATGGCACCAATAACAATAAAGTAATTTGAATAATCGAATTTGTCGGGTCAAAACCGTGTTCAGACTGCCCTAAAATAAAGATGCCTACTAAAACTGGGCTAATAAACATCCCAATTAAATTAGAGAATGACGCACTGCAGACTGCGCTGGCAACATTGCCTTTTGCCACTGACGTAAAGGCAATTGAAGATTGCACGGTTGAAGGCAAAAAGCACATGAACAAAAAGCCCCAATACAGCTCCTGCCCGAGCATTGGCACTAGAATTGGCTTTGCCAGCAAACCTAAAATTGGGAATAACGCAAAGGTAAAAGTAAATACCAACGCATGCAATTTCCAATGCATCATGCCCTGAATGACAGCTTCACGTGATAATTTCGCCCCATGCAAAAAGAATAAGATTGCAATGGCAACTGTCGTAATCACACTAAAAACTTCGGCTGCTTGCCCTGACACAGGCACGACACTGGCGAGGATGACCATCACAAACAAAAGAATGGTAAAGCGATCCAATGCCAATAACTTCAACATAAACACATCCTGTATATTCTTTTACTGTTGCAAAAAAGCCCAGCAATTTTTACCTTTCGATAAAGGTATATTACTGAGCAATATTCAAAAAGCGAGCATTTTCAGGCGATGTTCAATATTTTCAAAATGAATACTGAACAACATTCAGTTTATTGCGCCATAAAGGTTTGGTTTTTACTGCTTCACTGATGAAGACTTAGTTATTACGTGCGTTCTGATCTTGCTGAATCAATTCAACTTTATAACCATCTGGGTCTTCAACAAAAGCAATGACAGTTACACCACCTTTCATTGGCCCTGCTTCACGTACCACATTGCCGCCGCGCGCTTTAATTTCTTCACATGCTTTGTAGGCATCGTCTACCGCAATTGCAATATGACCATAACCATTGCCCAAATCATAGCTGTCTGTATCCCAGTTATGCGTCAACTCCAAAACGGTGTGATTTTCTTCATCGCCATAGCCTACAAAAGCAAGGGTAAAACGACCTTCTTCATAATCACGCTTACGCAGCAAAGTCATGCCTAAAACTTCTGTATAAAATTTTAATGATTGCTCTAAATTACCTACACGTAACATGGTATGCAGCATGCGCATGTCATTCATCCTTTTGTTCAATCGGTTTTGCTTGTATGTGTTGATGGTCACGTAACAATTTCGCCACCCACACCACTAAAATTAAAATAGGGATTCCAATTAATGTGGTCATGAGGAAAAAGTTTGGATAACCAATATTGGTCACTATAGTACCTGAATAACCACCTAAAATCTTAGGAGTCAAGGTCATGAGTGAGCTAAAAATTGCATATTGCACAGCAGTAAATGACACACTGGTTAAACTGGATAAAAATGCGATAAAAGCCGCGCCCGCTAAACCTGAAGCCAAGTTATCGACAATAATCGCAAAATATAACCATGCTGTGCTATATGGCTTAATCACCTTGCCCTGAATTTCAACCATATTGTTTGAAGATGATTGAACGATCTGCAAAGGTTGTATATCTACATCCAAAGCATTGCCTTCATGTGTGTTTAAATCGACCTGATAGGTTTGGCTGTGTTGTTGTACTGTTTGCTGTCTATTCAATAATACGGCTTGCAGTTGTTTACTTGGTGAGTCTGCCAAAAGCTGCCCTGCAATCGCTGCTGTAAAAATTCCTTGTGCATCTAGTTTTGCATCAAAATTTTGACCATCTAGCTGCAGTACAATTTTTTGCTGTTCGGTTAAGGCAGGCCCTGCATATTGCCCACGTACGACAATACTGTTGCTGGCTTCATTTTCGCTAATACGATTATCCGAAGTCAGTGGTAAAAACTGGAGTTGTGCAGTTTCAATCTCAGTTTGGTGCAAATACGGCATCGACACTAAACGTGACGGCGTATCGCCCGTTTGGTATTGCGCACGTACCTGAATTTCATCCTGTGTTGCTAAAACCTGACTAGGCACAGCCACTTTCCAATATCCAACTTCATCGGCCTGGGTTTGATATTGTTGCTGCCCCACAGAAACTTGCACATCGCTCAGTTGCTGTCCTGACTTCACCAGACCAATAAAAATAAGATTGGTGGATGATGCCAACACCGCGCCAACAAACATTAATTTCATAATGTTCATACGCTGTGCCAGTAAACCGCCCAAGAAGCCACCCACTAAACTGAAAATGACCCCATAAACCTTAACCGCTTCGGCAATTTGTTCTTTGCTAAAGTTCAAATCCTGATAGAACACATTGGAAATTACACCTGCAATAATGTCTGAAACTCGATAAAAACCAATCAAGAGTAATAACACCAGTGCCAGTTTCATGCCGTAGCGTTTAAAGAAATCTGCAACAGGATGCACCCATGTTTCAAATGCCATCTGTTTATTGACTGCGCCCAATTTGACCAAAATTGTGCCCATGCCTACAGCAGCCGCACCCGATGCAATAAAACGTAAAGCTTCTATAGAAAATAATAAAAATGCATCTTTGAGTTGGAATTGTTGTTTTAAGGCTTCGGTAAAATTACCCGAAAAGACGTAGCACAATACAAAACTGAATACCGCAACAAAAAACACCGTAACCAGACGAAAATAGTCGCGTCGTTGATAATGCTTGCTGACCCGATTCACTTGCGGTTCACGAATCACCAAAGTCGTGATAATGCCAATCAGCATCACCGTAGCCATCGCCAAATAAGTAATTTTCCATGCACTATAAATATAGTTGCCTTTAGCAGTACCTAAAGATGCAGCCAAAAATAAAGCACCTGCCCCTGCAACAATCATCCCAATGCGATAGCCCGCGTTATAAGTCGATGCCAACACGGTTTGCATTTGAGTTTCAGCCAATTCGATACGGTAAGCATCAATCACAATGTCTTGCGTGGCTGCAGAAAAGCCTAGTAATACTGCACCCAATGCCATTTGATATAAATGTGCCTGCCCCAAAGCTGGGTCAGAAAATGCCATGACTGCAATTGCACAGACTATTAAACATTGAGCAATGAGCAGCCATGCCCGACGTCGCCCTAGTTTTTTGGTTAAATAGGGTACGGGTAATTCATCAATCAATGGTGCCCAAACAAATTTAAAGGAATAACCTAGAGCAGCCCAACTAAAGAAAGTGACCGCACTTTTGTCAATGCCTGCTTCGCCCAACCACAAAGATAGACTGGAAAAAATCAGTAAAATTGGAATACCTGCAGAGAAGCCCAAAAACAGCATGATCAGCGCACGACGGTCTAAAAATGCCGTAAATGCAGCTTTCCACCCTGTATTTTGTGCTGAAGTTTGCCCAGTCTGTTGTGTGGTCATTCGATTATTATTTTCTATCAAGTCAAATTGTTGTTATTCAATCGCGGAATAGCTTCTGTTTCAACAGTATTTATGAAATTATCCACAACAGCTTTGTCATTTTGTAGTAAAAATTACGGCTTAGCTTGAATTTTCCGCTTAAACCTGTATACCTTTAAACTTCTAACTGCAATATTTCGTTTTGGATTTCTACAGTGACCCAAAGACTTGATCAAATCACCCCATCAATGACAACCAACACAACAACAGCAGCGCAAGATGAACAACAACCGCTTCTCAGCTCTGCCTTTGAACAAAGCGAAATACAAACGACTTTAGAAAATACACGACTCAAAGCAACACAACTAACCCATATTCCAAATTACGATAACATTCCCGCTTCGACCCGACGCATTAAACCGCTGAATAATTTTTTAGGACAAGATCGGGCACGCGCTTCGGTGGAAGCAGGTATTTCCCTGCCATATTCTGGCTACAATATTTTTGCAGTGGGTACGGCGGGATTGGGCAAACGTACCATGGTCAAGCGTTTGCTGCAGCAACATGCCAAGAGCATGCCCACACCGAATGACTGGGTTTATGTCAATAATTTCAAACACCCGCGCCAACCGATTGCCTTGCAACTGCCTGCAGGTCAAGCGCCTAAATTTCAAAGTTTGTTACATCAAACTTGGCAAACTATTTTAAAGCAACTCGAACGTCGCTTTACCGCAGAAACCTATCACAACCGCATTGAAATGATTCGTCAGCAAGCGGGTGATGAACAGCAACAAGCCTTAATTGAGCTGACCAGTGAAGGTGAAGAACTCGATTTAAAACTGATTGCGCAGGAAGATGAACATTGCTTTGTACCCGTGCATCTGAAAAATGACAAAATGCAGGAAATGTCTAAGGAAGATATTAACGCCTTGGACAGCAAAACCCGTGCAGAAATTGCGTCCAATATTCGTTATATGAATAAAAAACTGGAGCGTTTGGGTTTGCATTTAGGCGATTTAGAAGATGACGCACGTGACAAAGTACAAGACCTGAACCGTGATATTGCCAAACAAGTGGTAATGCCACGCATTGATATTATTCACAATAAATATCCTAGTGTCGAAGGTTTGACTGAATATTTACAATACTATGCCGAAGATATTATTAATAATGTCGAGTTTGTTTTAGAACAGGAAGAAGATGATTTCCGTCCTGGCACCTTTAGCCGTATTCCTGCGCGCTACCAAGCCAATATTATTGTGACGCACAAACCCAACAGCGGTGTACCTGTTATTTTTGAAGATTTTCCAACCCATTACAATTTATTGGGGCATGTAGAACAACTCACGCAAAACGGCACCATTACCACTGACTTCACCTTAATTCGTGCAGGTAGCTTACATAAAGCCAATGGCGGCTTTTTGATGCTCGAAGCAGAGCAGTTACTGGAACAGCCTTATGCATGGCAAGGACTAAAACGCGCTTTAAAATCGGGGCAATTGAAACTTTCATCTTTGGAACACATGCTAACTTTAACAGGCAGCATTTCAATTGAACCACAAGCCATTCCACTAAATATTAAAGTGATTTTACTGGCAGAGCCTGAAATTTATTATGAAATTTTAGAGCTAGAACCCGAACTTGGCAGCGTGTTTAAAATCCGTGCCGACTTTACCGATACATTACAACGTAATGACGAAAACGAGCAGGCATATATGCAGCTGATTGCCGACTATGTGCAATCTGACAAATTATTACCATTTGACCGTTCTGCTTTGGCAGCTTTACTTACTGACTCAAGTCGTCAAGCTGAAGATCAAAGCTCACTCTCCTTACATGCCCTCACCTTGGGGGATTTAATTCGTGAATCGCATCACCATGCGGCACAGGCGGGCGATAAAACGGTTTCCGAACAGCATATCAATACCGCACTGGATCATCGCAAATATCGCTTAGGCTATTTAAGAGAACTGTACTGGCAAGATTTATCACGCGGTACGCAGTTAATAGAAACTCGCGGACATCGTTTAGGGCAAATTAATGCCCTGTCGGTCATTCACTATGCCGATGTCGAGTTTGGCTTACCTTCGCGCTTAACCGCCTCAGTCTATCAAGGCGGCGGCGATATTTTAGATATTGAACGCAGTGTTGAACTTGGCGGTTCTTTACATGCCAAAGGCGTGTTGTTGATGGCCAGTTTCCTCAAAGCACATTTTGGCCGTGAGCAAATTTTACATTTTTCTGCTGCCCTTGCCTTTGAGCAAAGTTATGGTCAGGTTGATGGTGACAGTGCAACAGTGGCAGAGCTTTCTGCTTTGATTTCTGCAATCAGCCAACTACCTATTGACCAATCTTGGGCCATTACAGGCTCCATGAACCAACTTGGTCAAGTACAGCCAATTGGTGGCGTGAATGCAAAAATTGAAGGTTTCTTTGATGCCTGCAAACTGCAAGGTTTAACTGGCAAGCAAGGCGTGATTATTCCACGTCAAAATATGCAGCACCTTATGTTGCGTAAAGATGTGATTGAAGCGGTAGAACAAGGTCAGTTCCACATTCACGCCATTGATACCATTGACCAAGCCTTAGAAATTTTAATGGCGCGTCCTGTGGGTAAACTCACTAAAAAAGGACGTTACAGTAAAGGTTCAATTTACGCTGCAGTGATGGAACAACTTGAGTATTGGCAAGCCATTGAAGATGGTGCTGAAATTGAAGAAGAGCCAAAGAAAAAGAAAAAGTCCAAGAAAGAAAAGGACAAAAAAGACCCAGAGAAAAAGGACAAAGCGCAAAAAGCCAAGAAAAAACAGAAATCGGCTGAACCATCTGATGCGGCAACTTCTGATGAAGTCACTGCTGAGTCGGCTGAAACTGCTGAACTTGCAACTAAAAGTACTGCGGTAAACTAAGTGCAGTGATTCAAATCAGCTATTCAAGTGAATTCCAGATATAAAAAAAGCGCCAAGGCGCTTTTTTTATATCAACTTTTTTGTATGGATGACTTTGGTCTAGTGTGACCCAAGTCCAATACTTTAAGCTTCAGGTGCTGGGCTGTATTGCTCAACTAAAGGCTTTAACTCACCTTTCTGGAACATATCCAACATAATATCGCTACCACCAATCAACTCACCGTTAATCCACAATTGTGGGAAAGTTGGCCAGTTGGCAATTTTTGGCAAAGTGGTACGAATATCCTGATTTTCTAAAATATTCACATAAGCAAAAGGACGACCAATTTGACTGAGTGCTTCTACTGCGCGCGCAGAAAAACCGCATTGTGGAAATTGTGGTGTGCCTTTCATGTAAAGAAGAACAGCATGTTTAGCAATTTGTTCACGAATTAACGCTTCGGTATCGCGTACTTGTTCAGTCATTGGTAAATCCTCAACTCATCTGTGTGGCATTATACCCAAAACCGAGCAAAACAGTACGTCTAAAGCAATAAATCCAATTTTATTTACAATTAGGCTTTTCATCTGCAGTAGATTTTGCTTATATAAGTTTTTCCCTCCAACCTAACAGATAAGAGTTAGTCATGAATAACATTACCCTTGCTCCTGTGCAAACTGATCAACCATCACATTTGATGCCTGTATTTGGCCGTCAGCCGATCAGCTTTGTCCGCGGTCGAGGTTCTTATCTTTATACTGAAGATGGCACAGAATATTTAGATGCACTTACAGGCATTGCCGTATGTGGTTTAGGTCACGCACACCCTGCAATTACCGAAGCCATTGCAGATCAGGCGGCTACCTTAATTCACACCAGTAACTTGTTTGAAGTGCCGTGGCAGACTGCTGCTGCACAAAAATTGGCGCAAGTTGCTGGCATGGAAGAAGTGTTTTTTTCAAACAGTGGCGCAGAGTCTAACGAAGGTGCAATTAAAATTGCACGTAAATTCGGTCATATGCAAGGCGTAGCCAATCCTAAAATTATTGTTGCAGATCACTCTTTCCACGGTCGTACTTTGGCTACCCTGTCTGCAACTGGCAATAAAAAAGTTCAGGAAGGTTTTGCACCTTTGGTTGAAGGCTTTATTCGTGTGCCTTTTGGTGATGTCGAAGCCATTGAAGAAGCTGCGATTCAGCATCCTGATATTGTGGCTATTTTAGTCGAGCCGATTCAGGGTGAAGGCGGTGTGAATACTGCACCACAAGGCTTTAGCTACCTAGAAGACATCCGCCGTATTTGTAATCAACACAACTGGCTGATGATGCTGGATGAAGTACAAACAGGAAATGGTCGTACAGGTAAATTCTTTGCTTATCAGCACACCAATATTGTGCCTGATGTATTGACTACAGCGAAAGGTTTGGGCAATGGCTTCCCAATTGGTGCAGTCATGACTCAAGGTCGTGGTGTGGGCGTTCTTACTGCTGGTAATCATGGCTCAACCTACAGTGGTACTGCGTTAGGTTCACGCGTGGTTTACACTGTTATTGACACCATCCAGAAAGAAAACTTGGTAGAAAATGCAGCAAAAATGGGTGGCTACATTGTGGAACAATTGCGTCAACAACTCGCAGACCAAAATGTAAGCGTGCGTGGTTTTGGCTTGATGATTGGTATTGAATTACCAAAACCATGTGCAGAGTTGGTCGATATTGCCCGCGATGAATACAAAATGATTATTAACGTAACTGCAGGTTCTGTAGTGCGTTTATTGCCAACATTAAATATTACTCAAGCCCAGGCAGATCAATTGATTGAACGCCTTGTAGCAATGATTAAAAAATTCTTGGCTTAAATAAATCCCTAACAAAAAGCCGCAGTTTGAACTGCGGCTTTTTGCTAACTAAATGGTCGATCAGTATATTATCAACATTCAATTAAGATGCTTCTTGAAACACTCGCCCACCCGGCAATTGAGAAAAATATTGTTTTAAGGCTTCCAAACAACGATGTACTTTCATCGGTTGTTGCTCATGTTTGGAAATGATTGCATACAAGGTAAATGCGGGTAATTTCCACTCAGGCAAAATTTCAACCAAACTGCCATTAAGCAAATCTTTTTGAATATCCAAATGCAAAATTCGCGCAAGCCCATGCCCTTGCATACACAAAGATTTAGACACCAACACATTATTGGTCGATAGACGCGAGCCCAACTCTACATCCACATTTTCAGCAGTGCTGATATGCTTAAAATTGAGTTGCTGAAAATTCTTCATAATGGTTAATGGAATTAACTCGTGATGTTTTAAATCTTCAGGACGTGAAATGGGCGCGGTTTGATTTAAATAACTAGGTGATGCGACTAAAACTTGGTCAATAAGTGCAATAGGAATCACATGCTGGTTTTGATCTTCAATTATTGGACTCATACGCAGCGCAATATCAATACGACCATCAATCAGGTCAATGTATTGATTGTCGGTTTCTAGATGTACAGACAAGCCACGATGGGCAGACAGCCAATGAGAAAGTGCGGGAATCACATGGTTCGCGGCTAATTCTGGAGTGGTGGCAATTCTTAAATCACCGACCAAATCATCTCTTAACTCATTAATGCGTATTTTACCACGCTCAGCAGCGGCGAGCATTTCTTGACAACTGTGGAAAAAAGCTTGTCCTGCTTCAGTCAAACTCAGTTTTCTAGTAGAACGATGCAGAAGCGTGACTTCCATATCTTGTTCTAGTGAACGGATTTGCTGACTGACGGCGCTGGTGGTGATCCCTAAATCACGTGCTGCACCGCTAAACGAGCTTTTTTCAACAACACAAGCAAATACACCCATTGCTCGAAGTTGATCTAACATAAATTCCCTCTGAAATTATAATCGTTGCCCTCATCTATCGATAAAAGCAACTTATTGTATTATACGGTGAAATTTATGCTTTGTATTCGTGATATTTAATTTATTGGTAAAACATTAGTTGGATTGATTGGCTTGCCATCTAGACGTACCTGAAACTCCAACATGGTACGTGTTGCACCAGAAGAACCCATTTCAGCAATCTTTTGACCCGCTGTGACATTTTGACCACTGCTCACATTCATCTTACTGTTATGTGCATAGGCGGTGATATAACCATCAATGTGCTTGATTAAAATCAAGTTCCCATATTCTTTTAATCCATCTGCAGCATAAACCACCTGCCCATCTGCTGCGGCATAAATTGGATCGCCCACATTGCCACCGTAACGAATTCCTTTGATATTACTTGCCAAATTAAACTGTGCAATCACAGCACCTTGTGATGGTTTCACCCAGCGCAATGTGCTGCTACGCACAGGTGTACTTGGTGTGGTTGAGCTAGTGGTCGTGGTTGTAGTCGATGTTACCGGTGCAGGTGTCACAGGTGTCGTTGGTAATGTGACTGTTTGACGTTGAATTGGTGCAGCCTGTGTTACAGGGCGAGTGCTTGTTGTACGTGGTGCATTGCCCGCTTTCAAACGAATCGACTGCCCGACATAAATACGATACGGCGGTGCAATATCATTCATTTCTGCAATGCTGAGATAGCTCAAACCATAACGTGCAGCGATACCACTTAAAGTATCACCCGAACGCACAGTATAAAAATTCGGCGCTGTTGCATAACGCGCAGAATTATTCACTTGAGGTTTAGAGGCACAACCACTCAACACGACGGTAGCCACAACAGCACTTGATAACACTAAGGTTTTCAACAATGCTGTTGGTGTGCTAAATAAACGATACTGAAACACCACAGGCATTCTTTCCTCTCTACAAATTCTAAATATTTTCTATTGCGCTAAGAGTAGCAAAAAAGTCCTTGTAATGAGGCTTACAAGCTACTTTTTCACAAAGTTATAACATTAGTTAGCCAATTTGGGAAAATTGACTGTGCAATGATTGCAAAACGTCATAATTGGTGGCATCCATCTGAATTGGTGTCACGCTGACATAGCCATTTGCTACCGCAAAAAAATCAGACTCAATTTCAGTTAAGCCTTTTTTCGGTGCAGCCACTGCCTCGCCCGACAAACCAATCCAATACACTTGACGCCCTCGTGGATCGACCTGACTAGTAATTGGCTTAGATTGGGTACGCTGTCCTTGATAGGTAATTTTTGTGCCCTGCAACACTGGCACATCTGGAATATTCACATTAAAAATATGTCGTGCAGGTAAACTTGGTAAACCTTGAGCAATAAAGTCATGTACCCACTGCGCTGCCTGCATATAATCTTGCGGATGCTGATAAGCACGTACATTATGCCCTGCAAGTGATACCGCAATCGCAGGCTGTTTCATCAAACGTCCTTCAAATGCCGCACCGACTGTGCCTGAGTACAGTACATCATCCCCTAGATTTGCACCGCTGTTAATGCCGCTGACCACCAAATCAAATTCGAAATCGAACAATCCATTCATCGACAAATAGACACAGTCTGCAGGTGTACCATTCACTGCCCAGACATCTTCAGCAATTTGCACAGGACGTAATGGTCGGTCTAAAGTCAGCGCACTCGAAAAACCACTGCGTTCACTTTCGGGTGCAACAATCACCACGCGACCCAAAGGTTTTAAGGCTTTCGCCAAAGCTTGGATACCAGGTGCAAACACGCCATCATCATTGGCTATCAAAATATTCACAGAAAAATCTCAGATAAAACAAATATAAAGGTTATATACTAAAATATAGCAACGTCGGTTCAATCTTAAACTTGTTTGTGCCTGATTCATGCCTAAGCACATTTAATAAGCACACGACAACAAAATGACTGATCAGCACATTTCATTGAAATATACAAAAGATTATATATATTTAGCGCTTAACATCCATCCAAAAATATATGTGATTCTCATGATTTTAGCTTTGTCATTTCGTCGTTTATTGGGTCTAGGTTTTGCTGCTGTATTAACGCAGTCTGTAATTGCAGAAGATTTGACTGCAGCAGAAGCCAATACGATTGTGAAAGAAGATGTTGCAGCGGCACAAGTCATGACTGAAATGTGCCCTGCACTGATTGGAAAAAATGCAAAATTAGATGCCAATATTCAAGCACTGATTCAAACTTATCTACAAGATTATTCAGAATCGAACATGACGCTTGCCAAACTACAAGCCGACGCAGAATATCAATCCGTTTTAGCTGAAGCGCGTGAAGCAGCAAAAGATACAGCCAAAGAAGAGCAAAAAGTAGTGTGTCAGGAAGCTTTAGAATTAGCACTTTAAATCACATGATTTAAATACTATTTTGAGCCTGTAAATAATTTTGCATACTCACCCTTTAAGGCAAACTTTCAAAGTTTGCCTTAAATTTTATGCTTAGTTTTTATATCTGGTATTTTTCCACTATTATTTTACGCTTTATATCAAGCCACTGATTTTCAAATTTCAGACTTTAATCTTCACTTTTTATACATGATTTGCGCTCAGATCACACAGCTTTAATACATTTTCACTCTTTCAATTCGCAAATAAATGATTCATCTTATAAGCACTTAAATGAATCGGTAGATTCAGTTCAAACAATATTTAAGGTACTTGATATGCAATTTTCTGGCTTAAAAAATTCACGTGCAGTTCATTTTTTTGGCGCAGTTGCGCTCAGTTTGGGTTTAAGTCAAGCCGCAATTGCGCAAGAAGAAAATATTGAAGTGACGCCATTACAACAAGTGACTCAGCAAGAATTAGCCGCTATTTATGTGTTATCTGAAGTTTGCCCTTCACTAGTCAAAGAACAAGATCAATTTCATCAGGGTTATACAAAACTTGCCCAAGAATATATGCCTAAAGAAAAAGACGCTGTTACTGCCTTAAGTAAACTCAGCAAACAAAAAAGCTTCCAGCCAATTTTAAAAGAAGCCCGTGCCGATGCCAAAGCTGCTGGAACAGCCAAAAACCAAGCAATTTGCCAAGAATTGACAGCATATAGCAGATAATACAATTTGGTTACAATACTTTTATCAATAAGCCGATTTCTCCCATAGAAGTCGGCTGAGCTTTGCCCTAAAATGCTAGCTCTTTTGTGCATACCTCAAGTATTGGAACCTCTTAGAATGACCCCAAAAAGCGCCCTTGCTGCATTATTACTATTACCAAGCTTTTCTTATGCAGCAACTGTCTTAGCTACACCACCAGAACTCAATAACAAATCATACGTTTTGATGGATTATGAGACGGGACAAATTTTAGCTTCAAAAAATGAAAACGAAAAACTCGCCCCTGCCTCAATGACCAAAATGATGACTAGTTTCATCATTGAACAAAAGTTATTAAAAGGCGAACTCACGGAAGATGAACAAGTCCGCATGAATGAGTCTGCATGGTGTCGTGGCAGCAGCACAGAATCATGTATGTATGTTCCTTTAAATGGCACAGCAACCGTACTTGAAATGCTACGCGGAATTATCGTGCAATCGGGCAACGATGCATCTAAAGCCATGGCAGAGCACATTGCAGGTAATGAAGGCACATTCGTTCACATGATGAATGAAGAAGCCAAACGTATTGGCATGAGCAATACCCAGTTTATGAACTCTACGGGTATGCCTGCTGAAGGTCACTTTTCTACCGCAAAAGATATGGCGACTTTAGCGCAGCACATCATCCATGACAGCTCAAAATACTACCCAATTTATTCTGAAAAAGAGTTTTCTTTTAATGGAATTAAACAAGGCAACCGTAATGCCCTGTTATATACCGACCCAAGCGTGGATGGTTTAAAAACAGGTCATACCAACGAAGCGGGTTACTGCTTAACCACTTCATCTAAACGTGGCCCAATGCGTTTAATTTCGGTGATTTTTGGTGCGCCAACCATGCAAGCTCGTGCAACTCAAACTCGTGAATTGTTAGCTTGGGGTTATGCAAACTACGAAACTGTACGTGTACAGCCTGCCAACCAAGTCTTAGCTAAAGCAAAAGTATGGTACGGTAAAAGCAAAGAAGCACAAATTGGTTTGCCAGAAAACTTTAACGTGACCATGCCAAAAGGCAAAGCCAACCAAATTAAAACTCAATTGGTGGTTCAACCTAAATTGACTGCTCCTTTGAAAAAAGGTCAAGTGATTGGTAAATATGTCGCAACCTTAGATGGTAAAGTGATTGCTGAAAAACCATTGGTGGCGTTGCAGGAAGTGGAAGAAGCGGGTTTCTTTGCACGTATGCTAGACCATATCAAACAATTCTTTAGCAACTTATTCTAAGATTCATAAGCTTAGACTAAAGCGCAAAGCACACATGCCCGCATGTGTGCTTTTTTATTTTATACTGTCCTCAATCCTAAATTTATAAGCTAAAGATTTGTCCATCATGAAAAAAAATGTGCGTGCTTATTTAGAGCAAACCCCAAAAATTGACGCAAGCTGTTATGTAGATGAATTGTCGGTGGTGATTGGTGATGTGCATTTGGCCGCAAATGTATCGGTTTGGCCATTTGCCGTGATTCGTGGTGATGTTAACCATATTCGGATTGGTCAAAATTCCAATGTGCAAGATCATGCCATGCTGCATGTTAGCCATAAAAAAGCCGACAAACCTGAAGGTTCACCGCTGATTATTGGCGAAGATGTCACAGTTGGACATGGTGTGACCTTACACGGCTGCACCATTGGCAATCGGGTGTTATTGGGCATCAACACAATTGTTTTGGATGATGTCATTATTGAAGATGATGTAATGATTGGCGCAGGGTCTTTAGTGCCACCGCGTAAGCGTTTGGAAAGTGGCTATTTGTACGTGGGTAGCCCTGTGCAAAAAGTTCGTCCTTTAACCGACAAGGAAAAAGAGTTTTTGCCTTATTCTGCACGGCACTATGTAAAAGTGGCGGGGAATTATCAATAATCCACCCCTCAAAGTTCTTTTTGATTGTTGTAATTTGAGGGATTACACGTTCTGCACCGTTAATTTTAAACTCAGTGTATGAATGACATGATTAATCTTATCAAATCGAGAGGCTGAATCTTGACTTAGAGTTTTATACAAAGCTTTACGGTCAATATCTGCCTCTTTTTCTATTTGTGCAATAGCTTTGACTTTGGCAACAACACCTAGCGCAAATGAGATCACATCCAGCATCACCAAATGAATCAAAGAACAAAGTACCCCTCACATCTTCCCACAACTACACAAACCTACATTTACAGTTTTAAAGAAATCCCCTTTCAACATAGCCACATCCCCCTAAATTTTGTAGAATATGCGTTTTACCCCATGGTGCTTTTCAATGACCGCTTGGACTGCTCACGTTACTGTCGCCACCGTTATCGAAAAAAACGGAAAATTCCTGTTTGTTGAAGAACATACAGAAGGTGTGACGCATAGCGTGTTTAATCAGCCTGCAGGGCATGTTGAAGCTGGCGAAAGCTTAATTGAAGCAGCAATACGTGAAACCATGGAAGAAACTGGGCATCGGGTGAAAATTAATGCCTTACTCGGTATTTATAGCTATACTCCGCCTATGTTTCCTGACCGCACCTATTATCGCTTCTGCTTTCTAGCCGAATCGCTGCAACATGATGCGCAAGCCCAGCTCGATCCCGATATTATTGGTACAGTATGGATGTCTGCAGACGAACTGGCTGAATCAGCACGTGCCCGAAGTCCGTTGGTACTGAAAGCGGTTCAAGATGCGCTCAGTGGTCAATCTTATCCTTTATCGCTCATTTACGAGCACCAAAATTCTCCCCTTATTTCTAGTTTGGATGCCTAATCCTATGCAACAACGTGTCATCGTCGGTATGTCAGGTGGTGTAGATTCATCTGTTTCTGCTGCACTTCTACTTCAACAAGGTTATCAGGTTGAAGGGCTTTTCATGAAAAACTGGGAAGAAGATGACGGCACTGAATATTGCACCGCGATGGAAGATCTTGCCGATGCGCAAGCGGTGTGCGACAAGCTAGGCATTAAGTTGCATACAGCCAACTTTGCGATGGAATATTGGGATCGGGTTTTTGAGCATTTTCTTGCCGAATATGCCGCAGGACGCACGCCAAACCCAGATATTTTATGCAATAAAGAAATTAAGTTCCGTGCCTTTTTAGATCACGCCATGAATTTAGGCGCAGATTTTATCGCCACAGGTCACTACGCTCGTCGTGGTGGAACGCAGTACAACTCCAAAGGTGAAGCATACGCTCCACTGTTACGTGGTTTAGATAAAAATAAAGATCAAACCTATTTCTTACATGCAGTGCATGGTCGTGAAATCAATAAAACCTTGTTCCCTGTGGGCGAAATTGAAAAGCCGCAAGTCCGAAAAATTGCCGAAGAACTAGATTTAGTCACTGCCAAGAAAAAAGACTCGACAGGGATTTGCTTTATTGGTGAACGTCGCTTTAATGATTTCTTAAAACAATATTTGCCTGCTCAAGCTGGAAAAATTGTTTTAGACGATGGCAAAGAGGTTGGTGAACATCACGGCTTAATGTACTATACGCTCGGTCAGCGTGGCGGGATTGGTATTGGCGGCTTAAAAGGTGTTGCTGAAGGTGCATGGTTTGTCCTGCATAAAGATATTGAAAACAATCGTTTAGTGATTGGTCAAGGTCATGAACATCCACTCATGCAAAGCACTATTTTATGGAGCGAAGCAATTGATTGGGTGGCAGGTGAACAAGAAATTCCAGCGTCAGGCTTCCGTTGTACTTGTCGCACTCGCTATCGCCAAGATGATCAGGACTGTGTAATTTTCAATGATGACAGCATGCCTGGCGGTGTACGTGTGGAATTTGATGAGCCACAACGTGCAGTCACTCCTGGTCAAAGTGTCGTATTCTATTCAGGCGAAGTGTGTTTAGGTGGTGGTGTGATTCACCATACCAATGCACCTAAACCCGATTTTATTTAAGGATTGTTTTGGATGACAGAGTTACCGTTTCAACAGTCACCAACTCTGAATGTTCGCCAAAATCGTGCCTTGGCGTTAGCGGGTGTGTTTCAAGCCACCCAGCTCACGCACATGACTGCACTCACAGGCAGACAAAGTATTGGTGAAAGCGGTAACTTTTATTTTGAGCAATTGATTAAAGCCAGTTTAAATATCCGTCCAAGTAGCAACCACAGTTCGCAAACTTTGGATTTTTTTAATCATTTGGCCGATATTTCTTTGGGTTTAAAAACGCTAGAAAGCAGCATCAACCAACCTTTTAATACTGCTCCTAAATCGCGTTTACCTAAACTATCCAATACCAAACTACCCATGTCGTATGCGATGGCACTCTTACAATTAGAAAAGAAAGTGTATAGCAATCCTAAATACGTCGAAATTATTGAGCAGTCACAGCAAAAAATCTTAAAACAACTTTCATTTTTTGATCATAACTATTTGCATCCCAGTATTATTGCCAATTTAGCCCAAACCTATGTCGATACTGCGGGACAAATTAACCCGCGCATTATGGTACGTGGCAATGCAGAAGCATTTAAGGATTCTGCACATACCAACCGAATTCGAGCTTCGCTTTTTACAGGCTTACAAATGGCACACCTTTGGCGTCAACTTGGTGGCAGTTCATGGGGCATGGTATTTAGCAAACGTAAATTATTACGTGATATTCAAGATCTGGCGCGTTTACAGTATCAGGTGGTTTAAACCATGCTGAACACGCTTTTGTTTTAGGTTTAATTCCAAAGTTTAAGGAATCGATATGAACGCTTTAACCGCACTTTCTCCATTAGATGGGCGCTATGCAAGCAAATGTGATGCTCTCCGCCCTTTCCTCTCTGAGTTTGGTTTAATCCATGCTCGTGTGACTGTTGAAGTGCGTTGGTTACAAGCGCTTGCCAATCGTCCTGAAATTACCGAAGTACCTGCTTTCAGTGCTGCAACGAATGCTGCATTAGATGCAATTGTTGCAGATTTCTCTGAAGATGATGCCAACCGCATTAAAGAAATTGAACGCACCACCAACCATGACGTAAAAGCAGTTGAATATTTCTTAAAAGAAAAAATTGCCAACATTGATGAGTTAAAAAATGCAGGTGAGTTCATTCACTTTGCTTGTACTTCAGAAGACATCAACAACTTGTCACATGCTTTAATGCTTAAAAATGGTCGTGAAGTATTGGTTGCAGCGATGCAGCAAATCATTGATTCGATTGTTGCATTGGCAGAAAAACACGCAGATCAACCAATGTTGTCACGTACTCACGGTCAAACTGCAAGCCCAACAACTTTGGGTAAAGAAATGGCAAACGTGGCATATCGTCTTGCACGTCAAATCAAACAGTTCAAGCAAGTTGAGCTTTTGGGCAAAATCAATGGTGCAGTAGGTAACTACAACGCTCACCTTTCTGCATACCCAGAAATCAACTGGCCTGCACATTCTCAAGCATTTGTAGAATCTTTAGGTTTAAGCTTTAACCCATACACGACTCAAATTGAGCCACACGACTATATGGCAGAATTGTTTGATGCGCTACGTCGTTTCAACACCATTCTAATCGACTTCAACCGTGACGTTTGGGGCTACATCTCACTTGGTTTCTTCAAGCAAAAACTGAAAGAAGGTGAAGTTGGTTCTTCAACCATGCCGCACAAAGTAAACCCAATTGACTTTGAAAACTCTGAAGGTAACTTGGGTATCGCCAATGCAGTCTTGGCTCACTTAGGCGAAAAATTACCAATCTCTCGCTGGCAACGTGACTTAACTGACTCGACTGTATTGCGTAATATGGGTGTTGGTTTTGCACAAAGCTTGATCGCATTTGAAGCTTGCTCTAAAGGTATTGGCAAACTTGAATTGAACGCACAACGTATTCTTGAAGATTTAGACAATGCTCAAGAAGTATTGGCTGAGCCAATTCAAACTGTGATGCGTCGTTATAACATCGAAAAACCATACGAAAAATTAAAAGCTCTTACACGTGGTCAAGCTATGACACGTGACATGATGGTAGATTTCGTGAATGGTAATGAGTTGGAAGGCGTTCCTGCAGCAGATCGCGCACGTTTAGCGACAATGACGCCTGCAACTTACACAGGTAATGCAGCTGAACAAGCAAAACAAATTCAAGATTTAATTGCTAAAATCTAATTTGTAAAAGCATTCATCACAATACAAAAATGCGAAGCTTCGGCTTCGCATTTTTATTAGAATAAAACAAATCTTCCAACTTAAACATCACATGCAAAATCAATTCCGCATTCAACATTACTGTGCTTTAGGCTTGGTTATACTCGCCATGCTTGCTGCCAGTATTCAACCACTGGAATTTGAATCGTATCTACTGCATCAGGCAGGCACAGTTTTTATGCTCGCGGCTTTATTGATTGCGTTTAAAAAAGTAGGACTGAGTTTTTCTAGCTTTGTGCTGTATTTAATATTTTTACTGATTCATATTGTCGGAGCACATTATCTGTATTCTTATGTGCCCTATAATGATTGGATTTTGCACAGCTTTGGCTTCAATTTAGATCAGAGCATGGGTTGGTCACGCAATATGTATGACCGTTTTGTGCATTTGGCTTATGGTATTTTGCTCTATCCTGTTTTATTGCGCTTGTTTGAAGTCTGGTTTCCAAAAAACAAACCTATCGTTTTATATCTTTTGGTCATTCAATTTATCATGGCAAGCAGTTTAATTTATGAATGGGTGGAATGGCTCATTGCGCTTGGCTTATCGCCAGAAGATGCTGAAAATTATAATGGTCAGCAAGGTGATATTTGGGATGCACACATGGATATGCTTTTAGCAACGATAGGAGCAATGCTGATGGGATGCTTCTACTTGATCAAGAAACCCTAACAGGATGCCTCTTTCGTACTAAATCCAAATTTATTGCCAATACCACCACCAGAAGCCAGCTAAACTTGCGACTGAAATCATCCAGATCAACACCGTTAATACTGCAGGTTTACCTGAACCCCAAAACATGGTTTTGGCAAGCCATTTTTTAAACAATACGCTGCTTAAAGTTAAGCTCGCTAAATGCACCAATACCGCAGCTAAGAATAAATTTGCTGCAAATTCATGTAGCTCTTTTAAAGTATGACTTTGGGTATAATCGGTGAAAAATCCAACCAACACAGTTAAAGGCAATGCCAACCAAATCAACAAAATACTGAATTGAAATTCACTAGAACTACTTGACTTTAAAAACTGCAATGAAAAAAACTGCTGAGGCTGTTTCCAATAGCGTTTTACAAATTGTTGAATCATGCCTAAACGTTTAGAAATTCCTGTTGGCTGTGTGCTGTTCAACATACTCAACACCTGCCACAAAATTCGTAAAGCTAAACTAATCCCCAACGTATAGCCAAAAGCCATATGTAACTGATGCCATTCTTCCGCATCACCTGTTAAATAAGCCCCTGTAAAACTTAGCTGCATCACCACATGCAAAAAGCGAATCATTAAATCTGTAGATGTTGATTGCTTCGCGGGCACACTATTTGTTTGCATATTCAATCTATCAAGGTGGTTTTGTTCTTATCACAAAGATATAACATCAAGCTGAATTGAAAATTAAGATGCTTAAATCAAAGACTCTATATTTTTGAATAAAAGTGAATAAAAAAATTGCGCTCAATTGAGCGCAATTTTTAGATAAATTTTAGAAGTTAGATCATCACTATTACAGTTTAGGATCACGGATTTGCAACAAACTGCTGTTGGCTTTGCTTAGGCTATCAACCAGTTTATTCATCACTGCAGGAATCAAACTGTCTGCCATTTGTGCAGCTTGCAAACCCAGTTTTTCACCCAAAGTTGGCTTTTTACGGGTTTGAATCACATAAATATCATGCTGTGGCAACAAACTTAGTAAGTATTCATCTGAGGTTTGTAACTTATCTACCAAGTTTAAATCCAGTGCATCCTGACCATACCAATGCTCACCTGTTGCCACTTTTTCAACATTCAGTTGTGGACGGTATTTTTCGACAAAGTGTTTAAATAGTACATGAGTTTGTTGCAATTCTTCTTCAAACTTAGCCTTGCCTTCTTCGGTATTTTCACCAAACATGGTCACAGTGCGTTTGTATTGACCTGCTGTGTACATCTCAAAATCTATATTTTTTTCTTTGAGCAAGCGATTAAAGTTAGGCACTTGTGCCACTACGCCAATAGAACCCAAAATCGCAAATGGCGCTGACACAATTTCTGAACCAATACATGCCATCATATAGCCACCACTTGCTGCGACTTTATCGACGCAAATCGTGAGATGGAAACCTGCATCACGCAAACGTACCAATTGTGCAGCTGCAAGCCCATAACCATGCACCATACCGCCTGGACTTTCCAAACGTACCACAACACGGTCACGTCCAGCTTTGGCCGTTGCCAAAATTAGGGTGATTTCTTCACGCAATTGCTCTACAGCAGACGCAGCAGTATCACCTTTAAAATCCAACACATAAATTTTTTGATTGTTCTTTTTACGGGCGCGCGCTTCACGTGCCATTTGTTGTGAAAGTTGTAATAGCTCGAGTTTAGATGCCGTGGTTTGCGCAATTTTTTTTCGTTGTTCATTAATTCGCGCATTCAAATGACTAATCCGAATTTCGGCAGGTAGTTTAGGTAAATGAAATAACATAAAAATGAGTTCTCAATTTAATTCGGTTTATTAGGACTACATTAGGTCAATTTCGACTTTTTCAATACTTTTTCTATCTTAAAGCAGCTTCTTTTTGAATCAATCGTAAATATCGTTTAGAAATCTGCCGAACAGCCATTAAACGTACAGCAAACCAAATTTGCCCCTGATAGCAAATCCCAATAATAAGTGCGTTGATCGGCCACCAACCAAACAGTAGAAAACTACCTCTACGCTCATGATCTGAAGGTGTAAGCATTGAATAGAAACACACTAAACCTACGCAGAAACACATTACGCAAAGAAATTCACCTACTGCACTGTGCAAGAACGGTAACTTATTTTTTTGTTGTGCTTTTACATAGCGATAAAACTTAAATTTAGCATTGGCATCAATATAGTCTCGCCAAGCCTGCCGAAAATGGGGATCACTTGCTTGCTGCTGTACCCTAAAATAAACAACAAGCACTATCACACCTGAAACTATCACAAATTGATCATACAACCAACGATGATAATTGCTCATATTGGGGCTTTGAGAAGTTGGAAACCACCCATCATGGTTAAAAAACGTTGCCAATAAAATACTCAGCAAAACCAAAAGTGCTGCTATCGTCTCTGCACTATGTTGAAATCCAAACAAGGCATCGATTATTTTTTTCGTGGCTTGGCGTGCTGGTTTTGCCTGTTGTCGTTCTTCTTGTGAAGGAAACTGCATTTTTTATTTTCGCTGCGCGTACAAAACAATCAATACTATAACAAAAAAACAGAATCCTAAGATTCTGTTTTAATAGCTTTCAGGACTTAAGCAGATTAACCAAAACGACCTGTAATATATGCTTCTGTTAATTGATGGTCTGGCTGAGTAAATACTTTTTCAGTTGCATTCACTTCAATCAAATCACCCAAATGGAAGTATGCAGTACGGTCAGATACACGTGCTGCCTGTTGCATAGAGTGCGTTACAATTGCAATTGTATATTGAGTAGAAAGTTCAGAAATTAATTCTTCTACTTTTGCCGTTGCAATTGGGTCAAGTGCCGAACATGGTTCATCCATTAAAATTACTTCTGGACTTACCGCAATGGTACGTGCGATACAAAGACGTTGTTGCTGACCACCCGACAAACCAGTACCTGGTTGATTCAAACGGTCTTTCACTTCATCCCACAAACCAGCTTTACGCAAACTGTTTTCTACAATTTCTTCCAAATCGTATTTATCGCGCGCTAAACCATGCAGTTTAGGGCCATAGGCTACGTTTTCAAAAATTGATTTTGGAAATGGGTTTGGCTTTTGGAACACCATACCAACTTGCGCACGTAATAATACGACGTCAAGGTTAGGATCATAAATGTCTTGGTTATCCAACATCACTTTACCCGTTACACGACAGCTATCAATGGTGTCGTTCATACGGTTTAAAGTACGCAAGAAAGTAGATTTACCGCAACCAGATGGACCAATAAATGCAATCACTTCATTTTCATAGATATTTAAATCAATACCTTTGATTGCTTCAGATTCACCATAGTACACATGCACATCATTGGTACTTAATTTCACATTTGAAGACTTAGCTTCTTTTTTGCTAGACGCTTGTGTATCAAACTGTGAAACAAACGAAGTTGATGATTGCTTCTGTTCTACATCTGGAGATGTAAATTGGCTTTGCTGTGGATTCACTTGTTTATCCTGTTCTAAGGAATTTGGTTTTTCTGTGCTTGCTACAGTATTCATATTCTGCCCTCAATTACCAGCGTACTTCAAACTTCTTACGTAACCAGATTGCAAGGCTGTTCAAGCCAATCATTAACGCAAGCAATACGATAATGGCTGCAGCGGTACGTCCTTCAAAGAAGTTACGCAATTCATTACCCTGCCATAAGAAAATTTGCACAGGTAACGCAGTAGATTGATCAAATGGAGTTGCTGGTACACTGGCAACAAAGGCACTCATACCAATTAATAACAATGGTGCAGTTTCACCTAAAGCTTGTGCGACACCAATAATTGCACCCGTTAAAATACCCGGCAATGCAAGTGGGAGTACATGGTGGAACACAGTTTGTAAACGCGATGCGCCCAAACCTAAAGCTGCCTGACGAATAGACGGTGGCACTGCTTTTAACGATGCACGTGTGGTAATAATTACGGTTGGTAAAGTCATTAAACTTAACACTAAACCACCCACCAACGGTGCAGACAATGGTAAGCGCATCCAACCAATAAAGATGGCAGCACCTAACAAACCGAACACAATAGAAGGTACAGCAGCCAAGTTGTTAATGTTCACTTCAATAATATCAGTAATGGCATTTTTTGGCGCAAATTCTTCTAAGTAAATTGCCGATGCCACACCAATTGGAATCGAAATAAAGATCACAATTAGCATCATGAATAAAGAACCCATGAATGCACCCGCCAAACCAGATGTTGCAGGAGAACTACGTGAGTCTGGGCTAACAAAAATGTTGGTATTGAATGTACTTTCAATAATGCCTTGTGACTCTAACTTGTCTGCCAATTGACGTACTTCAGGGCTTAACTGTTGCTGCTCATCTGGCAGGCTACGGTCAATATTACCTTCTAACCATACATCTACGTTAGCATCTGCAAGTACTTTAACATCTTTGGTTTGACCAATCAGTGATGGATCAGCCAACACCATGTCACGTACACGGTACGCTTCAGAACTGGTATATAAATAGCCAAGATCATCACGCTGTGCTTCTAGCGCTTTATCTTTAGCAATAATGCCGTTCACAATGAGGGCATCCCAATCGACCATGCCCATTTCAGTTTGCCACGCAATCATACGTTCTTCGTATTGGGCTGGTGACTCGCCTGCAATCGCCTTAGGTTTTGGACCTGCATTGACAATCGCTGGATCGAAGTAAATTGGAAGGCTCATGCTGCTTTGCCAGAACGCAGGCAAACCTTTAGATAAGATACTGCCGAATAACAATACGACAAAGAATAAACCTGCAATAACTGCCGAGAAACCCATCAAGCGGAAGGTTTTTTCCTTACGATGACGCTTACCCAATGAACTGGCGATGGTTTTTTTACGTTGTTCACGTAATTCGGCAGCAGCTTGTGGATCTAACTGATCCAAAGACGATGTATTTGAAGTACTCATTAGTCGTATTGCTCACGATATTTACGCACGATGTATAGTGCAACAATGTTCAAACCTAAGGTAATCACGAACAGGGTCAAACCAAGTGCGAAAGCAACCAATGCCTGCGGACTTGCGAAATCTGTATCACCTGTTAATTGGTTCACAATCGTAATAGTAACCGTAGATACCGCTTCTAATGGGTTTGCGTGTAGTAAAGGACTATTACCTGCAGCCAACACCACAATCATGGTTTCGCCAATTGCACGTGACGCAGCAAGTAAGAATGCACCAATCACCCCTGGTAATGCAGCTGGCATCACCACGCGACGAATGGTTTCAGATTTGGTTGCACCCAAACCTAAAGAACCATCACGCAGCGCACGCGGCACTTGCGTAATAATGTCATCAGACAATGAAGATACAAAAGGAATAATCATGATGCCCATCACTAAACCAGCGGTTAATGCACTCGTGGCATTAATATCTAGTCCAATGATTGCACCCGCAGTTTTAAGGAACGGGCCGATGATCATCATGGCAAATACACCGTACACAATGGTCGGAATACCTGCTAAAACTTCAATGGTCGGCTTTGCCCATGCACGGAATTTAGGCGATGCATATTCTGCAAGGTAAATGGCGATCATTAAACCAATAGGTACTGCAACTAATAAAGCAATACCACTCACCATCAATGTACCCCACAGTAATGGAAGTAAACCATAACTGCCATCTGCACTACCCGAGGTGCTAAAACCAGGGTTCCAGACTGTACCAAAGAAGAAATCCAGTGGGCTAACGAAACTAAAGAATCGCATCGCTTCACTGAACATGGACATCACAATACCAACCGTAGTTAGAATCGCAACACCAGAACATAATGCCAAAGAAATGTTGATGATTTTTTCAACTTGGTTACGTGCGCGGAATTGTTGTGAAACACGTTTCTTTGCCCACAGCAAACCAAATAAGGCCGCACAGATCACCACCGCAAGTTTGGCATAAGAACCAATGGTTTCAATTTTCGCTAATTGCTCTGCCGCTGCAACTTCGTATGCAGCAGGTGTATCACTTACACCAAAACCAGATGCAATGGCTTGTACGCGATCAACCAAAACACTTGTACTTGCAGGGTCTAGGCTTGCAGCAATGTGCGCTGGCACATTATTAATTACCACTTGCTCTAGAATACTTGGTTCAACCAAGTTCCAAACAATCAAAATTAAAAAAGCAGGAATACCACACCATAATGCTACCAACGCGCCATAATATCCTGGGCGTGAATGTAACATTGCAGAGTTATTTCCCTTACCTGCTAGGTTACGGCTCTTGCTTAACCCGATTTGATAGGCTACGGCGATAATCGCCAATAACACACCTATGAGTAGCAGATTCATGTATTCTCCACTGTTTTTTCAATTTGTGTTTTTGAAAAAACATTTCTTAGCAAAAAGCCGATGGCAGGTTGTTCCCTGCCATCAGCTGCTTTAACTCAAATTACTTAACCGCTTTACCAGCTTTGAAGTTAGCAAGAACTTGTGCACGCTCTTTGTCAGACATAGAGATCAAACCTGCTTTGTCTAATTTAGAACCTTTACCAGATACTTTCTTGCTCAAGAAGTATTCAGTAAATTGCGGTAAACCTTTGATTGATTTAAGGTGCTCACCTTTCACGTAGAAGAACAATGGACGTGATACAGGGTAAGAACCATTTAAAATTGTGTTTTCAGATGGCGCTACGTTGTTTACAGTTGCAACACGTAAACGGTCACGGTTTTGGTCATAGAAACCTAAGCCGAATACACCTACTGCGCTTGGAGAAGTTTTCAAACGTGCCAGTGTTTCTGTGTAGTCACCCGCGATTTCGATTACACGACCATCCTTACGGAAAGTAGTACACGCTTTCTTTTGCGCATCTTTGTCTAATGCTTTGATTGCAGCATAAGCTTCACAGCCTGCATCAACCATTTTCTCTTGGAACACTTCACGTGTACCGTGGTTAGACGCTGGAATTACAAGTGTAATAGGCTCGTTTGGAAGTGTTTTGTCAATTTGGTTCCAACGTGTATATGGGTTAGCAACCATTTTACCTTTAGATGGTAATTGAGCTGCAATTGCTGCATATACATGGTAAGGCTTTAATTTGTAAGCCGCTTTGTTTGCGTTAGAAGCAAATACGATACCGTCGTAACCAATTTTAATTTCTAAAACTTGGTTTACGCCTGCTTTTTTACAAGCAGCTAATTCTGAATCTTTAATTTTACGAGATGAGTTCGCGATGTCGATTGTGTTATCACCCACACCTGTACAGAACTGCTTCAAACCACCTGAAGAACCGCCTGAACCAACAACTGGAGTTTTGAATTGTGGGAAAGTATTACCAAATTCTTCTGCTACAATACTTGCGTATGGTAGAACGGTTGAAGAACCCGCGATTTGGATGGTGTCACGAGCTGCGTTAGCAGTTGTTACAGCTGCTGCAGATACGGCTAAAGCAATGGCGATGTTAGTAAAGCGCATTCTGTTCTCTCTCATAGTATGCAAGTTCGGAGTACGTCACTTGTTATTAAGTTTTGTACTTATTTCGATAACTGCATTGTGGTTTTATAATATGACAACCATGTTACAGCTTTGTTACGCTTTGGTTATATTTGCTTTTCGTATCTGAAATAATTTTTAAATGATTTAAAATCAATAACTAATAAAACACTAGAGTGCTTATTTTTTTCAGTATTTAAATTTCAAATTGTAATAATTCATGCCAATGTCATCATTATTTATGGTTTTTTCTACCAAAATTGATGGTTTATTCGCCAATTGCGTAATTTTTATGACATCCGCAATGCATTATTTGAGCCCAAAACACCCAATCCATCACAAAATTCAAGCAAGAACGGTACAACACTTCACTGCAATATTTTTAATCAGACACAAAAAAAGCCACCGCAGTGACTTCTTTTGTTGTATTTCATAACAATCTGAATAATGAAAGCATTAGTCGATTGGTGGCGTATAAGTACCCGCGACAATCGCATCTTTAATGCGATCTGCTTCTGCCAATACTAGGCCTAACAAGTTTTTCACGTTTTCAAGTGTTGCCACTGGACTTAAAGTCGTCATCTTCAATGATTGAACATTACCGACTTTAGTTACACCAATATTGGCCTCACCACGTGCAAATAATTCATCTGCCACGTTTTGGTTCAAGCTATCCAAGAACTCTGCAGGATAACCTTCAGGCACAACACGGAACAACACTGAAGCAAATTGTGGTTCAACCAACAATTCTAAACCTGCAGTCGCTTTAATATAATCAGCAACGTCACGGGTTAGCTTCACACCATGATCAATCATAGAACCGTAAAGCTCTTCACCTAATGCTTCAATCGTCATCCAAAGTTTCAACGCATCAAAACGACGCGTTGTTTGCAATGACTTAGACACCAAGTTTGGTACGCCATGTTCTTCATCATAAGCAGAGTTCAAATATTCTGCTTCATAGTGCATGAAACGATAGTTCGCTTCATCTTTCAGTAAGAACGCACCGCACGAAATAGTTTGGAAGTAATGCTTATGGAAATCCAGTGTCACAGAATCAGACAGCTCAATACCATCAAGCATGTCACGATGACTGTTAGAAAGAATTAATGCACCACCCCAAGCTGCGTCAATGTGCATCCACGCGCCATATTGATTAGTGATGTCACGAATCTTTTTAAGCGGATCAATCGCGCCTGCATCGGTTGTACCTGCAGTCGCAACCACACACGCAACGATCTTACCTTCAGATTTTAAATGCGCCATGGTTTGCTCAAGTGCAACCACGTCCATTTGTGCATTTTCATTAACAGGTACAGTAACAACCGATTGGAAGCCCATACCCATCATCGCCATGTTCTTTTGCACAGAGAAGTGTGCATTTTCAGAACAAATGACTTTCACATTACGCATTGCATCGCTTGGAATACCATCGCGCTGAACAGACCACGGATTACCGTTTTCATCTTTCCAGTTCTTTGCAATACACGCATCACGCGCCAATAACACACCCATCAAGTTAGACTGCGTACCACCTGAAGTGAACACGCCCGCTTGACCTGCACCATAGCCAACTTTTTGACGTAACCAGTCAATTAGTTGTACTTCCATCAATGAACCTGCAGGGCTTTGATCCCAAGAGTCCATAGATTGGTTGGTTGCGTTAATGAGAACTTCTGCAATTTGGCTTGCCACCATAGTTGGACAATGCAAATGTGCCAAAGAATGTGGATGATGAACTTTTAAACTTTTGTTTAAGAAAAGCTCAACCATGCGTTCCAATGACTTTTGTACACCCAAACCTTGTTTTGCAGGCTGGAAAGAAATCGCTTCACGCAATTCTTTAATGCTGCCGCCTGTGTACATTTTGTCATTTTGCAACCATGCCGCGACTGCTTGAGTCGCTTGTTCCATTGCTGCACTGTAGTCAGCAATGGATTGAGCATCATTGCAGAGTAACGCTTTACGATGTTCTGCAAAATCTACCATAAACTTATGCGCCTCGAACTGCGACTAACGCTTCAGCAACTGCTTTCTTGAAGCGAGCGATGACTTCTACACACTCTTCTTGAGTAATGATGAGTGGACAAAGTAAACGGATTACCGTACCACCACGACCACCTTTCTCAAGCAACAATTTGTTGTCAAAACATGCAGCTTGAACAGCAGCAGCCAATTGAGAGTCTGCTGGATAAGCACCTAAACGGTCTTTTTCTTGGCGTTCATCTACAATTTCAATACCAATCATTAAACCGCGACCACGAACATTACCAATACATGGGAATTCAACCGCTAATTTTTTCAATTCAGCCTGTAAGAACTCACCACGCTCTTGCGCATTTTGTGCCAAGTTTTGTTCTTTAATGGTTTTAAGTACAACAAGACCTGTACCCATTGCCAATTGGTTACCACGGAAAGTACCCGTATGACCTGCTGGCTGCCATGCGTCAAACTTACGTTTAATGGCAAGTACAGCTAATGGTAAACCACCACCAACAGCTTTGGACATCACAATCACGTCTGGCTCAATACCTGCATGTTCAAATGCAAACATTTTGCCTGAACGTGCAAAGCCCGCTTGTACTTCGTCTAGAATTAAAACGATGTTGTGCTTTTCAGTCACTTCACGGATTTTCTTCAACCATTTAATTGGTGCAGTCACTACACCGCCTTCACCCTGAATTGCTTCAAGAATTACAGCTGCAGGCTTGGTGACACCACTTTCTACATCTTCAATAAAGTTTTCAAAATAATACGTTAACGCATCTACACCCGCTTCACCGCCAATACCAAGTGGGCAGCGGTATTCATGCGGATATGGCATAAATTGAACACCAGGCATTAAACCATTGACTGCGTTTTTTGCAGACAAGTTACCTGTCATCGCCAATGAACCATGAGTCATACCATGATAGCCACCTGAGAAGCTGATGACTGAGCTACGACCTGTATAGGTTTTTGCAAGTTTGATTGCCGCTTCTGTGCCATCTGCACCTGTAGGACCACAGAACTGCAAGCAGTATTCTTCTTGACCACCAGGCATGTGTGAAAGTAACGCTTCAGTAAAAGCATCTTTCAAAGGTGTCGTTAAATCTAGGGTATGTAATGGCAAACCACTCGCTAAAGTGTCTTGGATGCTTTGAACCACCGCAGGATGGTTATGGCCCAATGCCAAGGTTCCTGCCCCAGCCAAACAATCTAGGTACTCAGTACCTTCAACATCGGTAACCCAACAACCCAGTGCTTTCGCTATCGCTAACGGTAATTTACGAGGATAACTACGCACATTCGATTCCATCTGACTTTGGCGAGTCAAGTAGTATTCGTTTGTGGAATGGTTGGCAGGGTTTACAGAAGTAACGCTCATATCGAATTACCATCTCTGATATGGGTTGAAAGAAATAAGTCTGGTGACTTGCGGTCCTTTGACTCGGTGCTTTTTTGATCTAGCGAGATAGAGTTTTGTTCTTCAAGACTAGGAAGCGGGATAATACCTAATTTTTCTAGAAAATAAACAGGTTTAACCCAAATATTGCCTAATTTCATCGAAAAAACATATCTTGCAGATGATTCGATTGAATTATCATCTTACATTGTGACAAAGGAAAGAAAATTTAACTCTTTCCACTTCCTTTTATACTTTTTTTTACACAATCTCTCAAGTCATGCAGCATTTATTTTCAAAATAGTATAGATCATTATTTTTATTGAATTTTATAAAGCAGTATTTACCGCAATTTTTAACGCATATTTTACAAAGCCACCACAAATTCAACTAAAAATCCTCACAAAGCAAAGCTAAAATTTAAAGCAGTTAAAACACATTTTAAAATCTCGATAATTTGAACAAAAGGTCAGAATATGCGCTTACTTTCTCTCGCTGCTACCCTGTTGGCTGTTGGTGCTGCAAGCACTGCTTTTGCCCAACAAAATGAATCTTTAAATTACAATATCGTCAATGTTCAAGCCGAAGCTACACGCGAAGTTTCAAATGATCAAATGCACGCTGTGTTATATATTGAAAAAAGTCACAAACAGCCTGCTGAACTTGCATCACAAATTAACCAGTTAATGAGCCAAGCCATTGCAACTGCACGTAAGTATCCACAAGTGAAAGTTGAAACGGGCTCACAAACCACCTATCCAATTTACGACAATGACAGTCGTAAGTTAAAAGAATGGCGCGGTCGTGCAGAGGTACGGGTACAAAGTACCGATTTTAAAGCAGCAAGCCAATTGGTGAGCGAGCTACAACAAAACTTTCAGACCCAATCTATTAATTTTAGCGTGTCTGATGCACAACGTAAAAAAGTTGAAAATGAGTTGATGGTCGAAGCATCTAAAAACTTTCAACAACGTGCGAAGACCTTGGCACAGGCATGGAATAAACCCAACTATGAATTGGTAAATTTGAACATCAATACCAATAGTTACTCACATCAGCCAATTCCACGTATGGCAATGATGAAAGCATCCAATGCCGATATGGCTGTTCCTGAGCAGGAAGTCGCGGCTGGCGAATCTAAAATGACAGTGACCGCAAACGGTTCAATTCAGTTTAAATAGCTTAATCCTGTCAGCCAAACATAAAAAATCCCGCTCGTAAGCGGGATTTTTTATTACCTAGAATTATAGATACTTTTGCAAAATGGCTTGTTTTTGCTGTGGTGCGTCATCAATCACTTTTTGCGCTTGTGAAATTTGTGCTTCTAATGCTTCAATTTGCTCAACAATTTTTTCTTGTTCAGCTAAAGGTGGGACTGGGATTTTTACAGAATTCAAAATTTCAACTTTTAAATTCTTCTGTGCAACTTGTGGGGCAATGTCATTTAAATATTGTTTTTTAGTTCTCAAAATCAATTCCAAATATTTCAAATTAATTAAGTTCTCATTTGGCATTAATGCAACAATACTATCTGGAAAACAAGCAGGATAATCTAGAATCGCTGTGCTACCAATATTTGCAGCAATGGTAATTAATACAATATTAGGTTGAAATAATTTACTTACTGCCAAGCCATCTTCATTTAAAGTCTGTGTAAATGTAATTTTTTGACCATTAGATCGAGAAATATCACCCGTCTGAATAAATGGGTAATCTCCTCCAAATAGTTTCGGATCATTACGTGGTCTATGCGAAAAACGTCCACGCTGAAGCACTGCAATTTTATCTAATGTTTGATATTCAGCATCTTTAGTCATTGAATAAGCAGAATTTAAAATTGAATTAGACTGTTCTTTTAAATTTTCGATCCGGTTTAAGTTTAATGATGCTTTTGAATCCACCGCTTCACATTCTTCAACAATTTTTTGTTGAATCTCTAAAGGTGGAAGAGGGATTTTCTCCTCAGCCAAATATTTAAAATGACGTTCATATTTATCACTATTTCGGATTTTTATTACATTTAAAATATAATAAAAATATTTGGGATTAAGAATATTTGGATCAACTTTTAGTAGCTGTGTGCCATCTGCCCCTCTTACAAATGGAAAATCCACATATTTAAATGTACAACTATGATCTCCAAATACAATTAATGGTAAATCCTGAATTGGCTCTACATCATTAACAAATCCAGCAATCAAATTTCCCTTTTCTTGAGTAACAACAGGAATTGAACCTTCTAATAATATTTCAGTATTTTGAATTTTTTTCTGACTTCCACTTATTTTGCAAAGTAATTGTGGAATTTTCACTAAATCCCATTTTGTTTCAATCTCAACTTTACTTTGTGCCGATAGATTAAAAGCCTTATTAAACTCTTTGCGACTAAAATCAAGTACATCATGCAAATATACTTGTGACACAAAAGGCGTTAAATGCTCAGGAATACTCACCTGCTCGCCATTAAAATTCTGACGAATCAAATAACTGATTTTTTCACTGTTATCACGGTTTTTCGGGTCAAATAATGGTGTATTGATATCAAATACCGTATCGCCACCCAAATAACTTAAGCCTTCATTCCCTTTGGCGCTACTCCACTCATAACCTAAGAACTTCTTCTGTTCTTTGTTATCGCTTGGACTTTTTACAACTAACAACGGACGTACTTTATTATCCACCACAGCGTTATATTGTGTGAGCATAAAGTAATACAGCTTGTCTTTTTCAATGTTGGTTAAATAATTAAGTAAACGCTTATCTAACTCAGCTTGTTGGTCAGCTTCAGTTTTGGCTTTAAATTGCTTTTGTTTCTTTAAATTAACAATTTCAGACTGTTTATTAAAATCGGTTTGGTAATCCTTAAAGATGTCTATCGCCAATAAGTCTGCATTCAGTTCACCTTTTAACAGCGTTTCATACAGTACAAAATCAATTTTTGTATGCTGGCAATACTTTTCGACCACCTTGATATCTTGATATGCACCGCCGCTACTTGATTTTTCATTTTCCCAATCAGCAAAGAAATTATTGACACGATTTTTAAACTGTACAGCTTGCTCAGGTCGCTGTGCTTTACGGCGCAAGAACAACACCACGGTATTTGTGCCCGTTTTACCAAAGGTTTGACCACCCAAGTCGACAATACTTAAAAAATCAAAATGCTGTAATAAAATTTCACGGGTGGCAATGTGAATACTGTCGCTATTGCTTAAAATTGAACTCGGTACAATCACGCCCATCACACTATCAGGTGCAAGCAGTTGTTGTGCACGTTCTAAGAAGAAACATTGAATATTGTTATTGCTCGGATTATTTACCAAATTAAACAGCTTAAATTTTTCACGTTCCACTTCATCAATGGTTTGTAAAAAATCTTCTACCGCAAATGGAGGATTTGCCACCAATACATCAAAACTTTCAGGTTGAATCTCTTCATGTGAGATTAAGGCATCGGCATCAATAATTTGGACTTCATTCCGCCCATACATAAACGAAGCCACTTTAGACACTTTGGCTAAACGGTCTTCCTTTTCAATGCCATAAGTTTTGGCGTAGTAACCATTTGGCTCATCAATATCTTTAATCGGTTTCAGCAGTTTACTGACTTGTGAGCCGTATTCATTCAGGAAATGCCCCGAACCACAAGCATAATCAATCACTTTTAATGGCTCAGATTTTTTCCGCAACATGCTTTCAAGTGGCAACGCTGACACAATAAATTTACAGATCGGAATAGGTGTAAAGAACTGCCCTTCGCTTTGTTTAATACCGTTATCAAGGAAGTATTCAAACATATCACCTAAGAATTGATTTTCTTCGGTCGAAGTTAGGCGCAGACCTTGCCACATCTGAATAATTTCAATCAGAATTTTGGCATTTTTTTCGAATTTTTCTTTGTTGGAAACTTTAATAAACTCAAAATCTAAACCTTTATAAAATTTAAGTTGTTGGAATAATTCTTTAATCCGTTGCTCAGTCGCATTCGGTTTTTGTTTAATTGCCCAAAATGCGCCATCAATATCATCTTGACTGACATAAACAATATCTTGTTGTAAAAATTGTTGCATCCCGATTTTATACAACTTTTGCAGACGATCGACCAAATCAAAATAACTATCGTATGCCATGCCTTTCCAATAGAAATGCAAGTCTTCTGGATTTTGGGTTTCATCGACAATTTTACATAAAAATAGATTCACCAAGACTTCAAAAGCATTTTCACGACGTGACACATTATGTTTCCGCAAAATCGTACGAAACTCGTGATATTTTCCTTTAATATTCAGGCTATTAATTGGTTGAGTATCAATCGCTAGAGTGTATTTGTCTTTACCAATTTGGTAGGCTTGAATATTGTCTTCAAAAATGCCTTTTTCAGTCGCTTCTAACTGATAAGTCTCTTTCCATGCTTTAAAACGCTCCTTCACATTTTTGGCATTACTATAATGCAGTGCTTCGGGTAAATCCTTTAAAATAATTGGGTTGTCTTTAACAGAAATAATGCGCTGTTGATCATCAACTTTTTTATCTCGTTCGTTCCACTGTGATGCATACAAGCAAATAAATTCAACTGACTTTTCTTGTTCGACATAGCTAAAAAGCTGTCCGCCATCTTCAAGCGTATCTTTCCAAGCTTTATTAAATTCACGATCAAAGGTTTTACATTCAATAATTAAAAATGGTTGATTTTGATGATTTTTCACCATAATATCGGCACGACCACCACTCGCCCCATGCCCGAGCTTCCATTTAGGTTCAAGCTCAATATGTTCAGGTTTATAACCTTTTTCTAATAAACGATGTACGCATTCAAACACCACAAAATTTTCATTACTTGCGAAATTACAAGTCTGTCTTTCATTCACCTTTAAACCATAATCTTCAGGATAATTTATCGTTTTATTCTCAAAATCAATTGAAAGACTATAATCCCCAAACGAAAATTTTTTAATAAATACGTTTTGATGCTGTGTAAAGTTCAAAAATAATAATAAATCTTTTAAATTATCTTGGTTCATGTAAGACCACCAAACTGAAACATTCGTTACAAGTCGGGCAAAATGAAACCCAAAAACTTGTTCTTGATATCTAAATATATTTAACAGTAAAAAGCCTACTTTATGTTGAGTAGGCTCTTTACCAAGTCGTTAAACAAGTAGCTAATAAAATAAAAGAATAGTTTTATCCATTTATTTTCAATGTATTACAACATCAATAAATCGCTATGTGATTGCGATGGATCATCTCCAACGAACGTGCCTCGCCTAACACCTGATGCACTTTGTCAGAAGCCAAGCCTTTGACCAAGTCTGCAGAGCGCGAACTAAAGTTTACACGTCCCACAGCGACACGATGACCCTGTGTATCTACACACTCCACCACATCGCCACGTTCAAAATGCCCTTCTACGGCTTTAACCCCCACAGGCAATAAACTGCGGTGGTTTTCTTTAATGGCTTTGACTGCACCATCATCAATAACCAAACGTCCTGCTGTTTGTAAATGTGCTGCCAACCATTGTTGATGTGCGGCAATACGGTCATTATCGGTAATAAATAAAGTACCCAACAATTCGCCCGCCATTAAACGCGCAAGTACGTTGTCACTTTCACCACTGGCAATCAACGTCGGACAGCCCGATTTAGCCGCTAAACGTGCCGCACGAACTTTAGTCAGCATACCGCCACGCCCAAACTTACCGCCACCACCTGCCATATCGAACAAGCTTTCATCCAAAGCACGTACGGTATGGAATAGTTTTGCATTTGGGTTAGAACGTGGATCGGAGTCAAACATACCTTGTTGATCGGTCAAAATAATCAACAAATCTGCATGTACCTGCCCTGCTACCATCGCAGCCAAAGTGTCATTATCACCAAAGCGAATTTCATCAGTAGAGACTGTGTCATTTTCATTGATGACAGGAATCACGCGCCATTCAATCAGGTTTTGCAATGCATCACAGGAATTTAAATAACGACGACGATCTGCTAAATCATCATGGGTTAATAGGACTTGTGCAGTTTGAATCTGGTGTTTTTCCAGCACACTTGACCAAGTCTGAATCAGACCCATTTGACCAATGGCAGCGCATGCCTGAAGACTGGGTAGATCAGTGGGTCGATGCTCAAGTTTCATTCGCACCATACCTTCAGCCACAGCTCCCGATGACACCAAAATAATTTCGTGTCCAGCATTGTGTAGATCTGCAATTTGTCCCGCCCAATGCGAGATTGCATCCAAATCTAAACCTTGCCCATTGGCTGTGAGTAAAGATGATCCGATTTTAACAACGATTCGTTTACAACCCTTGAGCTGACGTTGCCCATCTACCACTTCTATCATCTTGTCCTCAGTCACTTTTTGTAGCGCTTAGCGTACGTAGTACACTTCTACTTCGCCATCTTCACCATCATCGTCTTCGTCATCATCGCCCAGCATACCTGCAAGACGTTGCTGACGGCGCATCTCACGATACGCTTCTTTCGCGGCAATGGTTTGTTCACGTGTTTCAGCTTCCAGCTGATCACGGAATGCTTTCATTTCTGCTGCGTACTCAGGATCTTCAACTTCGCGTTCGCGTTGTTGTTCAATTTGATCCATCAAGTAATACACCACTTGCTGTGTACCCTCAGACATTAAACCTGAAGTTTTGAACACAGGGCCATCCCACTGCAATTCTTCAAGAATGTGTTTACACCATTCTTCACGTGAATCTTCAGGAAGTTGATCAAGTTTATTCAACACCAACACGATTGGTAATTTTGCTAAAGTCGGAGAGAATTTTTCCAACTCTTGCAGAATCGCTTTGGCATTGTACGCAGGATCAGAACCATCAATAGGTTGAACATCCACAATGTGCAGTAAAATACGAGTACGCGCCAAGTGTTTAAGGAAGCGAATCCCCAAACCTGCGCCTTCTGCTGCACCTTCAATTAGTCCTGGAATATCTGCCATGACAAAAGAACGATGACGATCTGCATCCACCACGCCTAAATTTGGCACCATGGTGGTAAATGGATAGTCAGCAACTTTTGGTTTTGCCGCAGACACGGCACGAATAAAGGTCGATTTACCCGCGTTTGGCATGCCTAGCAAGCCTACATCGGCAAGGACTTTCAACTCCAAACGGATTTCACGGAATTCACCTTTGGTACCATGCGTGAATTTACGCGGTGTTCGGTTGGTAGATGATTTAAAGTGAGTATTCCCTAAACCACCATCACCGCCTTGAGCGACCAATACTTTCTGACCGCTTTCGACTAAATCTGCAATAATATCGCCAGAGTCTGTATCTACAATGGTTGTGCCCACTGGAACGGTCAAAACGACAGATTCACCACCACGACCTGCACAGTTTGCGCCCGAACCGTTTTTACCACGTTCAGCGCGAAATTTACGGGTATAACGATAATCTACAAGGGTGCTTGCGTTGTCGTCGGCTTGAATAAAAATACTGCCGCCACGACCACCATCACCGCCATCTGGCCCACCAAATGGTACAAATTTCTCTCGGCGAAAACTGGCTACGCCATTGCCACCGTCGCCAGCCTCTACGGTAATGACTGCTTCATCAACAAAGCGCATCTTGCCAATCCTCTAAAACTTTAAAAGCCGTATATTCTGCCATATTTTAGAGAATTTCTCGAATTATATTTATGCAATCGTATGCGTAGATGCTTTTTATCCTTGATTGTTCAAAACACTCATTTCTTTTAGCAATGATATGATCGTTTTTTCTTATTTCTCCTTCCTCATCTAAGTTCTTATAGTGCTTTAACCCTTGTTTGCTTTCTGCCGCCATGTCTAATGCTGTTGCCACCACAACCACGCCTGCTTTATCGCCTAAATTTATTTTACTCATAGCAACCGCCTGTGGCTTGTGTGCGGGATCGGCATATTTTAATCAGCCTTTAATTTATTCAATTGAAAAAAGTTTAGGAATTAGCACCAGTCAGGCAGGCTTTGCTGTGGTTTTGGCACAAATAGGCTATGGACTAGGTTTAATGTTACTCGTGCCTTTAGGTGACTTGCTAAATAAGCGTAAATTGATTGTCAGTCTGATGGTTTTTGCTGCGTTTTCGCAAATTTTGCTGTCTTTTAGCAGCAATTTAGCCATGCTGTATTTCTTTACCGTATGTGCCACTTTTGGTGCGATTTCTGCACAAGTGCTTATTCCATTTGCATCTAGCATCAGTCCACCTGAATCGAGTGCTGCCATTGTCGGCAAATTGATGAGTGGCTTGGTAATGGGGATTATTTTATCGCGCACTTTCGCGGGTTTTGTATCGACCTATTGGTCTTGGGAAGCTGTCTATTTCAGCAGCGGTATCATCACCCTACTTTTTGCAGGCTTAATGTGGACAAAACTTCCCTCTACAGCTGCCAATAAAAATTTGACTGTGGCAGGCATTTATCGTTCTTTAATTCAGTTGGCTATAACCCAACCACATTTAATTCGTAGAGCGTGCGCGGGCGCTTTGGGCTTTGCCATTTTGTCCTTGGTTTTTACTTCCATGACTTTTGTTTTAGTCAATCCGCCTTATTATTTTAGTGATTTTCAAATTGGGCTTTTTGGTTTATTGGGTGTGATTGGAATTTTCTCGTCAAGTTGGTCGGGTAAAACGGTCGGCAAAGGTCGTGAGAATTTTGTCGCAATATTATGTATTGGCTTGATGTTGTTTTCTTGCATTCCACTCTTTTTTGCACAGCAGAATATTGTGGCTTATGCCGTTGGCGTATTGATGAGTTATTTTGGTCTAACTGCTTTTCACGTATTGAATCAAAACTTGGTGTACCGAATTGATGCCACCGCACGTTCCCGCATTAATGCGGTATATATGACTATTTATTTTTCAGGTGCAGCACTTGGTTCACTGACGGCGGTCTACGCATGGCAACACCGGGGCTGGATGGGTTGTGTTGTCAGTATTTTGGTATTTGCCATCGGGATTTTGCTGATTGATCGTTATGATTTTTCACATCGACGCACTATTTAATCATCCAGAATGTGCTTTGGAGTAGGAACATCTACAGCGACTTCCCTAAAAGATGAGTAATCCATTAGTGAGAAGATTGCTGTGAAGTTTCAGGCAAATGCTGTTCTAAATACTCAATCAGTTGATTCACTCTTGCTGCAATTTGTGAGCCTTCAAAAGTGAGTTGATATTCCACTTTAGGCGGCACCGTTGGGTAAACTGTACGTAAAATTAACCCATCATGCTCAAGAGTTTTCAGGGTTTGCGCCAGCATTTTTTCACTCACCCCTTCAATGCGCTGTCTTAGCTCACTAAAGCGGTGCAAACCTTCGCTTAAACAATGCAACACCAACATTGACCATTTATTGGCTAAATGTTCTAAACGAATCCGTGATGGACAATCTTTAGCAAGGACTTGCCCGAGTAAGTGACTGGTTGCATATTGCATAACGGTATCCTTCTGTTATTTCTATTGTTCAGGCTTTGAAAGCTTGAAAGCAAAATCAAATCTACTTACTTTTTAGCATAGACTTTATTTTGGTAAGTTTAGGATAGCGTATTAGGTGGAAATTTCAACACTCATCCTTATATTTAAGAATGAAATAAATGCAAAAAAAAGAGCTTCATTTGAAGCTCTTTTTGATTTTAAATTCTGTATCTACAAATTATGCATTTGTTTCAGCAGGAACTTTAGGATAGCTTACGCCGCCCATTTGTTCAGCAATACGCAATACTTGGCAGCTATAACCTACTTCGTTGTCATACCAAACGTAAGCAGTTAAACGGTTGCCTGAAGTAATGGTTGCTTGCGCATCAAATACACCTGCAGTACGCGAACCAATGAAGTCACTTGAAACCACTTCAGTCGAGTTGGTATAACCAATTTGACCTTGAAGATTAGAGTGAATTGAAATTTGACGAATGTATTCGTTCACTTCTTCACGATCTACTTCTTTCTCAAGCGTTAAGTTCAAGATTGCAAGTGATACGTTTGGCGTTGGAACACGTACAGAGTTACCTGTTAATTTACCTTGTAATGCAGGCAATGCTTTCGCAACAGCTTTCGCTGCACCTGTTTCGGTAATAACCATGTTCAATGTTGCTGCGCGACCACGACGATCAGCCTTGTGATAGTTATCAATCAAGTTTTGGTCGTTAGTGAATGAGTGAACAGTTTCAACGTGACCATTCACAACAGTGTACTTGTCATGCAACACTTTTAAAGTTGGTGTAATTGCGTTTGTTGTACAGCTTGCTGCAGAAATAATGGTATCTTCATCAAGAATGTCTGCTTGGTTAACACCGTACACCACGTTTTTCATGTCACCTTTACCAGGTGCAGTTAAAATTACGCGTGCAGCACCTGGGCATTGAAGGTGTTGTGCAAGACCTTCTGCATCACGCCATTTACCTGTGTTGTCAATCACCAATGCATTGTTGATGCCATAAGCCGTATAGTCTACTTCAGATGGGTTAGACGCATAGATCACTTTAATGAAGTTACCATTTGCGATAATTGCTTCATTTTCTTCATCTACAGAAATCGTGCCTGCAAATGGACCGTGAATAGAGTCACGACGCAATAAAGACGCACGTTTTTCTAAATCACCATCAGACGATTTACGTACCACAATTGCTTTAAGGTTTAAGCCACGGCCAAGACCAGATTGACCAATGATTAAACGCGCAAGGATACGACCAATACGACCAAAACCGTAAAGTACAACATCTTTGCTTTCTACAGTTGTTGGATTGCCCGCTAAAGATTTCACAGCGTCTGCAACAAATGCATTTACATCGCCGCCTTTTTCTTTATATTCAACAGCAAGTTTACCTAAGTCGATTTCTGCTGAACCGATGTTGTCTACTTTAGCCAAAGCTTCAAGCAATGGGAAAGTGTGAACAACTGAAAGTTCTACGTCCATCATACGAGTACGACGGTGTGCTTTCAAAATTTGAATCACAGAACGGTTAACTAAAGAACGACCAAAAACTGAAACCATGATATTTTTTTCACGGTACAACTGACCGAGTAAAGCAATCATACGTTCCGCGATTTCTTCACGGTTTTTCCAGCGACCTTGGTGCTCTGCGTGTAGGGCGATGATAGTCTCTTTGCTCACAGATACGTCCTCTAATTAATTGTATATCTAGGCATGAATTTCAAAACCCGATAATTGTAATGGAATTGTCGTCAAGATTGAATCAAAAGCTGGTACTGACCCGACTATTTTCCTATATATTCACTATAAATTCATAAAATAGTTGTAATTATTTTTGTGATTTTAGTTTTTTCAACAAAAGTTCAATTTTTTAGAAGAAAAAGAGGATGATGCCAAACTCGATTATCCTCTTGGAAATTTGAATATCTCACCACAGCGACGGCTTTTATTGTCCAGATGACTGTTGAATCTTCTGCTGTAAATCTTGCTGATTCATTTTTTGTTTTCTTAAATGCAAACACCCTTCAACCACCAATAATGCAACTGCCAACCAAATTGGGATATAAGTCAGCCATTCCCCTGCTTCAACTCGTTCACCTAACAACATAGACACAAAAGCCAACAGCACAGGTTCTAAATAACTCAGTAAACCAAAAATCACAAAAGGCAAATGGCGGCTGGCCAAAATATAACTGCCAAGTCCCAATGCACTTAAAAAGCCCAATCCAAGTACCGACCAAATTAAATATGGAAAAGCTGCGATGACATTTACACTGTCACTATAATAAAAGCCTAAATATACCGCGACAGGAATAACTAGCAGTAAATCCCACCAAAACCCGCCCAAGTGATCGGTTTGAAAGACCCGACGTAAAAAGAAATATAAAGGATAGGCAAATGCCACATATAAGGTTTCCCACGCCACCGTGCCAATGCGCCAGATTTCATGACTGACACCTAGCACGGCTAAGGCAACTGCTGCCATCTGCCAAGTCGATAACTTTTCTTTATATAGCACACAGCCAAGCAAAACCATGATCAAAGGCAATAAGAAATAACCCAAAGAAACCTGCAAACCACGCCCGTTAATCGGCCCCCACAAAAATAACCACAATTGCGTAGTGCATAAAAAAGAACTAAAAATCAGCCAAAGTATGAATTGTGGTTGTTGTTTGAGCCGCTGAAAAATCGCGGAAATATGTTTTAAATCTCCCGACCACCACATAAACAAAGTTAGGAATGGCAAAGTTGCCAACATACGCCACGCAAAAGTTTCTTCGCTGTCTAAAGGTTTGAGTAATTGGGTATAAAAATACAGCACCCCAAAAGTGACCGATGCTAAAACCGATAGTGCAATGCCTTTATACATCCGACTCTCCCCTATATCAGTCGGCATTATACTCATATATACGTTGTTTTAGAGATTGATCGAATGTTCAAAATTTAAAATGACAGGATATAAAAAACCACGCAGCTTTTGCGTGGTCAATTGGTCTGCATACGTTTGTCTGCTTATATCTATAAGTAGCTCTGGAGCTGCTGCAACTTAGTCTGACTTTTTAGTTTGCGTATGTCTGGTATAAATCACATCACTTAAGTCATAACCGAGTGATTTGGCATAGTTCAGATATTCAGTCACGACAGCCTGATCAGGATGCGGCGTACGTGAAAGTACCCATAAATATTTACGGCGTGGTTCACCCACCAAGGCAGTTTGATAGTCATCATCTAGCTTTAACACCCAATAATCACCACGCCCTACAGGCAACCAACGAATGACTTCAGGTAAAAAGCTAACTTTGAGTTTGCTGTTAAAAGGCGCATTTTGTACAAAAGCTTCGCCCAAAGCACGCATTTGTTTGCCATCTTTTGCAATACAACGGTTATCCACCTGCACATTGCCATTTTCATTCAATGTATATGCTGCTGTTACATTTGAACCGCATTTGTTTTGGAAATATAAAGGCTTTCTTGCAACCTCATACCAAACGCCTAAATATTTATCTAATTCGACTTTTTCTACCGTTTTCATCGGTTCATTGGTTTTGGAATATGCCATAGTCGCAGCACCCAAACCAATCAGCACCACACCACCAAGGGCAATTTTGGCAAGTCGCGCACCTGCAAACGGAAGTTTTTTAGCCATTGTCCCAACCTCTAAACTCTAATGTTCAGTCAATTTTGTTTATCTTCTTCAAAAATAACCGCAAGCATTTCAATTTACTGTATGGATATGTAATTTTTGCAACTCAAATTTTACATAGCAAGTTTAGTATGCAAACTCGCACTTACACTGACAGTGCAATTCGCCCCAATTTAGCCAGATTGCAACATTTGCGCTTTTAAACGCAAAATTTCATCACGTAAACGAGCCGCTTGTTCAAATTGCAGTTCTTTAGATGCTTTCAACATCTCTTTTTCAAGTTTGGCAATATGTTTGGCATACAGTTTAGGATCAGCCAAAATGTGCTGTTCATCGTCACTTAAAGCACGGCTTTGTGCATTGATTTTTTCATCAATTTGCTCATCGTTCAGCACTTCACCTGTGTCGATTTCTTTAATCACCTGACGCACTGCACTACGTGGAGTAATGCCGTGCAATTCATTAAATTCAATTTGTTTGGCACGACGACGCTCTGTTTCATCTATCGCCTTTTGCATTGAATCGGTAATGCGATCTGCATATAAAATTGCTTTACCTTTCAAGTTACGTGCTGCACGTCCAATGGTTTGAATCAACGAACGTTCTGAACGTAAAAAGCCTTCTTTGTCGGCATCTAAAATTGCCACTAAAGACACTTCAGGCATGTCTAAACCTTCTCGTAACAGGTTAATGCCAACCAAGACATCATGCACGCCTGTACGTAATTCGTGAATAATTTTGACGCGTTCTACGGTATCAATATCAGAGTGTAAATAAGCCACTCGAATGCCGTATTCTTTTAAATACGAGGTCAAATCTTCAGCCATGCGTTTGGTTAAAGTGGTGACCAACACCCGCTCATTCAATTCTTTACGCAAATTGATTTCAGACAGCACATCATCCACCTGCGTTAACACAGGACGAATTTCAATTTCTGGGTCAATCAATCCTGTTGGACGCACCACTTGCTCTACAATTTGTTGCGATTTTTCCAACTCATATTGTGCAGGTGTAGCGCTCACATAAATTGTGGATGGGACGATGCGCTCCCATTCTTCAAATTTCATTGGACGGTTGTCTAACGCACTAGGTAAACGGAAACCATAATTCACCAAGTTTTCTTTACGTGATCGGTCACCTTTATACATCGCGCCAATTTGCGGAACGGTCACGTGCGATTCATCAATAATCAGCAAGGCATCATCAGGTACATAATCAAACAAAGTGGGCGGTGCTTCGCCTGCAGGTCGTCCAGACAAATGTCGTGAATAGTTTTCGATGCCGTTGGTATAGCCCAATTGCTGCATCATTTCTAAATCATAGCGGGTACGTTGTTCTATGCGCTGCGCTTCTAGCAATTTGTCATGTTCGCGAAAAAACACCAAACGCTCTTTTAGTTCTTCTTTAATGGTACCAATCGCACGTTCCAAATTATCCTTAGGCGTAACATAGTGACTTTTAGGATAAATAGTCACGCGCGGCACTTTACGCACCAATTTGCCTGTTAATGGATCAAACCAACGAATCGAATCGACTTCATCATCAAATAATTCTATGCGAATAGCATGCTGATCAGATTCAGCAGGGAAAATATCTAAAATTTCACCACGAATACGGTAAGTACCGCGCAAAAACTCTAGCTCATTACGGCTATATTGCATTTCCACCAAACGACGGATCAAATCATCACGATTCACCCGATCACCTTGCACCACATGCAGCAACATGCTCATATAAGCATTGGGGTCACCCAAACCGTAAATTGCAGATACCGATGCGACAATAATGGCATCACGACGCTCTAGCAAAGCACGTGTGGCCGAGAGTCGCATTTGGTCAATATGATCATTTATAGCCGCATCTTTTTCAATAAAAGTATCGGAAGATGGTACATAGGCTTCAGGCTGATAATAGTCATAATAACTGACAAAATATTCGACTGCGTTGTTCGGAAAGAACGCTTTAAACTCACCATACAACTGCGCTGCCAGCGTTTTGTTATGTGCCATGACAATGGTCGGACGCTGTGTTCTGGCAATCACATTGGCCATGGTATAAGTCTTACCTGAGCCTGTAACCCCAAGTAATAGCTGATCATGATAGCCCTGTTCTATCCCTTGAACCAATTTTTCAATGGCTTGTGGTTGGTCACCCGCAGGTTGATAGTTGGTGACTAAATCGAAAGGTTGCTTATCACTCACAAATGCAGCTCTCAGGTTTGATGCGACCTAATATTTTAGCAGATTTGCCTACACTCAGGACATCCGAATATGTTGTGGCGATGTTGCGTAGCTACAAAGCCATTGCTCGGTTTTAATTCTGTAGTGGACGCTGTTAGAACGAAGATGTGCTACGACTAAATTGAGCACGGGGAAACTGCTTTAAGACTTGACCCACTGGCTATTCAAAGGCAACATGAAATTTCAGGACGACAACCATAAAAGCACACATTCATGACTTACCAATATCACGACGAATCAATTATCAAAAGCCTCCCTGAAGATACTGTTTTCGTATTTGGCAGTAACATGGCAGGACAACATGCAGGTGGTGCAGCACGAACAGCCAAAGAATTTTTTGGTGCCGTTGAAGGCGTCGGGCGCGGTTGGGCAGGACAAAGTTTTGCCATTCCAACCATGAATGAACATTTACAACAAATGCCACTATCGCAAATTCAGCACTATGTGGATGACTTTAAAATCTATGCCAAAAACCATCCTAAAATGAAGTATTTTTTAACTTCAATTGGTTGTGGTATTGCAGGTTATACGGTTGAAGAAATTGCCCCTATGTTTAAAGGCATTGCCCATAATGTGATTTTTCCTGCGTCGTTTCGTCCTTTTGTCGAAAAAGCATTGCCTAAACTAACGCAAAAATTACTACACACCATTTACCGTGATTCTGTGATTTTTACCCCTGCCACCGATGAATTAATTGAAGTCTTGGCATTGAGCGATAATGAAAAAGCCTTGGCTAAAATCATATTGAATACACAAATGTACCCAACTGACAGCAATGGGCGTGATCGGGTCTTTGAAATTCAGGATATTTTGCACAACTTAAATGGTAAGGTATTCGAGTTCCAAAATAATTCAGAAGGCCCAATGCTATTTGGTGCAGCGATTTTGGCTTTATTGGAATTGTATAATATCAACGAGCAAGATTTTAGCGATGTATGGCATGGCGTACGTGAAATCTCGCCGCCAAAACCTGCCAACAAAGCGCGTAAGCATGTTCGTTAATTTCAATACTTTTAAATCCCCATCAATAAAAAATGCCACGTAATTGTGGCATTTTTTTTAGCGCTTACCCATCGAACGACGAGTACCACGTGGCGGTGGCCAAGTCTTATCGGCATATTGCTCAGGTTTAGGACGCACTGAATTATGTACCGCCTGATCATTATCCTGCGCTGTATTTGGCATTGGGAATGGGAGATTCACCAATGGTTTTTTTGAAGTAGGCTGCTGCTTACTCATGACCATTACTCTTATAAAATTCGGACTATTTTAAAGTTTTTTGCCGCCCGATGCGAGAAACTTCCACCTCACAGCAGTTTTAATCACGATTTCATAGGAAATTGGTCTAATTTGGTGATTTTTTATTAATTTGATGCAATTTTAAACGACGCAGACATCGAATTTAGGCTAAGATAATATGCTTTTTATTTTTTTATCCCTATAAGAAGGAATATGCCGTGGACGTACGTCTCTCTGATCGTGTCAATGCCATCAAACCGTCCCCAACACTTGCAGTAACCAATAAAGCCGCTGAACTTAAAGCTGCGGGTCATAACGTTATTGGTTTGGGTGCAGGTGAACCGGATTTCGATACACCACAACACATCAAAGATGCAGCTATTGCAGCAATTAATAACGGTTTTACAAAATATACTGCTGTTGACGGTACGCCTGGTCTTAAAAAAGCCATTATCGCAAAATTAAAACGTGACAATAATCTTGACTACCAAGCGAACCAAATTTTGGTGTCTTGTGGTGGTAAGCAATCATTCTTTAACTTGGCGTTGGCTTTGTTAAACAAGGGTGATGAAGTGATTATCCCTGCACCGTTCTGGGTAAGCTATCCAGATATGGTGATTATTGCTGAAGGCGTGCCAGTCATTGTGGAATGTGGTGAAGAACAACGTTTCAAAATCACGCCTGAACAATTAGAAGCTGCGATCACTGACAAAACACGTTTAGTGGTGTTAAACAGCCCATCTAACCCTACAGGTATGATCTACACCAAAGCTGAATTAGAAGCTTTGGCTGCTGTACTACGTAAATACCCTGAAGTATTCATTGCATCTGACGATATGTATGAACCAATCCGTTGGGATGATGAGTTCTATAACATCGCAACAGTTGCACCAGACCTTTATGACCGCACAATCGTATTAAACGGTGTGTCTAAAGCTTATGCAATGACTGGCTGGCGTATTGGCTATGCAGCGGGCCCTGCTAAACTAATTGGTGCGATGAAGAAAATTCAATCTCAATCGACTTCTAACCCAACTTCTATTTCGCAAGTTGCTGCAGAAGCTGCATTGAACGGCCCACAAGACGTACTTGAGCCAATGGTTGAAGCATTCAAACGCCGTCACGACTTAGTTGTAAATGGTTTGAATGACATCAAAGGTATTTCTTGCTTACCTGCAGATGGCGCATTCTATGCGTATGCAAACATCAAACCATTGATTCGTGCGAAAGGCTTAAAATCTTGCACAGAATTCTCTGCTTGGTTATTGGAAGAAACTGGTGTTGCCGTTGTTCCTGGTGATGCGTTCGGTTTAGGCGGTTTCATGCGTATTTCTTATGCAACTGCAGACGAAGTGCTTGTAGATGCGCTTGCACGTATCAAAAAAGCAGCAGAATCAATTGAAGGTGTAGATGAAGCGATTGCTTCAATCGAAGCTGAAAAAGCTGCCAAATAATCTAAACCTGTTTAGATGAACAAAACCCACGATTGAATCGTGGGTTTTTGTTTTAATTACGTTTTTTCACTCATCATTTTTCCTCATTTCTGAGGAGAGAGATCACAAATAACGCTTTTAAAAAGCCTCAAGATCATTTCTTGATTGATATAAAAATTCCAATACAAAAAAATCAAAACAACAGCAATCTAAACGGTTTTATACACGAGGTTTGGTTAAAATCACCATCAAAATACCACACAACACGATCAAGGTTGCCACGACCATCAACAGGGTGAGTTGTTCACCTAAAAAAATCACACCGCCTAAAATCGCCAAACACGGTACAGAAAGTTGCACAGTACTTGCGGTAATGTGATCAATTTTTTTCACAATGCTGTACCACAACACATACGCGCCAGCCGAAGCCAATGCACCCGACAACACTGCCAAAACCACACCCTGCCAAGTGATAAAACTTTCAGGTAAATGCCAAAGAAAAAATACAGCAACAAGTGGTGTCGCCAGAATGAAATTAGACAGAGTATTAGTTAAAGCATGCTGCATCGTCTTTGCAGCAATACTGTAAAAACCCCATGCAATACCTGCCAGTAACATCATCAATGCATATTTGAACGTTGGCGTACTGGCTTCAGGCAATAGCAACAAACCCATCCCCAATATAGCACAACCTAACCCGACCCAGCGCGGCAAAGTCATGCGCTCACCATGCAAAATCGCATAACTGATCATGGTGATTTGCACTGCGCCAAATAGAATCAATGCGCCTATGCCTGCGTCTATATGCAAATATGCTAACGAAAAACCGAGCAGATATACAGCAAGGCTGAGTGCAGATTTCCATTGGAATTGAATTGGTTGTTGAACCTGCAAAACAGCATAGAACAGTCCTAAGCACACTGCTCCACTGCCAACCCTGAGCAAACTAAAACTAATAGGGTCAATTTGCTGTTCAGCCAATGCCAAACGACACAGCAAGGAATTTGCAGCAAATGCGAGCATGGCAATGCATATTTTAATCCACACGGCTGAATATCCTTTTCAAGCTGTTCGCAAATCTTTATCGCAGTTTAGAACACTATTTTAGTGCAAGTCATTTCGCTCAATTCAATACAAATCTATTTGGCTGAAATGATAAATCATCTTAGATTAAATACTATTTAGATTAGATACTGTTTTTCAATGCTGCGATCAACTCTGATTTAGACACTACAGGTTGAGTTGTCGCTTTATATTCACATAAATAGCGAAAAGCAGAGTCTAATTCTACACGCAATTGTTTTTGTTCAGACACAGACCACACGCGTGAACGGTTGCTCCCCGAAAGCGCACTACCCGCCAGTTGGTACAAATATAAATCATGATCACGCTGTAATGGTTTTTTGGTGCCGTTGTCTGGATGGTCTGAAAGCAATTGGCAGGATGATTGAATGAGCCATTTTTCACTAAACCACAATTGCAATAAATCGCCCAAATACAAATCTTGAGGTGCCAAAGGCCAGACATGAATAAACGCGCCTTCTACAGCAGTGTAGTATTGTTCAGGCGTAGACAAGATAGAAAGATAATGTTCTTGATAATAAGAAAATTGAGAAAAAATGTCAGAAATGCTGAGCGTATTCATTCGCTTACTCCGATTTAGCCATTTTAGTGCTGGCAAGTTGGGTTAAATCCACACTGTTTAAGATGCTACTTAAACGCTTTGTTCTTTCACTCAGACTAACAACCGATTTTGTGTAACGCAAGTCTTGTGGGTGATTTTTTAATAAAATTTTGTTTTTTGTTCAAATAAAAAGCATATAAAGTCAAAATGAAAGAAACATGACAATTTATGCTTGACCCTTGCTTAAATCTGCTTATAATCGCATTCAGATTCTCCCATAGCTCAGTCGGTAGAGCGACGGACTGTTAATCCGCAGGTCCCTGGTTCGAGCCCAGGTGGGAGAGCCAAATTCTAAAAAGCCCAAGCATAACGACTTGGGTTTTTTATTGCCTAAAATTTATGGATGATGTGGTCTGTAAATAACCAAGCAGCGATTCATGCCTTAATCGTTCAAAAAGATGAATGTAACTGTTTTGGGCAATTCAGCTTAATGTAATTCCTAATCTTAGCCTTGATCATTTCTAAGTGACTTAGGCAACAATCCACAATCAAAATACCTAAGCAATAACTTGATTGATAAAAAAACGGAACCGAAGTTCCGTTTTCTATCTTAGATCATCTACAAGTTTTAAGCGGCTTGCACAGGCACGCCACTATGAAAACGGAACAAATCATCTGGACTTAAAATCAGATTCTTTTCCACTTCACGTATATGCTGAATTCGTCCCTGAATATCTTCTTCAGGGTTTTTCAGTTTTTCCGTTTTTGCAACATCCAAAGCCAGTGCTAAATAGTCTTCATAATGACGTGATTCTGATTTAAGCAAATAACGGTAATACTTACCTAATTCTTCATCCACCAGTGGTGCTAGCGCATAAAACCGCTCGCATGAACGTGCTTCTACAAAGGCACCAATCACCAAAACATCAATCAATGCTTCGGGTTCATAGGTGCGGATTTCTTTACGTAAACCACCTGCATAACGCCCTGCACTTAAACCTTGCCACGTTTGCCCGCGCTTTGCCATGAACTCTAGCACCTGCTCATAATGCAGCATTTCTTCGCGTACCAACTGTGCAAGTTTGACCTGTAAATCGGTAAAAAAGCTATAACGAAACATCAAGTTCATGGCTGTGCCTGCTGCTTTTTTCTCACAGTTGGCATGATCTTGCATCAAAATATCTAAATTATTTAATGCTTCATTCAACCATTCTTTAGGTGTTTCACAGCCTAAAAATGCTATTACAGGCTGCATCAATTCATCATAATTTATGCTGGACATAACGTTTCAAATTTTATCTTTCAATTTCAAATATACAGATTAACGCGCTGCATCAATCGCGGCTTTCATGCGTTTAACAGCCTGCTCCAATCCGACAAATACAGCATCACCAATTAAAGCATGACCAATATTTAACTCATGGATGTATGGAATTGCGGCAATTGCACCTACATTATCCAAGTTCAAGCCATGCCCTGCATTAATCACTAAGCCACGGCTAGCTGCATATTCTACGCCCTGAACAATACGGGTCAATTCAGCTTGCTGTGCAGCTTCATTTTCTGCATTGGCATACGCGCCTGTATGGATTTCAATGGTCGGTGCACCACATGCAACGGCCGCATCAATTTGTGCAAGATCTGCATCAATAAACAGTGACACATCACAGCCAATTGCTGTTAATTCCTGAGTAGCGGCCTTAACTGCTGCAAAATTGCCTACTACATCCAAACCACCTTCAGTGGTTACTTCTTCACGGCGCTCAGGTACCAAACATACATGCTGTGGACGAATTTCCTTGGCAAACTCGATCATTTCTTCAGTAACTGCCATTTCCAAATTCATGCGGGTTTTCAACAACGGACGCATACGACGCACGTCATCATCCTGAATATGACGACGATCTTCACGCAAATGCAAAGTAATCCCCTCTGCACCCGCCTGTTCACAAACTAATGCGGCCTTCACAGGGTCTGGATAGTTCGTGCCACGCGCTTGTCTTAAAGTTGCCACATGGTCAATATTGACACCGAGTAAAGCCATAATAGGTTCCTACATTACGCTTGGGTTTGAGAATTCTGAATCCACAATTGGCGACTTTTTAAAGGTCGATCACCCAACAGTGAACTAATCATTTGTCGATACAGCCGAGACAGTAATTGTAACTGCTCTGGGTTAAAATCCCTACCTTTTTCATAGTCGCACATACTGAGGATCTGTGTACCGACTAAGTTAGCCCGTGATGCTTGTGCGGTAGGGATAAAACCATCATTCAGTTGAAAATGATAATGTAGATTGGGCTGAATTGGCTCTTGGTTCGCATCGACTGAAAAATCAATCGCATAGCCTAATTCTTCCAATAATGCATGTTCAAACTGACGTAAAATTTGTCTTAAGAATAGATTGGGATTTTCCTGACTAGATAAGTGTTGTAAATGCGCCAAAGTCTGGTGATATTGCACAAAAGTTTCTGGCATTTCCACTTCGGCAGAACATAAGCGCAGCACGATTTCATTTAAATAAAAGCCTGAAAAAAATGCATCACCAAAGAAGAAAACCGGTTGATTGACAATTTCCAGCTTGGTGAAATTTTTAAGGTCTGATTTTCCCGAAGCTTGTATGCGAATCGGTTGATATTGTGGCGGTGGCATTTGTCTTAAAATACCATCAACCCGCCCATGTTCGCGGGTAAACAAGTGCACAATATGGCTACGTTCGCGGTATTTTCGATGATGGATTAAATAACCATGCAAGATTTCATTACGCATGATAGCGTCAATTAATCCTGTTCTTTAGAGGATTCTTGTTTGGATTTTTCTTCGTCATCACCATCTGGAATGACAGCACCAACTACAGCAGCAGTGCCTTTCACCACACCCTTTGTAGTTTTGTAGGCAACTTTTACGGGAACTGTCACAACTTTGTGAATACAACCTTGCAAGACAAACATACATGCCACAATGGCCAACACTTTCATCATCACAGTTCCCTTTTCGTCAAACTTAGATATCGCTATATCCTAAGCTTTTTAATGCACGTTCATCATCAGACCAACCACCTTTGACTTTCACCCAAAGCGTCAGCATGATTTTTTGCTCGAACATTTTTTCCATGTCGACCCGTGCATCCATACCAATTTTTTTCAGCTTCGCGCCTTTTTCACCAATCACAATGGCTTTTTGACCAGAGCGATCTACAAAAATAGTGGCATCAATATAGGTACATGGTGCTTTCATACGACCCGTTTTTTCATTTAAAACCGCATCTTCAGTTTTAAATGATTCGATTTGCACGGTTAAATCGTAAGGCAGTTCTTCGCCCAATTGGCGCATGATCTTTTCACGGATAATTTCAGATGCCAAGAAACGTTCTGAACGGTCTGTGATTTGATCTAGCGAATACAACGGTGGCTGGAATGGCAAATAGCGTTCAATCGTGTCACGCAAATGATCTAGGTTCGCGCCGCGCAATGCCGATACAGGTACAATTTCGGCAAAGTTCATTAACTTGGCACGTTCTTGAATAATCGGCAAAGCCTGATTTTTATTCTCAAAAGTGTCGAGTTTGTTAATCACCAGAATCACTGGCATTTCTGCATTTTTCAGCTTTTCTAGGACTAACTCATCATTTTGCGTCCATTTTTGTGCATCCACCACAAACAAAACCAAATTCACATCGCGCAAAGCAGACGATGCAGCACGGTTCATCATTTTGTTGATGGCACGGACTTCTTTTTTATGCATCCCTGGTGTGTCTACAAACACAGCCTGAGATTTTTCACGTGAATCAATTCCCACAATTTTGTGACGTGTGGTTTGTGGCTTACGTGAAGTAATGGATAGTTTTTGACCTAACAAATGGTTCATGAGGGTTGATTTACCCACATTCGGGCGACCAACAATCGCAACAAAACCACTGCGGAAATCAGATGGAATTTCAGTTCCCTGACCGCTAAAGAATTGGTTAATTAGGTCATTGGCGTCGTTATTCGACTCGTGATCAGCATCTACGTGATCGGAATGGATGGTCATTCAGACTTTTGCTCCAAGAATTTTAAAATATCTGCCGCAACTGCCTGCTCGGCAAAGCGACGGCTTGAACCTTCACCCTTCATTACAGGCAAACTATCGACTCGGCATTCCACAATGAAATGCTGATTCGGTGCATCGCCCTGAATATCTACAACCTCGTAAACCGGGAGAGGTTTTTTACGTGCTTGTAAATACTCTTGTAAGCGTGATTTAGGGTCTTTGAGTTGATCGGTTGGCTCAATATGATCTAAATAAGGGCTGTACCATTTTAGCACAATCGTTTGCAGCAAATTCAAATCACCGCTATCGACATAAATAGCGCCAATAATCGCTTCTACGGTATCTGCCAGTATAGACTCACGATGATGACCGCCAGATTTCAATTCTCCCGTACTGAGAATTAAATTTTGGCTGAGCTTTAAATCATTGGCAATTTTGCCTAAGGCTTCCTGACGTACCAGTGTTGCCCGCATGCGCGTTAAACGCCCTTCATTTTCATGTGGATAAGCCACATATAAATAATTGGCAACAATCATTCCCAATAACGAATCGCCTAGAAATTCCAGACGTTCGTAATTGTGTTTATGACTCACCGAGCGGTGAGTCAAAGCCAGTTTAAGCAATTCAGGTTGCTTAAACTGATAACCGATTCGGCTGGCTAGACGGGTCTCATTTAGCTTGGACTGAGCTTTGATCAAAACTTTTCTCGAACTTCATTACAATATCAATATTCAATAAGAAAGGTTTTCTTATTTCATATTCTTTTTTCACTTCTAAACCATCTACGTTGGTCACTTGAGCTACATCTGCAAATTTAATATCGCGAATGTTGTTCATGCTTAAACGCTTGTCCATTTCACCAATAAACTTTTGTGGTGATAGGTTTTTTGGCCCATTCAACAATTGCTCTTCAATTTGATTGTCCAACATTCGATCATCGAAATATGGTCCCCAAACCGCAATTGCCACTTTTGCCATAAATGCAAAACCAATAATTGCAATTAAAATTGCAATATAGGATGCCCCTTGTTGATGACGCATTTTTTATTTTCCTAATCTGCTGTATTAATCAATTTTGCCGTTACGACTAAATGACGGCAAATTAAACCCAGGCTCTTTATGCATCCACACATAGAATGCACGACCTGTTAGGTTTTCCTCTGGTACAAAACCCCAAAAACGACTGTCAGCACTTTGATCGCGGTTATCCCCCATCGCGAAGTAATGACCTTCAGGTACTTTGACTTCCCAATATAAACCATTTTCTGCTGAATATTTACCATTGTCTACATAGTTCAGGAATGGTGCCTGACGCGCCACGTTTACACCTTCAAGCTCGCGCATGGTAAATGTATGCGCCCCTAAAGTTTCCTGATGGTAAATTGAAGTAGGTGTATCTAGACTGTCTTTTTCACGGCTAAACTGGATTGGGGTTTTCGTTACTTTCTCGCCATTAATGCTCAGCTGACCATGATCATAAACAATATGATCGCCTGGTAAACCGACAATACGCTTAATATAACTAATGCTTGGTTGTGGTGGATAACGGAACACCGCAACTTCGCCACGCTCAGGCGAACCCACATCTATAATTTTGCTGTTAATAATTGGCAAACGCACGCCATATTCAAACTTGTTCACCAAAATAAAATCGCCCGTTTCTAAGGTTGGCACCATAGAATCTGACGGAATATTAAATGGTTCATACAGGAATGAACGCAGTACCATCACCACTGCCAAAACAGGCCAAAAATCATAAGCCCATGTGATAATGAAGTTTTCATTGCCTCGCCCTTTCGTTGCTCTTTGCTTAAATACAAATTTATCGAGCAGCCACACCGCAATAAAAAATAATGTGGCAGGAACGAGAATCAAATTAAAATCAAAATCCATGGGTTTATTATCCTTATAATTTTAGCGTTCGACTTTAAGTACAGCTAAGAAAGCTTCTTGCGGGATTTCAACACTTCCCACTTGCTTCATACGTTTCTTACCTTCTTTTTGCTTGGCAAGTAGTTTCTTCTTACGAGAAACGTCACCGCCATAACACTTCGCAAGTACGTTTTTACGCATCGCTTTCACGGTTGAGCGCGCAATAATTTGTGCACCAATGGCAGCCTGAATAGCCACATCAAACATTTGACGCGGAATCAAGTCTTTCATTTTTTCAACCAAGGCAATACCACGGTGACGTGCATCCTGACGGTGACAAATCATCGCTAAGGCATCAACTTTTTCACCGTTAATCAGTACATCTACTTTAACCAAAGATGAACTTTCAAAACGCACAAAGTTATAATCTAACGATGCAAAACCACGTGAACATGACTTCAATTTATCAAAGAAATCCATCACGACTTCTGCCATTGGAATTTCAAAAGTAATAGACACTTGGTTACCCAAGAATTTCATGTCTTTTTGCACACCACGACGCTCAATACATAGGGTCATGACGTTACCCAAGTATTCTTGCGGCACTAAAATATGACATTCCGCAATCGGTTCACGCAAATCTTCTACAGTTGAACCATCAGGCATTTTAGATGGACTGTCGATATAAACCGTTTCGCCATTTTTCATCACAGCTTCATAAATAACCGTTGGAGCTGATGAAATTAGGTCTAAATCGTACTCACGCTCTAAACGCTCTTGTACGATTTCCATGTGCAACATGCCCAAGAAACCACAACGGAAACCAAAGCCTAAAGCATCTGAACTTTCAGGTTCAAAGAACAAAGCTGAGTCGTTAATTTGTAGTTTGTGCAAGGCTTCACGGAACGGTTCAAAGTCGCTGGCATCAATTGGGAATAAACCTGCATAAACCTGCGGCTTAACTTTTTTAAAGCCTGGTAAGGTTTCTACTTCTGGTGTAGTTGCGAGTGTGATGGTATCACCCACTGGCGCACCAAAAATATCTTTAATACCCGCAATAACAAAGCCAACTTCACCTGCTTCCAAAATACCTGTTTCGGTATGTTTTGGATTAAAAATACCAACTGAGGTAATAATGTGCGTTTGACCTGTCGATTTCATCAACATTTTATCGCCTTTACGCACGCGACCTTGCTTGATACGTACCAGCGACACAACGCCCAAATAGTTATCAAACCATGAGTCAATAATTAAGGCTTGCAATGGCGCATCACGATCACCTTGTGGTGCAGGAATGACATTCACCAAGGTTTCTAATACATTGTCGATGCCTAAACCTGTTTTAGCCGAACAGGTGGGTGCATCTTGCGCTTCGATACCAATAATTTCTTCAATTTCATGAATCACGCGCTCAGGTTCTGCCTGCGGTAAATCAATTTTATTCAGTACAGGTAAAACTTCTAAGCCTTGCTCAATTGCGGTATAGCAGTTTGCAACTGATTGCGCTTCTACCCCTTGTGCCGCATCGACTACCAATAGCGCACCTTCACAAGCTGCCAAAGAACGTGATACTTCATAGGAAAAGTCAACGTGTCCTGGGGTGTCAATGAAGTTTAACTGGTATTCCTGACCATTTGGATGGTTGTAGTATAAAGTCACTGAGGTGGCTTTAATGGTAATCCCACGCTCACGCTCAAGCTCCATAGAATCCAACACCTGAGCTTGCATCTCACGATCTTGTAAACCACCACAGGTTTGAATGAAACGATCTGCTAGAGTCGATTTACCATGGTCAATATGGGCAATGATCGAAAAGTTACGGATGTTTTTAATATCAACAGTTTTTTTAGCTTGCGCCATGGGTTACCTTGAAAAATAACACGCTCTGCACCTCAAAATTCATGCAGAGCAAAAGCCGAATAGAAATTGCGAAGGATTATAGCAGATGGATTTTTCAATGTATCCATAATAATGACTTCCTTTTGCAGCCTCACGCGTTTTTCTTTTTATTCGAGAGTTTCAGGCTTTTTATGCAGAGATGTGTGTCGTAATTAAAGTGAGAATTGAAGAATACTTCATGCTATTTGAAACAGGTGAATACCCTCTTTAACAACATCGACAGCAATAACATGCAGCAACTTTCAATGACGCTACACTTGGTGCTTCAACTCATCTTAATGAATCATACTCACTAAAATCCAACGGATTCACATCAGCAGCAAGGGGTTGATAGGCTTGCGTAAATGTCGGTGACATGCGTTTTGGACGACCTGTAGCAATTTCCACACAAGCCCATTGTGTATTGCCCATAAACAGCAGACTTTTATCTTGAGGGCGATAAAACGCATATTGGCGGAATGAATACAACGCATTCAAATCACTTAACCATGTACGCAAAATCAGCTCCTCACCTTCGAGTGCCGCTTTACGATATTGCACATGATGTTCCACCGCCACCATCGCATGTTTTAGTTTTAAGTATTCCAGCACCCCTAAACCTAATGTTTCGATATGTGCCGATGCTACATCCTGCATCCACTGCACATACACCACATTATTTACATGCCCTAAAATATCAATATGTTCTGGCTGTACGGTGATTTTTAAATCAAATATGCTGCTCATGTCATCCTTTTAACTAAAACGGCGATGTCGGTCTAGTCTAACAAAAATACCGAGTTACATAAAAAAGTCGCCCTAATTCAAGAGCGACTTCCTTAAAATAAGTGGCTATTTAAAGTTTAGCAAGATTCTAAATTTTAGATAGATTTACGATTTTATGCCACATCAACTTATTGAATACGCATGCCAATAATCGCACGTTGCCCTTGACGGATAATCACCACACGCGCAATTGTACCTTGTTTCAAGGTAGATACTGTTTCAACAAATTGGTTGGCATTTTGGATGGTGGTGTTATTCAGTTGCACAATCACATCACCTGGCATAATACGTGCCTGAGCTGCCGAACCACCACGACGCACTTCCTGAATCAACACACCGCCTTTAATATCTAATTGGCGTTGTTCTGCAACGCTTAAATCACGAATCGACACCCCTAAAACAGGGCCTTTGGCTGCGGTATCAGGGTTGTTTTTGGCAGGCGTGTCGTCAGGTGCTGTGCTCACCGTAGCGGTAATATTACGGCGTTTATCATCGCGTAATACTTCAAGCTGAATACTTTGATTTGGCACTGAACGGTTTAAATAGTTCAACAATTCAGACGTTCTGGAAATAGGTGTGCCGTTGTATTTAAGAATCACATCGCCCGCGCGCAAACCTGCACGTGCCGCAGGTGAGTTTGGTGCAACTTGAGTAATTAATGAACCTTCAGGCTTACTGAGTTTATAAGATTCTGCCAAATTGCGGTCAATATCTTGCAAACTCACCCCTAAATAAGAACGAGTCACTTTACCGTTACGCTTTAACTGATCGGCAACATCCATGGCAACATCAATAGGAATGGAGAATGACAAGCCCATATAACCACCCGTACCACTAAAAATACGGGAGTTCACGCCGACCACTTCACCGCGCTGGTTAAATAGTGGCCCGCCTGAGTTACCTGGGTTAAGCGCCACATCGGTCTGAATAAATGGCACTGAAGTTTCACCCATCATATTACGCATTTTGGCACTCACGATTCCTGCCGATGCAGAATAGTCAAAGCCAAATGGTGAACCAATCGCAAGTACAGGCTCACCTACACGTAATTGATCGACATTGCCTGTACGCAGTTCTGGATAACTGCTGCCCTGCACTTTTAATAACGCGACATCGGTACGTTCATCACTACCCACGACAGTTGCATCAAGTTCACGGCGGTCATTCAGTACAATGGTAACTTTAGAAGCATCTTCAACAACGTGGTGATTGGTTAAAAGGTATCCATCTTTACTGATAAAAAAGGCACTGCCGTAACCTGTTTTTTCTTGTGGAATTTGCTGTTGAGGAATAATCACTTGATTGCCAAAAAAACGGCGTAAAATTTCTGGAACTTGTTGTTGTAAGAGTTCTTCCTGACTCATTTTTTTGACAACATTGACACTCACCACCGCAGGACTAACCTGCTCAACCAAATTAGAAAAGTCTACTGGTGGTGCTGCTTGAGTCTGCACAGTTGCCATAGTAAAAACAGCCGCATATAAACCTTTTTTTAAGTTGCGATTTTTCATAAATAGCATTCACTCAATAATAATTATGACTTTGAACTCACCTTATTTAGCACAAAATAATAGGCTTTTGCGTAATAAAATGTTGAATCTTTTTCAATTACGGTTTGGCAGGCACTGTGGAGGATAGCTGAGATAGCATCTTATATTTGACCCATCAAAAATGATGCGCCAAAGTGCTATAAATGAAAAGCGTGGAATCGAATCACAATAAAAGTGGGATATTCCATAAAAGTTGCCAGTTTATTCTTTTTTTTCATTATTCAAATCCACTTCGCACTTGCCTTTTTCTGTAAAAAGGGGTGTCATTATCCAACTTTTTTCAAATTAGCTGATGGACATGCCTAATTTAAACACAACACATCAATTTGATGTGATTATTGTGGGAAGTGGTGGTGCAGGTTTGAGTTTAGCGCTCTCATTACCCCAGCATTTCAATATTGCCGTTTTGGCGAAATCTACCCTCACTGAAGCCAGCACCTTCTATGCGCAAGGCGGTGTCGCGGCAGTGCTTGATGAAACAGATTCAATTGAACAACACATAGATGACACTATGATTGCAGGTGCGCATTTATGTGAAATGGATGCCGTCAAACAAACCGTAGAAGGCGGCAAACCTTCGGTAGATTTTCTGCTGAGACAAGGTGTTCAATTTACTTTAGATGAACAAGAACAGTTGCACTTAACCCGTGAAGGCGGTCACTCACAGCGACGTATTATTCATGCAGCCGATGCAACAGGACGCGCAATTTCGACCACTTTAGTACAACGTGTCCAAGAACAGAAAAACATCACCATTTTTGAAAATTTTATTGCGATTGACCTAATTACCTCGCAAAAATTAGGTTTAAATGAAAGCAATCGCACTTTAGGCTTATATGCACTAGATGAAAAAACACAAAAAGTGCATAGCTTCCTTGCTCCGTTTACCGCACTTGCCTGCGGTGGTGCAATGAAAGCCTATCTATATACATCTAACCCAGACATTGCCACAGGTGATGGTATGGCCATGGCATACCGTGCAGGTTGCCGTGTGGCAAATATGGAGTTTAATCAATTCCACCCGACCTGTTTGTATCATCCCCAAGCACGTTCGTTTTTAATTACTGAAGCCATGCGTGGTGAAGGTGCATATTTGCGTTTACCCGATGGTGAGCGTTTTATGCTGCGTTTTGATGAGCGTGCAGAATTGGCGCCACGTGACATTGTAGCACGTGCGATTGACTATGAAATCAAACGCTTAGGTATTCGTCATGTGTGGTTAGACATCACCCATAAACCTGCAGAATTTGTGAAAGAACACTTCCCAACGCTGTATGCACGTTTACTGGAATTGGGCATTGATATCACTACCGATATGATTCCTGTTGTACCTGCTGCCCACTACACTTGTGGCGGAGTAATGGTGGATGAACATAGTCAAACCGATATTGCAGGTTTATATGCGATTGGTGAAACTTCTTATACAGGTTTGCATGGCGCTAACCGTATGGCAAGTAACTCTCTTTTAGAATGTTTTGTCTATGGAATGGCTGCCGCCAAACATATTGAAGCCCATTACACTGCAGATTATAGCTCGCCTGAAGTTCCTGCTTGGGATGATTCGCAAGTGACGAACCCTGACGAAGATGTGGTGATTTTACAAAACTGGGATGAGCTACGTGCAACCATGTGGAACTATGTCGGCATTGTACGCACCACTAAGCGTTTAGAGCGTGCCTTACACCGTATTGAAATGCTAAAACGTGAAATCACCGAGTATTATCAGGACTATCAAGTCAGTAAAAACTTGATTGAGCTGCGTAATTTGGTTCTGGTTTCTGAAATGATTGTGCGCTGTGCCATGCAACGCAAAGAATCACGTGGTTTACACTTCACGCTAGATTATCCAGAGCTTGCGCCTGAATTGCGTAAAACTGTGCTCATTCCACCAAATTTCCAAGTGGAAACTCCATTGGTGAATGAGTGATCTGATTGCTTGTTACACAACAGCATTTGCATAAAAGTATCTGTGAATAAAGTGCATTTGAATTCTAATGCAAGAAAGCACCGAATCGTGTTCCATAACACGATTCGATATTTTATCATTTTGAATATGATGACGTTAACTTACTAAACCTCCCCCCAAGAATTCATCAAGTTGAGTTTTAGATTACGGCTGCAACTTGAGTACCATCTTGAATAAATGCTTCTAAGCGAACTTGACCAGCCAATAGTTGCTGTAATTGGTGGCTAATTATGTACTGCAATTGCTGCCGTGTCTGTTCGTCTATAGGCGCATTTTGCAATTGTTTTGACAAATGCTGTAATGCTGCTTGAGCCCCCAACTGCTGCATTTTAATTGCATACAGATAGCCCAACACCACTCCTTTCTGCACATAATTTGCAGCTAAATCATGCTGCAGATGATAAATCAAAGCACCCATCACCCGTTCATTGGCTGAGAGTTTACGCAAAGGGTCACGTGCCACACGCTGACACGGGTCTTTATAGGCATGTTCACATGAGTCCAGAAAGCTCTGTGCCAGATGCTTTAAGTTTTGCTGACGATGCGGCAACTGTGCAGCTAATCCCAACGCTACTTGTGCCGAAACAGCGCGGGTAAAATCTGCAACCAATGGGTCTGCCATTGCGACACCAATACTGTTATGCCCTATTAAACTGGATAACCAAGCCATCATGGCATGTACACCATTCCATAAACGATTTTTAATGAGTTGGATTTCGGCAATATCATCTACCAAAATCATTTGACGCATGTGTTGCAATAATGGACTGGCATTTTCCACATAAATAGGCATGTCACTTTCAGCATGAAATAAAATTAAATCCATACTTTGCAAAATGTGACTGGGCTGAAAATTGCGTCTTAAATCTTCTACATATAAGGTGGCTTGACGCTCTTGCTCAGGCTGCAATCGAGTATTGTCTTCAATTTCAATTGGCTCTGCTTCGTCATCCAACTGAAATTGCTTAAAAATATTATACTTGATGCGTAATTGGCGATATAAGTTTTGATCGCTTAATTTAGAGACCATTCTATTTACGACAGTATCGCAAAAATAATGCTGCTCCATAATTTTGGCTGCCGTATCGGGATCCAACAACGCCTCTAACGCCTGATGAATATGCGTCATCAAGAGCTGTTTTGCCCCAACTTTATTTAAAATTACCAAAATAGTTAAAGGCTGATAGAGTTCAACTTGCGCTATAAAACGGGCATATAAGCCCTGCGCAATTACTTTAGCCTCTTGCTGTAAAGCATGTTCAGGCAAACATAATGCAATTAGGCTCGACTCCACATACATTTGCTGCATCTGCTGCAAGTTCTCCGCATCAATGATGTGCATATTTTCAATTCGTTCATCATAAGAACATTGTCCATAACGAATTGAATACGTTCCAAAGGCGTTTACTGCAGAACGATATAAGGTATTCCGTGTAGAAGCATAAATACGTTTAGGACGGGTATAGCCATCCCAGTGCGATAAAATTTGGGCCAAATAGCCCCCACCTATTGCACCAAAACCATGAATCCCCACACTCAACTGATTTAAAGTTTGCGGGAAGGCCTCTTGTAAACTCGGCATTTCCAATACAGGAATAACTTGATTTAAGTCATCTAAATAAGCTTGCATACTTGCGTAATAATGCTGCGTGAGTAACAACATATTAGCATTAGGTTTTTTGATATCCCGAAATAGTATGGTTATGCCACCCGCTGCATGTGCAGATTTGATTCCATTTTCAGAATCTTCCAGCATGAAACATTCGCTGGGTTCTAGATTAATTTTTTGTGCGGCTGTTATAAAAATTTCAGGATGTGGCTTGCCCTGTTGCACCTCATCGCCACAAACTAATACATCAAAAAACTTATAGACATTGGCATTAATCAAATATTCTTCGGCAATGGCACGACGACTAGACGTAGCAACCGCCATTCTCAAGCCAGACTTTCGTAACCGCTCTAATACCTGCAACAAACCTTTTTTAATGGGCACACCAAAATTGCGCACACTTTCTAGTTCTAGTTCATCAGCACGCTGACGGATCTCACGGTAAGGAATGTCTGCACCATATTCTGCTTGCGCCAGTTGTTCAGCGCTCTTTGCACTCAAACCCAAACATTGCATGAGGTATACGTCTGAAAATTCAACGCCAATGAGCTCCTGAGATGCCTGCTTCAATGTTTGAAACCGTAATCGTTCAGTATCAAACATTGTTCCATCCATATCAAAGATTGCTCCATGAACAATATTGTTCTTAAATTTAAGCATTTAGCTCCCTTGTTTTATCACTTACGGGTTGCTAGCTTAGACAAAAGCAGATTTGATCTATATGAAAAACATAAAATGAAATATTTGTGATTATTTTTTAACCAATCAAACCCTGATTTTCATGTAGTATGTGTACATATGTAACCACATGGTAAATATAAGTAACTAAAATTAAGATAAAGCTGACTTTATTCTCAGCCAATCTGTGGAATCGAATACGTCCCTGTGACATGCGCCACGGCATCATCTACACCTTCGGAATATACCCAAACCTCACCGACCACGAGGTTTTTCCCTACTTTCATTAAGCGACATTCACCACGTAAATTACGCCCTGCTGCGGGCTTGCGTAAAAAGTTGATGTTTAAATTACTGGTCACCGCCAAAGCCACCAAACCCAACTCCCCTAAAATGGCGATATAAAGTGCATAGTCTGCAACAGTCATCATAGTCGGCCCTGATACCGTACCACCTGGGCGTAAATCACGTTCATCGATGTGATAATTCACCAATGCCCCACGTGGCGTGATGGACACAATTTCACATTTTTCCAAACTTTGCGGAAACTCAACTTTTAAAAATTCAATAATTTCGTCTTTGGTCATATTTACTATTCGCTATTATTTAAATAAAAAAATCTTCTAAAGCATTTCCACTATAGAAGATTTTTCCATTCAATCAAATGCATAACCATGACCCATTGGCTTGTTATACCTTTGTTTGTTATGCCTTCGCTTGCAAATAGTGCATCGCCTGTGCAAATACTTGATCGGGGCTTTGTGTTGCATCTAAGCGCTTCACTCGCTCAGGGTGTCGCTCCCACAAAGTTTGATAGCCACCTCTTACTTTCTCAAAGAAAGTTGCTTTCTCTTGTTCAAAACGATCAAGTTCACCACGTGCCCGTGCACGGGTCATACCCAGTTCAATCGGTGCATCCAGCCAGAAAGTTAAGTCAGGCATACGTGCCACAAAGTTATTATTTAAAGTCTGCAACTTGCTTTCACTCAAACCACGTCCTGCACACTGATAAGCAAAACTCGCATCACTAAAACGGTCACACAGTACAGTTTTTCCTGCAGCCAACGCAGGTAAAATCACCCGATCTAAATGCTGTGCACGCGCTGCATACATCAACAATAACTCAGTGTCTGAACACATTTTTTCTTCATGGTTGACCTCGAGCAACAAAGCACGAATTTGCTCTGCCATAGGGGTTCCACCCGGTTCACGGGTTAAAACCACCGACTGACCTTGTGCAGTAAAATAATCATGAATACGGCGAATAAGTGTAGTTTTGCCTACCCCTTCAGTACCTTCAAAACTGATAAACATGCTTATTCCCCTGATTTTTTCGTGCGTAGTACGTTTAAATATTCCTGTACGGCACGGTTATGATCTTGCAAATTGGTGCTAAATTTATGCCCACCGTTACCTGTCGCGACAAAATAAATATTGTCAGATTGGTCTGGATGCATAGCCGCTTCAATGGCTTTTTGACTTGGCAAAGCAATTGGTGTTGGCGTTAAGCCACTCATGGTATAGGTGTTGTATGGCGTTGGAGTGCGTAAATCCTGACGGGTGATATTGCCCTGATAACGGTCACCCATACCATAAATCACGGTTGGGTCAGTCTGTAAACGCATCCCCAGTTTTAAACGACGTACAAACACACCCGAAACCTGCTCTAATTCAGCATCAACATTGGTTTCTTTTTCAATAATAGATGCCATGATTAAAGCTTCATATTTATTTTTATAGGGCAAATCTGCTGCACGATTATTCCAAGCATCATCCAATGATTTCATTTGACGCTGATATAAATCGGTTAATATTTTACGGTCAGTTTCACCTTTGGCAAAGAAATAAGTATTCGGCGCAAATAAACCTTCGGGATGTGTAAAAGGAATATTTAAAGCTTTTAGCATTTGATCATACGGCAAATGCGACACTTCTTTGGTGACCAACTCATCTTTCTTTAACGCATCAATCAATTGTTTAAAAGTCGTGCCTTCGATCACCAAAATACGGTTCATTTGTGCATTTTCAGCATTGGCGATCATTTCCATAACCTGACGTACACTCATACCCTGACGAACTTCATACACGCCTTTTTTCATGCTGTCGTGAATCATCACCCGTTGATAGAGCTTTAAAACAATTGGAAAATTCACATGATCTTGTTCTGCCAAACGATCAATAAAGCGTGAATAGGTATCACCATCATTAATCGCCAATAATTGTTTTTTGCCTTCAACAGGATAATCTTTAAATAAGCTTGACCATAAGATCATGCCAATGACCAAAAACAGTCCGAGTACAAAAATAAGCGCACCCTGAATAGCACGCTTAGACCATATAGGTTTGGTTTTCTTTTTAGATTTTGATGGACGCTTAGACATAAGAATGAATCTGATTCAGTTGAAGTTGCTTAAATAGTTCCACACACGGCTGCACATCTAAAACCTGCTGCCCTAAATGGCTGACAATTTTCATGGGCGTTAAGGCATTACAGAAAAACAGACTTTGAATCTGCGCAATTTCCGAAACATGAACATCACGCTGTTCACAATGCAAATTCTGTTGTTGCATGCGCGATAAAATTTCTGCCCGCATGACACCGTGCACGCCATTATAACCAAGTTGCGGGGTAATCCATGTATTGTTTATACGAATGAAACAATTACTACTCACACCTTCAACCACACTGCCCTGTACATCAGTAACCAAAGCTTCTGTCCAGCCTTTTTGATCGGCTTCTTGTTTGAGCAATACCTGTTCAAGTCGGTTTAGACTTTTCAGCCCAACTAAATTCGGCATGCTTAGTCCAATCGCTTGTGCCAAGATGCCACTTTGAATGATGTCATAATGATATGCCGTATCTAAAGCCGCTTGTACTTGTGGATAGAAAAACACCCAAACATCGGCAGGATGAACAGGCAAGCTGTAGCCACGCTGCCCCACACCACGACTTAAAACAATCTTTAAAGTACCGTTTAATTCACCATGCGCCTGCTTTAAAAGTGTCAGCGTTTCAGTGATTAACTCAAGATTGGCATTTAAAGAAAGTTGGCGATTAGCATATTGCAAACGCGCCAAATGGCGGTCAAGTAATTCAATTTGATTTTGGCGAATACGTGCAGTGCTAAAGCATCCATCGCCATAATGAAACGCGCGATCTAACACATGAATCTGCTCGATTGGCATGGCATTTTTATAACACTGCATAGAAGATGTACTCGTTATTTATCTCTAAATATAGAAAACAATGAAGAAATTTATATTTATCATTTACTGATATTCACCGCATTTTAAATTATTTTTTCAGCAAATAGACTACCGATATGCTTGCCTCATTCAACAACATATTTAATACCTGAGGTCAAACATGAACTTTACAAAACTGAAAATTGGACTACTGGCGGCAGTACTTTCGGCAACAACTTTGAGCGTTTCTGCAAAAGACTTTCTGAATGTTTCCTATGATCCAACCCGTGAATTATACGATAACTTTAACAAAGATTTCGGTGCGTACTGGAAAAAAGCCACGGGGCAAAACATCAATTTTAAACAATCACATGGCGGTTCGGGCAAACAAGCACGTGCGGTGATTGATGGTCTAGGTGCCGATGTCGTAACTTTGGCACTGGCTGCCGATATTGATGAAATTGCCAAACGCGGTCTATTACCTAAAGACTGGCAAAAGAAATTTCCGCACAACTCGACCCCTTATACATCCACAATTGTATTTTTAGTGCGTAAAGGCAACCCGAAAGGTATTCGAGATTGGGGCGATTTGGTCAAACCTGGTGTGGAAATCATTACTCCAAATCCAAAAACATCTGGCGGTGCACGCTGGAACTATTTGGCAGCGTGGGCATGGGCAAAACATAAACCTGCGGGCAATGATGCTAAAGCGCAAGAGTTTGTTCGCCAAATTTATAAACAAACCAAAGTATTGGATTCAGGCGCACGTGGCTCAACCACCACTTTTGCAGAACGTGGCATTGGTGATGTTTTGTTAGCTTGGGAAAATGAAGCCTATTTAGCCGTGCGTGAACAACCGGGTAAATTTGAGATCATCACACCTTCTCTATCTATTTTGGCTGAACCGCCTGTGGCGATTGTAGAGAAAAATGTGCAAAAAGATGGCAATCAACACTTAGCCAAAGCCTATTTAAACTATCTCTATTCGCCTGCGGGTCAAAACATTGCTGCGAAGAATTATTACCGACCACGTAATGCTACGGTGTTGGCACAATATAAGTCGCAATTTAAACCATTGAAGTTGGTGACTATTGATCAAGAGTTTGGTGGATGGAGCAAAGTTCAGAAGCAACACTTTGAAAATGGTGGCATTTTCGATCAGATTGTCAAAGCCAACCAAACCAAATAATACTCCGAAAGGTAAATCATACCAAAGCGCTAGCTGAAAACACCCAAATTGAAAAATGCGGGTGTTTTCACAAACGCATTTTTACCTGATTCACATATATCTCTTTTATTCATATAAAATTCATTTTTAATTATTTTTTTTGCATAGAAACTCTAGTTATCCTTGTTGCAGATTATTTAAAACATGAATTTTACAGCATTATCTTACTGAGTTTTGAATCCAAGTGATCACAGCCAAAGCTGAAAATGATAGGTTCAATTCATATTCAAGCGTTATTCAGATCATTATTTCAGGCTGAAATATGCGAAGGAGCATCGACATGATTCATACCGTAATTGTTCCAGGTGTAGGTGGCAGTGAATATGCGCACTGGCAATCTTGGTTACAACGACAACTCATGTCTTGCTCGCGTGTACAACAGTCAGACTGGAATAGCCCAATTTTACAGAACTGGGTTGCTGAATTTGTCAAAACAGTTGCCCCGATTCAGAACGATATTCAAATTGTCGCGCACAGCTTTGGTTGTCTGACCACAGTGGCAGCCTTAGCACAGCAACCTAAATTGCAGGCGAAAATTAAAAATGTGGTTTTGGTTGCACCTGCTAACCCTGCCCGTTTTGGTGAATCTGGTTTTGCACAACACAGCCAAAGCAATTATTCGGCTTATTTTCAGCAACTTAAATTGGCTGTACCGACACGCTTATTGATCAGTGAAAATGACCCATGGCTAAGTTTTGCAGATGCACAGGCACTTGCCCAAGCATGGCAATTAACACCGATTAATTTAGGACAAGTGGGTCATATTAATGTTGCATCAGGCTTTGGGGCATTTCCTGAAATTTATGATTATTTGATTGCAGAAAATATGCAATCATATATCAGTATTTCTGATAACAACAAGTATTTATTCAAATTTGCAATTTAATCTTCGCAAATTATGCTTGTGCCGAATTTATCTTTTACTTTTATCTGTTTGTTTTCAAACACTCATTCTCTCTTTTGAGGAGTCATCATGTCGCAGCGATCCAAAGTGCTGCCAGGATTTGGTCTTTCTCTAGGCTTTACCCTAGCGTATTTATCCTTAATTGTTCTTATTCCCTTATCGGCTGTATTTATTAAATCGCTGGGTATCGGTTGGGATGGTTTATGGGAAATTTTAAGTTCAGAACGTATCCAAAAATCTTTGCAACTCAGTTTTAGCGCTGCGCTCATTGCAGCCTTTATTAATGTCGTCTTCGGCTTATTATTGGCATGGTGTTTGGTACGATACAGCTTTCCAGGCAAACGTATTATAGATTCTTTGGTTGATTTACCTTTTGCATTGCCTACTGCAGTTGCGGGTATTGCCTTAACTTCTTTATACGCACCGACTGGCTGGATTGGACAATATTTAGAACCATTAGGCATTAAAGTCGCGTATACCCCTATCGGGATTACCCTTGCCCTGATTTTTATTGGTATTCCATTTGTTGTGCGTACCGTGCAACCCGTACTCAGTGAATTAGAAACCGAGTTGGAAGAAGCAGCATCTGCGCTAGGGGCTAACCGCTTTCAAATTGTCACCAAAGTGATTTTCCCTATTTTATTGCCTGCACTGATTACAGGTTTTGCCCTCGCATTTGCGCGTGGCGTGGGTGAATATGGCTCGGTGATTTTCATTGCAGGTAACCAACCATTTAAAACTGAAATTGCACCCTTAATGATTATTTCTCGTTTAGAAGAATATGACTACGCAGGTGCAACCACAATTGCTGTGGTGATGTTGCTGATTTCTTTTGTCATGCTGTTCTTAATTAACTTATTACAAGCATGGGCAAGTCGTCGCACAGGGAGAGCTGCACGATGAGTTTAAATACCAACAGCAATGCTTTGGCTGAAAAACTACAATCACGCGATGCAACACGTGAACCGACTTGGGTACGCTATACCCTGATTGCAATTGCCTTCATTTTCTTCTTAAGCTGTCTGATTTTGCCGCTGATTTTGGTTTTTGTCGAAGCGTTTAAACAAGGCATTGGTGTCTATGCCCAAGCATTGGTGCATCCTGACACTTTATCGGCAGTGAAATTAACCTTACTCACTGCAGCCATTGCCGTACCTTTAAACGTGGTATTTGGTATTGCCGCAGCGTGGTCAGTGGCGAAATTCAATTTCCGTGGTAAGTCGATTCTCACCACCTTAATTGATATGCCTTTTTCAGTTTCTCCGGTCATTGCAGGTTTAATGCTAGTCCTGATTTTTGGTACACAAGGTTGGATGGGCGGCTGGTTGATGGAACACGACATCAAAGTTTTATATGCCGTACCTGCAATTGTGATTGCCACCATCTTCATTACTGTACCTTTTGTGGCGCGTGAATTGATTCCTTTAATGGAAGCGCAAGGCACAGAGGAAGAAGAAGCTGCGATTGTATTAGGTGCATCGGGTTGGCAGACCTTCTGGAAAGTCACTTTGCCAAATATAAAATGGGGTTTAATTTACGGCGTGATTCTGTGTAATGCCCGCGCAATGGGTGAGTTTGGCGCGGTATCTGTGGTATCGGGGCATATTCGCGGAGAAACCAACACCCTACCGCTGCACGTCGAAATTCTCTATAACGAATATACCTTTAGTGCTGCGTTTGCGGTGTCCTCTCTCTTGGCACTTCTCGCGATTGTGACCCTGATTTTAAAAACTTGGGTTGAAATTCGCCAAGAAAAGCAAAACCAACGCAATGAAGATTCAACTGTTTCTTAAGGAATGACCGCATGAGTATTCAAGTTAAAAATATTGAAAAAAATTTTGGTGCATTCCATGCACTTAAAGACATCTCCCTCGATTTTCCAGATGGCCAACTGGTGGCGCTGCTTGGGCCTTCAGGCTGTGGTAAAACCACCTTGTTGCGTATTATTGCAGGATTAGAGTCGGCAGATCGTGGGCAAGTGATATTAGAGGGTCAGGATGCAACCGATGTGCATGTGCGCGAACGTCAAGTTGGATTCGTTTTCCAGCACTATGCCCTATTCCGCCACATGACCGTATTTGACAATATCGCATTTGGTTTACGGGTACGTCCACGTGCAACCCGACCTTCAGAAGCCGAGATTAAAAAGCGTGTTATGCGTTTACTCGACTTGGTACAGTTAAGCTTTTTAGCAGACCGTTATCCTGCACAATTATCGGGTGGACAACGTCAACGTATTGCTTTGGCACGTGCCTTAGCGGTAGAACCACGCGTATTGTTATTGGATGAACCTTTTGGTGCGCTTGATGCCAAAGTGCGTAAAGAATTACGTCGTTGGTTAAGAACTTTGCATGATGAATTACACATCACTTCAATTTTCGTGACCCACGATCAGGAAGAAGCACTCGAAGTTGCCGATCAAATTATTGTCATGAACAAAGGTAATGTCGAACAAATTGGTTCACCGCGTGAAGTGTATGAACAGCCTGCAACTCCGTTTGTATTTGACTTCTTAGGTCAAGCCAACCGTTTTGAAGGACAACATCATCAAGGGATTGTGCAAATTGGTGAAGATCGCGTACAACTTCTCAATCAACCAAATGCGCCACAAGGCAAAGTGATTGCATTTGCGCGTCCAGATGAGTTGCATATTCATGCCCAACCACAGGAAAATACCATTCAAGCGACCTTCTTACGTGAGGTTTGGATTGCTGGTAAAGTAGTTGCAGAATTGCAAGATCGCCAAGGGAATTTAATTGAAATTGCACTCACTGCAGATGAAGCGAAACTGCACCAATTCCGCCCAAATCAAACGGTTTGGTTAAGTGTAACCACTTTACATTTATTTGAAAATCAAGTCGCATAAGGACATCAAGATGGAGCCTAACCCGCTCCATCCTTTTTAGGGTTGCACCACTATGAACTTCCAACAACTTAGAATTATTAGAGAAACCGTTCGGCAAAACTTTAATTTAACCGAAGCGTCTGCAGCACTATACACCTCTCAATCGGGCGTGAGTAAGCACATTAAAGACCTTGAAGATGAGCTTGGTGTGCAGCTTTTTGTGCGCAAAGGCAAACGTCTACTAGGTTTAACCGAGCCAGGACAAGCTTTGCTGAGTATTGTCGAACGCATGTTGGTTGATGCAGATAACATTAAACGCCTTGCCGATGACTTTAATAAAGTTGATGAAGGCACGCTCACCATTGCAACAACTCACACCCAAGCACGTTATGTATTGCCACCAATTGTGAATCAATTTAAAAAGGAATTTCCTAAAGTTCATTTGATTTTACAACAAGCCAGCCCTGTCGAAATTTCAGAAATGCTGCTTCAGGGTGAAGCCGATATTGGTATTGCAACAGAGTCTTTAACCACAGAAGACAACTTGGCTAGCGTACCTTACTATAACTGGCAGCACAGCATTATCACCCCGCAAGATCATCCTTTAGCGAGTAAAACTGACATTCAGCTGACCGATTTAGCAGACTACCCAATTATTACGTATCACGGTGGTTTTACGGGTCGCTCTAAAATTGATAAGGCTTTTACCGATGCAGGAATCGATGCCAATATTGTAATGTCAGCACTGGATGCCGATGTCATTAAGACCTATGTGGAATTAGGCATGGGCGTTGGTGTGGTCAACAATGTGGCATACGATGCTGAACGTGATTATCGTCTCAAACAAATTCAGACCGATATTTTTGGCATTAATACCACGTGGATTGCGGTGCGCAAAGGTCATTTACTGCGTGGCTACGGCTATGAGTTTATTTCATTATGTGCCCCAAATGCCGATATTAAAGCGTTAAAGCGCATTGCTTATCCTGACGAATAACCCCATTCACATAAGAGAGCGCATTCGCTCTCTTATGTTTCATTATTTCGCCACGATCTTCGTTTATCTTAAAACAGGAAAATAATGTTTTAAATTGATTCAAATTATGCATAAAATATAATCAACAATAAAAATGATTATTTGATTTTAAACACAATTCTATAATTTAGACCAAGGACGTAACATGAAATTTCACATTTTTGTTGGATTGCTGTGTGTCCTGCCGCTAGGTTATGCCTCTGCTGCCGCTTTAGAACGCAGCAATCAATCCATTCAAGCTTTCTTTGAAAAAGGTAATTATGCGGAAGTCGCTTTGCTACACGTGGATACCAATATTTCAGGTCAGGTACAGCATCAACAAAATATTGCCGAATTAGGCGTTCAAGATTTTTCAACAGGCAATTTAGTCAATAATCAACACTTCATCCAAGCTGCATTAAAATTACAACCACATCCACAAATTTCTGTGGCGTTATTATTTGACCAACCTTATTTTGTTGATGTGGATTATCACTATAGTCCTATTCTTTCAGGTGAACCCTTACCTATAGAAAATGCAGATATTAAGTTTGACTCAAGAAATATTACAGCACTCATTGGCTATCAACCCACACAACATTGGAACCTCTTTACAGGTCTAAGTTACCAGTCATTTTCAGGTGATCTGAAAATTGGTACTCAAGTTGACTATACCTTTTTTGATTATCACGTAAATTTCCCCAAAGACCATGCGTGGGGTTGGTTGGCAGGTGTAAGCTACCAAATTCCTGAATATGCATTTAATACAGCAATTACTTATCGCTCTAAAATCAAGCACAGTACCAATGCAAGCGAAAGTATTTGGGGATTTCCTTTAGAGATTGCACCACAACAAGCAACTGAAATTCAGACCCCTGAATCGGTGAATTTAGATTTTCACACCGGTTTACCTGCACAAAATTTTCTGTACGGATCATTGCGATGGGTCAATTGGCAATATTTTAAAATTCAACCCACTCAATTTGCAGCAATTCTGCAATCTGAAGGACTAGGTAATCAGTTCAACCTGATTGATTATCAAAAGAATCAATGGTCTACGCGTTTGGGTTTTGCCCATCAATGGTCACCCAAGTGGATCACTGCGGTGGAAGGATTATGGGATTCTGGTGCAGGTAATCCTGCCTCAAGTTTAAACCCTGTAGATGGTTATGTTGGTGTTGGTACGGGCACAGTTTATCACTTTAACCCCAAAACGTTTATGATTGCAGGTCTGCATTATTTGCACTTTACCAAGCCAGACACGGTACAACCACAGTCATTGATCACTCAAATTTCAAGTTTTTCTTCACTCGAACAACGTGAGGCTTGGGTTTATCACTTGAAATTAGCACATCGCTTTTAAGACACAAAAAACGAGCCGAAGCTCGTTTTTTGGTTTAGCTCAAGCTAATAGATATTACCAGTGGTAACTTACACCAAGTTTAGCAACTGGCATCCACTGATGCTTATCATCTGTACGGATTTTTTCTTCATCAGTAGCAATGTTATCTACAAGTGAACCACGTGTAGCATTATCTGGAGCTCCACCACTTACTAGCGTTAAGTTAGCTTCTGGGTTACCGGTGTAATATGCACCAACTTCACCAAACACACCCCAGTTATTGTTAATCTTTGGTGCAAAACCTAGACCTAAATACGGCGCAATGTCATTTTTATAACTCATTTTACCATTGATATGAGCTCCATCTGTACCCGCTGTAAAATCAGTATGGTTTACTGAGAAACCTTCTTCAGGCTTAACACGGCGGTCAAGGTCATATTCATTATCTACATAACCAACACCAGCAGCGACATAAACACCTTGAGCCCACTTACTTGGACTAGTACCCCACGGACGAATCTCAGCATTTAAATAGGTCAGATTATTGTCCATATCCATATCATACTTTGAGCCATTGACCGATAAATCATCCGACCAAGAAATATCGCCACCGTTATAACCCAGCGCTAAACCCACATACGGGTTTGCAGTCCAAAGCAATGCACCGCCATAACCTGTTGTTCCTACTTCAGCACGTACACCTGTTGGAATGAGTTGGTTACGATCAAACGCATAACCATCTTTTACCACGGCTGTATCTGCCATTGCAGAACCTGCAACTGCTGCCAATACCGAAGCGGCTAAAATTGTATGTAAAGTTTTCATTGTGTTTCTCCTCAAACTAAAACTTTTTGAATTTTCATTCGTTTTGTCATGAGAAAACTATAGAGCATGTTGCGCTCAGCTTTTATGCAAAATTCACCCCGTTTTTGTTATTTTTTGATACAAATTTATTCTTATTGTTTATTGCAAAAGCATTTATTTTCAAAACTTCAACAATTTAGCGCTCAACTTAACTTGTTTTATTTTGCCAAGGATAAATTCCAATCTGTTCCAATTTTTATCTATTCCTCACTCAATATAGTGTAAAATCTTCGGAAATTTTTTTCTGGTAAGAACATCGATGTCTCAGCTTTCAACAATCATTGAACAAGCATTTGAAGACCGCGCTAATTTCAGCGCTGCAGATTGTCCCGCTGAAATTCGTCAGGCAGTTGAACAAGCAATTGCAGGTTTAGATAACGGCACATTACGCGTTGCTGAAAAAATTAATGGTGAGTGGATCGTTCACCAATGGTTAAAAAAGGCAGTTTTGTTATCTTTTAAACTCAATGATAACAAGCCAATTGAATCTTGCGATTTGCGTTTCTACGACAAAGTAGACACGAAATTTACAGGTTGGACTGACGAGCAATTCAAACAAGCAGGTGTGCGTGTTGTACCGCCAGCAGTTGCACGTAAAGGTTCATTCCAAGCCAAAAATGTGGTGTTAATGCCATCTTATGTCAATATTGGCGCTTATGTAGATGAAGGCACCATGGTTGATACATGGGCAACTGTAGGTTCATGTGCACAAATTGGTAAAAACGTGCATTTATCGGGTGGTGTAGGTATTGGTGGAGTACTTGAGCCACTTCAAGCAAATCCAACAATTATTGAAGACAACTGCTTCATTGGCGCACGTTCTGAAATTGTTGAAGGTGTGATTGTAGAAGAAGGTTCGGTCATTTCTATGGGCGTTTATATTGGTCAATCGACCAAAATTTATGACCGTGAAACTGGCGAAATCCATTATGGTCGTGTACCTGCAGGTTCGGTGGTAGTTTCTGGTAACCTGCCTTCTAAATGTGGCACTTATAGCTTGTATGCTGCTATCATTGTGAAGAAAGTAGATGCAAAAACCCGTGCAAAAACCAGTTTGAACGATTTATTACGCGAAGACTAAACTTTTTTTAGTTTTCCCCATCTCTACGGCCAGCAATGACCGTAGGGATTTTTGTTTTTTTACATACTGTGATGAATTTTATGAATACCCTCCGATCTTCCGCTATTCCTGTTTCTGATCCGTCTGCGGGTTTACGCATCACGGAGATTTTCTATTCATTGCAGGGCGAAGCCAATACATCGGGCTTGCCAACCGTGTTTATTCGTTTAACGGGTTGTCCATTGCGTTGCCATTACTGTGATACCACTTATTCTTTTGAAGGTGGCGAACGTCAATCTTTAGATGACATCATCCAAACCACGCTAGAATTTAAAACACCGTATGTATGTGTGACGGGCGGTGAACCTCTGGCTCAACCGAATGCACTGCCACTCATGCAACGCTTGGCAGATTTAGGTTGTGAAGTGTCTTTGGAAACCAGTGGAGCTTTAGATATTTCTAAAGTGGATAACCGTGTGTCGAAGGTGCTGGATTTAAAAACCCCTGCATCGGGTGAAATGTCACGCAACTTATTATCAAATTTAGATTTTTTAAACCCACATGATCAAATCAAATTTGTGATTTGCAATCATGACGATTATCTTTGGGCGAAGCAGCAAGTTGAGCAATATCAGTTGCATAAAAAAGTCGATACAGTGTGGTTCTCCCCTGCATTTGCTGTCGAAAAAGGTGCAGTCGCCTTGCCACAACTTGCACGTGATTTGGCACAGTGGATTTTAGCCGACCATCTCCCTGTTCGTTTCCAATTGCAATTACATAAATTGCTTTGGAATGATGAAACAGGTCGTTAATCTCCTCACGAATCCCCATTCGTATTGACGTCAATCTTCACACTTTTGCTCAAGTTCTATCGCTATATTTTAAAATTTGGAGTTCAATTATGCGCCCTCGTGCCATTGTATTGTTATCTGGTGGATTAGACTCAACCACGTGTTTGGCATGGGCACAAGCGCGTTATGAATGTATTGCACTTAGTTTTATGTATGGTCAACGCTCGACTACAGAGCTAGATGCTGCACGTGCCTTGACTAAAAATGCAGGCATTGAGCATCGTGTGATTAATATTGATTTAGGCAACTTGGGCGGTTCTGCCCTGACCGATCACAGCATTGAAGTACCTGATCATGAGCAAGAAGGTATTCCTGTGACTTATGTGCCTGCGCGTAATACCATCTTCCTGTCTTATGCTTTGGCAGCTGCCGAAGTTTTTGATGCAGAAGCAATTGTGATTGGTATTAATGCGGTAGATTATTCGGGCTATCCTGACTGTCGTCCTGAATTTATTGATGCTTTTGCCAATATGGCACGCTTGGCAACCAAAGTTGGCGTAGAAGGCAAACCATTAAAATTTGAGACACCTTTGTTACATTTATCCAAAGCAAATATTATTCGCTTAGGTATTGAACATGGCGTAGACTATAGTCAAACGGTTTCTTGCTACCAAGCAGATGACCAAGGACGTGCTTGTGGTAAATGTGACAGCTGTCGCTTACGCAAACAAGGTTTTGCCGATGCCGGTGTTGCAGACCCAACGCGTTATATACCGTCATAACAAGGTAAAGTGTATGAAAAATTTAAAATCAAACATTATAGTTTCTGCGATTATGTCTGTTGCTGCATTATTCGCAACAACGACACACGCAAATAATGACAAGTTGCAACAAGCATATAAAAGCACCAATGTAAAAGCAGCTTTAATTAATGTTTGTAAAGAAGAAACTGCAAAAGGCAAAAAACTGACTACAGCTGAAGTAAGCAAATATTGTACTTGTGCAGTAGAAGCAGATGGTAAATTAACCAACGCTCAAAAATGGGAAATTCAAAGCGCAATTAACCAGAAAAAGAGCCCTGCGACTTTAGCTTTTGTACAAAAGCAAAATAAAGATTTGCAAACTTGTTTTGGTCCTCAGCTTACAGGTAAATTAAAAACCTTAACTGAAGAAGCAATGAAAGCGGCTGAGAAAAAATAATTTTTCTTAACAATTTCAACTAGCCACTTTATGTGGCTAGTTTTTTATGTGCATGATTTTGGAGAAAAATATGAGCACGACAATTCAATTACCAAATCAAGCTTTTCCTGCAACCACAGGCGAAGTCAATTTAACCGAACTTGGTACAGATTGGTTAGTGGTGTATTTTTACCCGAAAGATTCTACCCCAGGCTGCACCACACAAGCTGTCGATTTTACTGCGCTAAAGCCACAATTTGATGCGCTTAATACCACCATCATTGGCATTTCGCGCGACTCAGTCAAAGCCCATCAAAACTTTACCGAAAAACAATCTTTAGGCATCAACTTGATTAGCGATAAAGAAGAAGTATTGTGTCAGTTGTTTGATGTGATTAAAGAAAAAAATATGTATGGCAAAAAAGTTATGGGCATTGAACGCTCTACTTTTATTTTCCATCAAGGTCAATTACTGAAAGAATATCGTAAAGTCAAAGCTGCAGGACATGCCGAGCAAGTGCTTGCGGATTTAACCGCTTTACAGGCTTAATTTTCAGCCTCTAAAAAAACACAATGTTCTGGATGATTGAAAGCTTTTTCAATCATCCTTTTTCATTTAAAAACTGGATTACTCCGTCAAATTACTGCTGTCCTGCTGCTGGTATTTGTCTTGTAATTGACGATAAATTTCCGTGTTTTGAAATGCGGTTAAGAAATCAATTGTGCCTTGCGGGAAAAAATTAGGCTGTATTTCCCCACGATAATAAGCCTCACGTGCAGGCGTAGCAGACATGGCATCTTGCAAGCTGTCTAATTCTACCATCTCCCATTCAGGGAAAAACTTTAAATAATAAGACGAGTCATCTTTAAAATGCCCAATTAAACCAACACGATCTTGCGGTTGAATCAATTCACCGACTAAAGATTTGACTAGTTTTTGCCATTTTTCATCATTGTAGACATCTACGACATGCACAAACTTAATCCGTTCTTGCATCTCAGGTGAAAAGTTAGACAAAATCATCTGCTCACGTTCTTTGGCTAAAAACGGATTTTTTAAATTGCGCTCATTTTGTGCAGAACCTAATGCCAAAATCACATAATGACTACGTGCTAACGCAATTTGAATGGTTTGCAAATGCGCCAAATGAAATGGCTGAAAGCGGCCAATGAAAACCAAATAATCAAACGTATATTGCATAATAAATACGCCAATCCTAATTTTGATAACAACATGATGCTATCTGATACGCGGAAATGTCATCCACAACCTGCGTGGTATCAACTCATTATTGTTTTTGCAAGATAATAAATCAAAAACAATAATTGGGCAGGTTTCGTGGATGACAAATGGTTTTGCCTACTTTTGCCAAAACAAAAGTAGGTCGAACCGAAGGTTAATCCTAAAATAGAATTAATAGAGGTTAAGATTCCGCCTTGCTTATTCATTTTTTAAATGAACAACCCCAAATTCTAAATAAATTTCACATTGAATTAGGAACGCAAATCTCATCATTCACTAACTTTTTATGAACTCATGAGTTGTGCCAGCGCTGCGAATTTGCGACATAATGAGCCATAAATTCAAACCAATCAAAGCAAGGATAGTACGATGACACTGAGCTGTATTCAACAACCTCACCCACATTTGAATGCGAATTTAGACAATGGCGTACTGACTTTAGCCATCAACCGACCAGAAGCAAAAAACGCGCTGTATGGTGAATTATATTTGTGGATTGCACAAGCCTTAGATGAAGCAGATCAGTCCAACGCAGTACGTTGTGTAATTTTACGTGGCACAGATGCAGATTTTAGTGCTGGCAATGACATGCAAGACTTTATGAAGTCTGCTGCACTTAAAGGACAACTACCTGCTGCCGAAGGCCCTCCATTCATCTTATTAAAATCTGCAGCTAAGTTTTCTAAACCGCTGATTGCAGCTGTACGTGGGGTGGCAATTGGCATTGGTGTCACAATTCTATTACATGCAGATTTGGTATATAGCGACAATACTGCCCTATTCCAAATTCCATTTGTGAGCTTGGGCTTATCGCCTGAAGGTGCATCAAGCAAACTTCTAGTAGAACAAGCAGGCTATCACAAAGCGGCTGAACTGTTGCTAACTGCACAAAAATTCAATAGCGAAACGGCATTATCGGCAAATTTAGTTAATAGCATTGAAACCGATGTCTATGCAACGGCGCAACAAAAAGCAGCACAATTGGCAGCTTTACCATTGGCATCACTTAAACAATCTAAAGCCCTCATGAAACATAATGTCAATGAAATTGTGGCGTGGATTGACCATGAAGCAGAGATTTTTATGCAACGTGTCGGCTCAGCAGAAATGATGGAAGCGGTGCAGGCCTTTATGCAAAAACGTAAACCTGATTTCAGCCAATTTAATTAAACGTTGTTTAGCTGAAATGTACTTACACCCATTTCAAGTAAACTAGACGTTTTAAAACCACATTCATTTTGGCTGAATGTGGTTTTTTCTTTATTCGCCCCCATATTCTGCAATGAGCTGTCAATCATTAAAAAATTGAGGAAAATTGTAATGTCTAATCCAAATCCAGCCGATGTTAAAGCTGAAAAAAAAGAACGTTATTTTGAACCTGCACCACAAGATATTGATGTAGAAAACTTTAAAAAAGTCATTCAAAGCCGTCGTTCGGTGCGTAAATTTACCGACAAAGCCATTCCTGCGGAAGTATTGGATGATTGTTTAGATATGGCTTTATTGGCACCAAACTCATCTAATTTACAACCGTGGACTTTTGTCGTGGTGCAAAATCCTGCCAAGAAAAAACAACTGGTTAAAGCCTGCTTAGGACAACTCGCTGCTCGTACTGCAGCAGAGCTAATCGTGTGTATTGCACGTACAGACCGTGTTGATGAAATGGCAAAAAAGAATATCAGCGAGTTCCCTTTTCCTGAAGCACCTGCTTCAGTCAAAAAATATTACAAGTTTATTCCTTATAACTACATGACTGGCTACTTAAACGCAGTAGGTAACTTTAAGAAAGTCGCTTTCAAAATTGCACGTAGTTTAGATAAACAATTACCTGTGACTGCATTTAACCCTGCAGATGCCAAACTTTGGGCAAGTAAAACTACAGCACTCGCCTGTGAAAATATGGTCTTGGCCCTTCGCGCACACGGTTTTGATAGCTGCATGATGGAAGGTTTTGATGAGCCGATGGTACGCAAACTCTTAAAACTGAATGATCAACAATTTCCAGTGATGGTGATTGCTGCAGGTGAACGTGCCGAAGATGGTGTCTTTTTCCCGCAATACCGTTTTGACCGTGACCTGTTTATTCAGAAAGTCTAGGGGCTGTTAACATTTCATAAATGGCTTGCGCTGTAGGCTAAAACTGAGCAGATTAGGCATGAAACGCAAGGAATAGCGAGACTATTGCCAAGTTTCATAACGTAATCTGAGAAAGTTTTAGCCACATGAGCAAGAACAAAGCGCTGCTTTGTTTGCTGCGCAAGGGGACGAGCATATTTTTTGCTGCTATTGCGTTATGAGTCAGTCATTTAGAATAACTAAATTTCCTGCCCCATGCCTTATATCAGCTAAAAAACCTTGCGAGATATATCTCTCACGTCGCAAACATAGATGAAGTGTCAACAGACCCTAATATTTCAACTGTATTTTTAAAACCTAGCCACATTTTGACTCGTGATAAGGCGACAAGGATGTCGCCCGTTAGACTGTGGTACAGGACGTACCATCAGTCTAACAGAGGGCTTTTGTTACTTTTCGCCCGTGAAAAGTAAAATCTATCTACGCAACTTATATTTGCCCCAATCCATATATGAGTGATCGTACAATTCTATTTTTCTTTAAAAATTGGTATTTAAGTCTTTAAAAATTGGTATTTAAGTCTTTAAAAATTAATATCTAAAAGTTGCATAAACTCAAAGGCAGGCTCTTCGTAAGGATGGCTTGCCTTGAGCGCTTTTGCGACTGCCTGAGCATTTTGCTCAGGTACAATGGTTTCCACGCGCCATTCGGCAACGTGTTCCAAAGCATCTAACTCACCAATAAACGGATTTGCTCCTTTGACAGGCTTAAATTGCCCTGTGCCTAAAACCTGCCATGCACAATGTTCATAATTGCCAATTCCACCTGCACCCGCTGCAAAAACCGCCAGTTTAGTTTCTTCAAGATGAGATTCAGGCACATAGTAAATCAGTTTGAGCATATTTAAACTTCGCTATCCATTTCACAATTAATTAGAAATTAGCATAAAAAATTGGGCATCGTTGCTATTTTGGCAACCTATACGCATCATCCAATCCTCAATTTATACAATTCCCAAAAAATTTAAAGTACGCTTCGCCACAAACTTATCCCCCATTTTGTATGATTTTAGATTTAAAAAGACAAGCCATGTCGCACGCCCCTAGAGCTTTTGTCATTTTTTTGGCATGATGCAAAACAAGCACATAGTGAATAATGATAAATGACTCAAATGCGTTGGTTAGAACTGCTTTCCACAGTTCGAATTGGTAGTAAAAAACAAAGTACAGAACAGGCGCGCAGCCCTTTTCATAAAGATTATGACCGTATTATTTTTTCGCAAAGTTTTAGACAGCTAAACCGTAAAACCCAAGTCCATCCACTGACTCAACACGATGGCATTCACACTCGCCTAACCCATTCTTTAGAAGTGTCTTGTATTGGACGTTCATTGGGAATGTTGGCTGCAGAAAAAATTAAAGATCACTTGCCTATGTGGATTTCCCCTGCCGATGTCGGTGCGATTATTCAAGCTGCTTGCTTGGCACATGATATTGGTAATCCACCTTTCGGGCATGCAGGCGAATATGCCATTCGTGAATGGTTTGATGATGCTTCACACGGCAATTTCCTCGCCAAACTCAGCGATGAAGAAGAAGCTGATGTCCGTCAGTTTGAAGGCAATGCACAAGGTTTACGGCTACTCACCAAAATTGACTATCATCCAAATGATGGCGGCATGCGTTTAACCTATGCCACTTTAGGCGCTTATTTAAAATATCCATGGCTCTCCAAAACCATTGCCGAACAAGGCAACCGCCCTGCCAATCAACGTGATAAATTTGGTTGTTACCAAGCTGAAAAAGAAATTCTCAAACAAATTGCAGAACAACTTGGACTGATTCAATTGGGCGATTATCACTATTGTCGTCATCCACTGACATATTTATTGGAGGCAGCGGATGATATTTGCTATGCCTTAATTGATTTGGAAGATGGCATTATTTTAAACATGCTCAGCTATGAAGAAGTTGAACCGATCTTTTTAAACTTGATTGGTGACTACAGTATTCCTGCAGAACTAGCGATGGCACGTACCACATGGCAACAAAAAATTGCCGCTTTGCGTGGTCGGGTCATGAAGCGTTTAGTCGATGAAGTCACCACAGCGTTTGCCAAACACCATTTTGAAATCCTAATGGGACAACTTAAAGGCAGCCTTTTACAGTATTGCTCAGCAGATATTGAAATTGGTATTAATCGCGCCAAAGACTTAGCGCGTGAGAAAATTTTCGAGCATCCGCAAAAAGCTGGATTGGAAATTATTGCGCATCAAAGTTTACAAAATATTTTGGATGCGTTTATTCCGCTCACCACACCCCATAAAACCCTAAGTTTTAAAGAGCAGCGTTTAATGTCCATCTTGCAACGCTCAGGGGCAGATTTTGCGCATAATCATTATGACAATATCATGCAAGTCTTGGACATTATCTCTAAGTTTTCAGATCACCAAGCCTATAATTTATCGCAAGAATTACAAGGCAATAAGGTTGGTCTGCTATGACGAATCACATGTATATCAATAACTTACATAAGATTGACGTAGAATTTAAGCACGAATTTTGCCTTTTGTGAAAATGCGCTCTACTATGCGAACAGCAACTTATTTTAAATCAATCAGTGAATCACAAATATGATCGGATGTCTTATTGGCGAAGTATTGGCTTTAGAAGCACCAACCGTGTTGCTGAATGTGAATGGTGTGGGCTATGAAATTGACACGCCGCTCACCACATTTTGCCAATTACAAAAAGGGCAGAAAATTACCCTATGGACGCATTTAGCCGTGCGTGAAGATGCTCAATTGTTATATGGTTTTTTAGAAGCCCAAGAAAAAACCATTTTCCGAACCTTACTTAAAGTCAATGGTGTCGGCCCAAAAATGGCGCTAGGTATTTTATCAACCTTAAGCGTCGAGCTACTGATTCACACCGTAGAACATGAAGATATTAATACCCTGATTAAAGTGCCAGGTGTGGGCAAAAAAACTGCTGAACGTTTAATGATTGAATTACGTGATCGCTTTAAAGCCATGTCCAACGAAGTGAGCAGCAGCAATTCCACTGTGACCCAAATTCAGTTTACAGGCAATTCTGCTGTTGCCGAAGCCGAAGCCGCTTTACAATCTTTAGGTTATAAACCTGCCGAAGCACAAAAACTGATTAATGCAGTTAAGGCCGATTTTACTGAAGCCAGTGATATTATCCGTGCAGCATTAAAGTCGATGAATAAATAAAAGATGCCAACAAACCTAGCGTAAGTTCATCTTTCCAATATTGGATACATGACTGGCGACATGGATGTCGCCCGTTGAGTTGGGGTATAGGGATATACCCTCAACTCAACATAAGATTTTTGTTACTTTTGATCTTTCAAAAGTAAAATCATGCCTTCGCAAAGGCATTTAAACGCAACTCATACTTTGAGGCTGTGCATGCAGCATCAAAATGCCCAGCTCAAGAGATTAGTTAACACGATATGCAAGACCGTCTAATCAGTGGTTCTGAAAAACCCGAAGATCAAATTGATCGCGCCATTCGCCCCACTTCACTCGATGACTATATTGGGCAACCTGTAGTGCGTGAACAAATGGAAATTTTCATTGGTGCAGCCCGTGGACGCGCAGAAGCACTGGACCACACCCTGATTTTTGGACCACCAGGTTTAGGTAAAACCACACTCGCCAATATTATTGCCCGTGAAATGGGCGGCAATCTTAAATCCACTTCAGGGCCTGTCTTGGAACGCGCAGGTGATTTAGCCGCCATGCTGACCAATCTTGAAGAAGGCGATGTGTTATTTATTGATGAAATCCATCGTCTTTCACCTGTGATTGAAGAGATTTTGTATCCAGCGATGGAAGATTATCAACTGGACATCATGATTGGTGAAGGGCCTGCAGCACGCTCCATTAAACTGGACTTGCCACCATTTACCCTTGTCGCCGCTACCACACGTGCAGGCTTACTCACCTCACCGTTACGTGACCGTTTTGGTATTGTGCAGCGTTTGGAATTTTATTCGGTTGAAGATTTGACCCATATTGTCAAACGCTCGGCGAGTTTAATGGGTGTGCCAATGACCGATGCAGGAGCCAATGAAGTCGCTCGTCGTTCACGTGGTACACCACGTATTGCCAACCGATTATTGCGTCGCGTTCGTGACTATGCGCAGGTCAAAGGCACAGGTGAAGTCACGCAAGAGATGGCACAACGTGCGCTAGATATGCTGAATGTCGATAAAGATGGTTTAGATACCTTAGACCGTCGTTATTTATCAATGTTATTAGAGCGTTTTGATGGTGGGCCTGCAGGTGTGGAAGCTTTGGCCGCTGCTATGGCTGAAGACTCTGGCACTTTGGAAGATGTAATTGAACCATACCTAATTCAACAAGGTTATGTAATGCGAACCGCTCGCGGGCGTATTGCCACCAATATGGCGTATTTACAATTTGGGATGACACCGCCAGAGCCAAAAGAAAAATAGCTCAAAGGAAAAAATAGCTTGAAGGGAGCTATCTCCCTTTAAGTTATTAAATATTTAGGTCAATTGGGTCTGTAGATAGACACTAATTTTCAATAATACGCACATCTTCAACAAGCATTAATTCACACGCGCCCGCCCCTGTATCATGACGGCTTAAAGAACTGCGCCACTGCCACCCATCTGCGGCAGTAACTTCAACCAATTTACCTTTCAAATAAATCAAATCATCTTCATCAATCTGTTTTAACTGTGTCGCAATCGCGGGTGTGGCAGGAATTAAATGCGTATTAGCGCTCAAACTTGCAATCTCTTGCACAGGAATCGGTGGTGCTTGTTCATAACGCCAATGATACCAACGGTTGCTTTGACGAATAGACAACTGTTTATACACTTCAGGCTTGGCCATTTCGCCCCATCCCAAAGCAAAATCGACAGGGCTAAGTTCGGCTTCACGTCCAAAATTATAATTTTCACGTGACAATACCCGAAACTCACCTTCATAGGTTTCCAAAGCTTGAATGGTATAGTCTTTAAATTGATGCACTTGCTGCGATGACTGATAGGTTGTGCTATCCGCAATTCCTCCATCTGGCTGGAACAGCGTCATCCACAACAAATACAATATGGCAATTACCACAAAAAATTTAACTAAACGGCTCATGTGCTGCTCATTGGGGTGGATCATCTGCATGTATCAGGCAGGCAGCTAATTTTAACTTAAAAGCATGTTTGAAATCTTGTGCCATTGGACGAAGCGTTGAGAATGATAAACTGCCACGCTATACACAGCTTGACTTATAGCCCCGATTCACGTCAATTTCACAGACACGGCGTAAGCTATAAGTATTGCTTATCAAACAACTTTGCAACATTGAAGCGGAACATCATCATGGCGAATAAATTTGAATTTAAAATTCGTATCTATATGGAAGATACTGATGCAGGCGGCATTGTTTACCACGCCAACCATATTCGCTTTATGGAACGTACCCGTACCGAATGGCTTCGTGCATCGGGTGTTGATCATTATTGGCATCAACAAGATTACAACTTTGTCGTGCATAAAATTAACGTGAAATATTCACGTCCAATCTTAATGGATGACCTAATTACTGTTACAGCAAGTGTAGTTTCGTGTAAAGCGTCATCATTTGTATTGCAACAAAATATTTATCGTGGTGAAATCATGCTTGCATCTGGCGAGGTTGAATTGGCCTGTCTTGGTTCAGATATGAAACCACGTCGTCTGCCAGATGAAATTCGTAGCCTTATTCTGAAAGAATTAGGACAAGATTAAAAAAATGAATTGGCACATGTAGTAACTATGGCAACACAACTCGAATCATCTCTTCAAGTATCAGATCTTATTTTACAAGCAAGTCCTGTTGTTCAGCTGGTAATGCTCTCGCTGCTTTTAGCATCATTATACAGTTGGTATCTGATTGCCAAGTTACACATGAGCTATAAAAAAGCACAGGCAGATGATCAGCATTTCCAAAAAATCTTCTGGTCTGGTGCAGAATTAAATACGCTTTACAACAACGCACAGCTCAATTCAAAACGTGTCGGTTTGGAAGATATTTTCTATCAAGGCTTAGGTGAGTTTTTAAAACTCAAAAAGCGCCAAGCGCCTGCAACACAAACCATTGAAGGCACAGAACGTATTTTACGTGTCGGTTTAAGCCGCGACCAAGCTCAACTTGAACAAGGCTTAGGTGCATTAGCCAGCATTGGTTCGGTTGCGCCATACGTTGGTTTATTTGGTACCGTCTGGGGCATTATGAATGCCTTTATTGGACTGGCAGATGTCGATCAAGTCACATTGGCAACAGTCGCACCAGGGATTGCCGAAGCCCTCATTGCCACAGCCATTGGTTTATTTGCCGCCATTCCTGCGGTACTTGCCTTTAACCATTACACCGCCAAAGGCGAAGCGATTTATTCTGATCGTGCTTTATTTGCCGAAGAAATGGTGGCTTTATTACAACGTCAATCTTTAGGCAATACTAAGGATCACGACTAATGGCCATTCAACGCTCAGGACGCTTCGAGCGCATTAAGAAACCACTCAAAAGTGACATGAATGTAGTGCCCTATATTGATGTCATGTTGGTGTTATTGGTGATTTTTATGGTTACTGCACCGATGATTACCAGTGGGATTCAAGTCGATTTACCTCAAGCCAATGGTAATCCAATTGAATCGAAAGATGCCCCTGCTTTGGTGACTTTAAATAAAGATGGGCAATATTTTTTAGAATACAAAGAACACAAAGCCGAACCTTTGGAATTAGCCCAACTGAAACAAATTTTGACCGATGCTCAAATTCAAGCCAAAGCTGAAAACAAAGAGTTTCAGGTTGTTATTCGCGGTCATAATACACGCCCTTATGGTGATGTGATTGCGTTAATGTCTGACTTACAAGATGCGGGTTTAACCCAAGTTGGATTGCTGACCGAGCCTTTAAAGTAATTTATGAAAGATTTTAAAAAGCCACCTTTTCAACAAAAAGCCATCGCGATTGGGTTCACCGTAGGTGTCCACCTTATCGCAGTGGTTGGCTTGCTTTATTTGGGCATGAGTAAAGCACCTGAGCCGCCTAAACCCATTAAAACGGTATTAATAAAACCAGAAGATTTAAAACCCTTATTAGAAACTGAATCTGCTGAAACCACACATGAAAATGTAGCAGAGCAAATTACTCAAACAGCCGAGCCTGCTCTTGAACCTGCCCCTGTCATTCCAACACCTGTAGCGGCTCCTACGCCACCCGCTCCTCAAGTTGATACACAAAAAGCTGCACAAGCAGCAGAGGCGCAAGCACGAGCAGAACGACAAGCTGCTGAAGCCAAACAAATAGCCGAGCGACAAAAATTAGAAGCTGAACGCTTAAAAGCACAACAAGCACGCGCTGAAGCACGTGCTCAACAAGAAGCTGACGCCAAAGCAAAAGCCCAGGCCGATGCCAAAGCACGTACTGAAGCAGATGCTGTACGTCGTAAAGAAGCCGAAGCCCTGAAAAAAGCAGAAGCTGCAGAGAGACGTAAACTCGAAGCCAATGCAGCAGCAAAACGCAAAGCTGAAGCAGATGCAAAAGCCAAGGCAGATGCTGAGGCAAAACGTAAAGCTGCTGCAGACGCAAAAGCCAAAGCAGATGCCGAAGCAAAACGTAAAGCTGACGCAGATGCAAAAGCCAAAGCAGATGCCGATGCAAAACGTAAAGCTGCAGCAGATGCAAAAGCCAAAGCTGATGCCGACGCAAAACGTAAAGCTGCAGCAGATGAAAAAGCCAAGGCTGATGCCGACGCAAAACGTAAAGCTGCAGCAGATGCAAAAACCAAAGCTGATGCCGAAGCGAAGGCGCGTGCCGATGCTGAAGCCAAAGCTTCAGCTGCCAAACAAGCCGCAGAAGAAGCCGCTCAGAAAAAGGCCGAAGTAAGACGTATTGCATCCACAGCTAAACGTGATTTTGAAAATAAAATTAGACGAGCATGGGATACCCCAGCAGGTTCTTCAGGTCAACGTGCAACTGCTCGTGTGACTTTAAGTGACAGTGGTGCAGTTCAGTCTGTCGTGGTTAATTCTAGCGATCCTGATATGAAAGCCAGTGTAGAAGCTGCCGTTCGTGCTGCTGCACCTTATCCAATGCCATCAGACCCAGATGCACGACGCGAAGCACGTAGCTTCACCTCTACCTTTACGGCACAATAAGTTACCAGTTAGCCGAGTAACATCTATTCGGCTAACTCCTTCTCAAAATATTTACGAGTATAAATAAATTTAAATTTTCACAGTGTTATAACAGTTTTATTATAAATTCATGCTTTCATTCCTGCTAAAGCATGCCATTATGTACCACAATTACATCCAAAAAAGTTATGTTGATTTGAGAAAATAGCGAATGATGGAAACAACGCGTAAACACCTACTTTGTCTTGCTATTTTAACTGCGCTTAGCCCAGTTTTAAGCACACAATCTTTTGCACAACTGCATTTAGAAATTGCCAAAGCACCAGAAGAAGCACCTAAAATTGCGATTGTGCCGTTTGGCAATGATCAAAGTATTTATCCTATTGTAGAAAACGATTTAAACCGTTCAGGCAAATTCACCAGTTCATCTAAAAACCTTGCTGCAACTGCAAGCATGAACAATCCAAATGCAGCTGTATGGCAAGCCGCAGGTGTACCTTATGTGGTGACGGGAAATGTCAAAGCCACTGCAGAAGGCGGTTATGAAGTTCATTACCAACTTTATGATGTGCAAAAACAGCAATACTTATTGAATGAATTATTAAGCGTGCCTGCGTCACGCGTACGTTCTGCTGCACACATGATCAGTGATGCCATTTATGAAGCACTCACGGGCATTAAAGGTGACTTTAGCGGACGCATTGCTTATGTACTGCGCAACCCTGCAACACCTGAACAACGCTATACCCTGCAAATTGCCGATACTGATGGTGAACAGCCTAAAACCATTTTGACTTCGCGTGATCCTATTTTATCGCCTGCGTGGACACCAGATGCCAAAAAAATTGCCTATGTGTCGTTTGAAACCAAACGCCCTGCTATTTATGTGCAAGATTTGGCGACAGGTCAGCGTGAAAAATTAGCCAGTTTCCGTGGTTTAAATGGTGCTCCAAGCTTCTCACCAGATGGTCAAAGTATGTTGTTTACCGCATCCATGCATGGCAATCCAGAAATTTATCAAATGAATTTAAGCACCCGTGAACTGCGACGCATGACCAATGACAGTGCGATTGATACCGAAGCACGTTATGCACCAGATGGTAAATCATTTATTTACACTTCAGATCGTGGTGGTTCCGCACAAATTTATCGTTATGACTTTGCCACAGGCAGCAGCAAACGCCTAACCTTCCGCGGTGCATTTAACGCACGTGGTACGCTCAGTGCCGATGGTCGTAAACTGGCATTGGTGCATCGCCCAAGTGGCAGTAATTACAAAGTCGCAATTCAAGACATCAACACCAATATCACCAATATTTTAACCCCAACCAGTTTGGATGAGTCGCCAAGCTTCTCACCAAATGGGCAAATGGTGGTGTATGCAACGCGCGAAGGCGCACGTGGCTTATTGTCAATTATGTCTTTAGACGGTCGCTTCCGCATGAACTTACCAAGTGAACAAGGTGAAGTGCGTGAACCTGCGTGGGCGCCAAAATAATGAGTATCCGCAAGGTAAACACTTTTCAGTTCTGTTTTAAAACCAAAAATCAAGCTTCATGGAGATGAGGATGAACGCAGTTAAATTATTGGTACTCCCTGTTTTGGCATCAGCTTTAGTGATGACAGGTTGTGCAAACCGCAAACCAACAACTGACTTACAAGCAGGTCAAACACCAAACGGTGCAACTACAGTCAACACCCAAGGTTTGAGTGAAGATGCAGCTTTAAATGCACAAAACCTTGCAGGTGCATCTGCCAAAGGTGTAACCGAAGCCAACAAAGCTTTCTTGGCAAAGCGTGTGGTGCATTTTGACTACGACAGTAGCGAATTATCTAACGATGATTACCAGACCCTACAAGCACATGCACAGTTTTTAATGGCGAATGCCAACTCTAAAGTTGCACTTACAGGTCATACCGATGAACGCGGTACACGCGAATACAACATGGCTTTAGGCGAGCGTCGTGCCAAAGCGGTTGAGAGCTTCTTAATCACCAGCGGCGTTAACGCAGGTCAGCTTGAAGCAGTGAGCTATGGTAAAGAAATGCCAGTCAACCCTGGACATGATGAAAATGCATGGAAAGAAAACCGTCGCGTAGAAATTAACTACGAAGCTGTTCCACCATTATTGAAATAATAATTTGCTGTTTGGGAAAAACTCGTTTAGAACGTGTTTCCCCAATACGAAAAAAGCGCTCTTTATTACAAGGGCGCTTTTTTATGACATAAAAAACTGGGCGAACGAATATTTTAAAAACTAACAGATAAGTGCAGAAATACAGCTTTGCTTCAGTTATTCCGACTCGGCATCAGCTTTTGCAGTTTGCATAGATTCAATCAAATCATGCTTGTTAAACTTTTTATATTCAGGTTTAGACTCGTAATCTTTCCAAGCGGCTTTCATCTTGTCCTCAGAAATATCGTCTAAACTAATCCCTTCGCTTGGCGTTGGAGTCGCATCAAACTTTAACGTTGTCATATCTGTGCTCCTATCTCAAATTAAATCCTTCACATCAACATAGCACTTTCTGCAGGACTTGCAAGGGTAAAATCACAGCAAATAGTCGAGTTTAATTTTTCTTTTAACGCGTTCTCATCTAAACTATTGCAGCATATTGTTATCCTCATTTTTGCAGTCATTCGGAGTTTTCCAGTCATGTCATACCGCACCCTTTCCCAATTTCTACAACAACAAACTGGAAATTTAACACCCGAACTTGCTCAAGTGATTGAAACTATAGCCAATACTTGCAAAACAATTGACCAAACATTACAAAAAGGTGCATTGGCGGGCGTATTAGGCAGTGCACAAAATGAAAACGTACAAGGCGAAGAACAAAAGAAATTAGATGTTATTTCAAATGATTATTTAATTGAAGCGTTACAAAAACATCCTAATGTGGGTGGTTTGGCGTCGGAAGAATTAGACGAATTCACTCCTGCTCAGGAAAATGGTCAATATTTAGTGTTATTTGACCCACTGGATGGTTCAAGCAACATCGACATCAATATGTGTGTGGGTACCATTTTCTCAATTTTACCTGCAAAAAATGCCGTGACCCAAGCTGCAGACTTTATGCAAGCAGGTACACAACAAGTTGCTGCAGGTTATGTCCTGTATGGCCCATCTACCATGATGGCGCTCACTGTTGGTGCAGGCGTGGTATTCTTTACCTTTGACCCAGAAAGCCAAGAGTTCTTGGTGACTGCAGACAACATTCAAGTTGCTGCCGATACAAAAGAATACGCGATCAATGCTTCAAACCAACGCCATTGGGAAGCACCTGTAAAACGCTATATTGATGAACTTTTGGCTGGTAAAACTGGGCCACGCGAAAAAGACTTTAACATGCGTTGGGTTGCATGTATGGTGGGCGATATTCACCGTATCCTTTGCCGTAGCGGGGTTTTCATGTATCCATACGACTTAAAAGACCCGAAAAAAGCAGGTCGTTTACGTTTAATGTATGAAGCCAATCCAATGAGTATGCTCATGGAACAAGCAGGCGGTGCGGCAACCACAGGTCGTGTGCGTATTTTAGACATCCAACCCACAGACCTACATCAACGTGTGCCTGTCATCATTGGCTCAAAAAATGAAGTCGATTTGGTCAGCAGCTACCATCAATAATTTTTAACAACAGCAGTCGGCCATTCGCTGACTGCTGTGGATTTTATCGCATGCCTACGATTTTTTTAGAATCAAAAGATAACCCGAAAATTAAACACTTACGTGGTTTAATTGAACAAAATAACTATCGCAAAAAACAGGGACAAACGGTACTTGAAGGTACACATTTGTGTCTGGCGTGGTTACATGAAAATAAAAAAATCAATTCGATTTTTACCACCGAACATGCACTAAGCCATCCTGACTATGAGCGTATTTTGGCTAAATACACAGGCGTGGTCTTTGTCATTGGCGAATCTTTATATAAAGATTTAAGCACTTTAGGCACTTCCCTTGCCTGTTTAGCCATTGTCGACGTGCCAAGTTCAAGCCAAGCTTTAGACTTTAAAGCAGACACACTGATTTTAGAAAATGTGCAAGATCCGGGTAATGTCGGCACCTTATTGCGCTCTGCAGCAGCAGCAGGTATTGAACAAATTATTTGTACCAAAGGTTCTGCCTCACTTTGGTCGCCACGGGTGTTACGTGCAGGCATGGGCGCACACTTTAGCTTGCATACCTTTGAAAATATTGAACTCGAAGATGTCTTAGCACAATTTCAGATTCCTGTATATGTGACCAGTTCACACCATGCAGAAAGTCTCTATTCCAAAAATCTGCGTAAGGCTTGCGTCTGGATTCTAGGCAATGAAGGTCAAGGTGTGTCCGATTATGCCTTACAGCATGCAGAAGCGGTAAGTATTCCACAACCAGGTGGACAGGAATCTTTGAATGTGGCAATTGCAGGCTCAATCTGTTTCTTTGAAATGGTACGCCAACGTCTGTAAATGGTTAATTTATTTTAAAAAGACTAGCCCTGTAAAAAAAATAGATTAGACTGAAAATAATAACTTGCAATGTCAACCAAACCATTGTTTTTAGCGTTATAAAAATATGATGTTAAAAATAATGGTGGGTATCCAATGACAGGATTTTCCATCTCTATGGATTTAAACCCGAAGTCGTCACACTCGGAAAATTTGAGTGCTCTTAAGAGTACGGCTGAGCAACGTCTGAAGAATTTCATGCAAGACGTAACGGGGCGTGCCTTAGTGATGATGGAAAGTGCAACGCAAGGACAGCACGGCATTGCTATGGATTTGGTGCAAGAAGCCTTTATTTCCTTGCATAAATCTTATGCTGACAAAGCCACAGAGGAATGGTATCCCCTGTTTTACACCATTTTAAATAACAAATTACAAGATTGGCGTCGTAAAGAAGCTCGCCGCGCTCAACCGTTTTCATGGTTCAAAAAAATCAGTTTAGATGATGACGATGTTGAACAACTTGATATTGTCGATGAGCAAGCACTCAATCCTGCAGAGTTTTTAGATCAAGCTGTGACTGTAGAAGAAATTCAGGCAGCAATTGCGGGGCTTCCTGTGCGGCAACAACAAGCTTTTATGTTACGTGCTTGGGAAGGTTTTGATACGCAAACCACCGCACAAATTATGAACTGCACTGAAGGCAGTGTAAAAACGCATTATCACCGTGCTATTCAAGCTTTACGCAACAGTTTGGCACATATGAATCCGTATCTGGGAGGATCATCAGAATGAAACAAGATGATTTCTTAAAACAAGTGACATCTAAACTTGATGGATTGGCTCGCCACCATCAAGACAAAGCCGCGGTCATGAATCATGTCTTGGACAATATTCAAGACAAGAAAACATCGCGCTATGGGCTTTGGAAAATGTCAGGTTTTGCATTGGCTGCGGCAATTGCAGGTTTTGTGGTCTTGCCAAATTCAATGGAAATGACCACACAGCCGCAGAATCAAGCTGTATCTGTTCCTAAACTTTCTCCACAAATGGTGGAAGATTTAGAAATGTTAATGGTGTTGGGTGAGGACAAAGTTCCACATGGCAGCTAAACGAATTGTGATTGCGTGTTGTGCGCTCAGTTTTTTACAAACCAGTTTTGCAGGGTTTGAGCGTTTTTGGATTTTTTCCAAAGATGCAGATACGCAAATTTCAGAAACCTGGGAAACTCTTTCTGAAGAAGAACAATTGGCCTTAATTAAGCGCTATCAAAACTTAAAAGAAATTCCTGCAGAAAAAAGCGTAGCTTTACAGCAGCGGATGGATTGGTTTACTCAACTGCCTGATAGCGAAAAACAAAAAATGCGTGAAACTTGGCAAAAAATGAGCACGCAAGAACGTCGTGAATTAGGACAACGCTTGCAACAAGCAACACCTGAACAACGACCTTTAATTCGTCAGGAATACATTCTTAAATATCAGCAGCCTGCAATGAGTCACTAATTTTATCTGTTCATGGATAATAGAAAGTACTTGAAGTCACCAATAACAAAAGCCTCATCGTGTAAAACAGATGAGGCTTTTGCAATAAAGAGTCGGTAGATTACGATTTTCTTGGACGTTGACGATAGAACGCCAATCCGATTAAACCAAACATACCCCAGAAACCTAAGCTTCCCCCACCGCCACCACTGGCTTCATAATTGGTATTTTTCGCTGTATTTTCTAAAGTAATGGTCGCTTCAGGCGATAATTCCAGTTCATGATCGAAAATCGTGTATTTCAGCTCATAATCAAATGGGCTAAAGCTATTTCGTACTTGAACCTGAATATTGCCACCATAACAAATTTCACGTGCATAATCCCCAGGACAAGGTGCTTGACGATCTGCCGTAAGTACCACACCTGAAGGTACTTGTGTAAAACGAATTGCCAGTTCTTGTCCTGTACTATCTTTATAGAATGCAGGCTTATTGGTATTTTCTTTCAAAGTGCTGATAGAACCATCGCCTGCATCGCTATCATTCAGCAATGGATTAAAACTCACTTTGAGGTCTGTACCATATTCAAGTCGTACACGATCATCTTTTGCAATTGGGGCAATATTGCTAAATTTACCTTCAAGTAAGCCCGAAGAATGCAAATTACTGTCCAATTTTGAGGTAATGGTGTATTTACAATACGCTGAATCGGTTGCTTCTGTGACTTTATCATTCAGTCGATACATCACAATCCGTTGCAACTGTGCATCCCATTCACATTTGAATAGTGGATCTTGGGTCAATTTATCGGTACTAAATGTGGTACCTGAACCCGAAATTGCACCAATCCCCAATACTTCAGTGCTAATGCTAAAGTTGTCAGAATTAAGCTGTCTTAACTGAACAAATTTCCCATCTGCAGTTGGTTCATCTTGCTTTAATGCCATCGCAAATGGATCAACATAAATGGCACGATATTGCTGCTTAGCTTTGGTATTCGCCAACAAATCCTGCATCGTTTTCAAATCAGTACGCGATTGAGAAACGACCGAAGATGCAGCATCTTTACTTTGATCTATCGCAGACTGAATACGGTCAATTTGTTGCTGATAATTGGCAAATAAACTTTCATAAGAGACATTACGCAAGCTTTGAATATCGGCTGCATTTAAGCGCATCACTTCTACAGAGCCAATTTCACAGGTATTTTTTGCATCAGGATTTAAAGTTAAAGTTGCATTACTCACCCGCGCTAAACCACGTTGTTCATAATCACTACACCCCATGCTGTTTACATCAATCAAATCTTTCGCAGGGTCTGAACCAAGTTTTGGATAATACAACGGCAGGAATAAATTATAAGCAGATGGTTCTTGCAAGGGCTGCAATACTTGATCAAAGCTAAGCCCTGTCAAATCCAAATTTTTAGCACCATCATAAGAACTATTTGCTGTTTCAGGCAAATCACACTCGCCTTGCTCTGTCGCTGATCCCATTGCGAATAAGGCATTGCGAATTGTGTTGATGTTGCGCGCCTGCTCTAAGCTCGCAGGGAATGCATAACGACAAGATTTACCTTGGTTAAAGGCCAACATATTAAAAGAGAGGACAATACGTGGATAATTGTCATAAAACAAAGTACTCAATGCTTTATTTTCAACAATGGTATTACTTTGCAAATACACCTGTGACAAAGTGCTAAGCGGATGATTTTCTGCATTACTTAAGTTAAAGATATGACCTTTGCTGGTATTAGCTTGGTTTTGTGCAATCGTACTGGCAGTCAACGCAAGATCTGGTTGGCCGCAAAGATCAAAAGTACTAAGACTATTTGCAGCACCATTTTTCACAATACTGCTGCGGTCAATTTTCACCATAGAGCGTGTATTGACCAAGTTGGCACTACAATCCATTGCCAACACACTACCTACTTTGGCTTGGTTCGCATGGATATAAGCATTCTCTAAATTGACTTGACGCTCCGCTTGATGAGCAACAACGTAAATTGCACCACCCTGTTCTGCATGCGAATTTTGAATTTCGACATTGTTCGCAGCTAATGGGCCTGCCACAAATAATGCACCACCCTTGCCTGCATCTGCAGGGTTTGCATTACCACCACCATGGGCATTCCCATTTTTTAGAATGACATCGTATAGCGCCACGCTGGCTTGGGTATCTGAAGTATTGATAATGCGGCTATTGCCATGTGCATTAATAGTGGTTTTTAACGGTGCAATTGAAGGATAACGATGTGTAATTGGATCTACTTGGTTATAGTCGACCGCTGTCGCCCCATAAATACGCACCATAGATTGCGGGCGTAATTCTGAGTTTAAGATATATTCCCCAGCCTGCAACTGAATCATATCGGTTGCACCACGGTTGGTATTGCCTGCGCTACATCCACCGAACGCAATATTCTGCTTGGCCGCAACTAACGCTTCACGTAATGAACATTTGCTTAAGTCTTCACCATTTTGATCTTCAAAGGTCGTGACCTGAATCACACGATTATCTGCTGCCATAAGCGACATAGCAGACAGCACCATTATCCCTAATAGTGTTTTTTTATTATTTTTCATATTCATCCTTTATGCTTTTCTACGGCTTAAACCCAACAAGCCCAATAAAGCCATTAATCCGTAAGCGCTCCATGCACCGCCAGAAACTTTTATTTTATCGCTTTCCATACGATTTTCATGTTCTTGAATAACTTGGACTTTCACTTCCATATAAGGTGTTGTGCTGTTAAAACGTGTGGTACTGGTGACTAATTTAATTTTAAAAACATCTGCACCATGCCAAGCAGAATCTGGGGTATATATCAAATTCCCTAACTCATCTACAGTCAATTTTCCTTTAGAGCGTGTATCAAGTTGCTCGATTTGCACACAACCTGCTTGCCATGCTTGGCCTGTCGGATTGTTTGGAAAGACCTGATCACAAAACTCTTTAGGTACCAAATCACTATCACCCAACAAATCACTCACCGACATTTTAGCAATTTGACCCGCCAAAATATCTTGACCTATAAGCCCCATAGTTTCAGGAACCATCACCTCTATTGCACCACGGTCACATAAGGTAATATCTGACTGACGGTTTTTACCGCGCTGATCTGAAGCAGCACAACCGACTACCGTATTATCCCCCAGTTGTAATTGCCCCTGATTCAACACCACAGAATCTTTCAGGCTGTTATAACTGAGCAATACGCGTGGGCGCATAAAGCCCAAGAATGAGTTTTCAGGAACTTGATATGGACAAAAGAGTGCCGTTTTATCTTGACTGAGGGTTTGGCATGCACCTTCAAGCAGATTACCTGCAAGCACCGAATTTGCAGTCCATAGCGTATTTGGATAGTTGCTATCGCCTGCTCCACAGCCTGCGCCGACTAAATTATTTTGCAATCTTGTTGCATCTGAACCTGCTTGCACACAGTTTGCTGCAGTATTGACACTGACAGGATGTGGATTACCCAAAATCACACTATTGGCAATATAGGCTTTACCCAAAGGTGCGTTGAGATACACACCACGGCTGTTACCAATCAAGCTAATGTTATTGACACCAATATCATCCAGCACATTCATGACATAGCCTTCATTTGCAGTAAAAGTACTGCTCACGATCATATTCCCCATACTAGGAAAGGCTTTGATTTCTTCATCTGCCAAACTTGCTGCAGAATAGAGATTGGCTGAAGCAACTGATATGGTTTTGTTGCCTTTAAATACTGAAGTTGTAATCACAAAGCGTGGGAATTGCGTATAAATGACGCCACCTTCCTGCGCTTGGTTAGCTTCAAGCAAGCTATTTTTGATCTCAATAAAACCTGCAGGGATCTTCTCGTCAGTCATTTGTGCGAGGTTATAAATTGCCCCACCTTGATTGGCTACACCCTGACTCAGTTTCACATAGTCTAAAATTAAATGTTCATTATTATAAATCAGACCACCTTGTTGCTGACGACAGCGTTCCTCACCGCAGCCCTGTAAAGTTAATTCTTTTAAAGAAACTTTTAAGAAACGATCCTTGCTATCTTCAATGTGGAAAATTCGCTCATTGCCGCGCATCTGAATCGTGGCATTATTCAAACCTGGGGCAGTTTTATCATTCAGACTACTGTCATAGGTGGTTTTAATTTCAAGGTTTTCTGTAATTTTAAGTTGAGTATCAATTTGATAGACGGCTTTCTTTTCTAATAAAATCACACTTGAGGCATTTTTGCCGCCACAGCCCAAATAGCCTTCTTCAGGCATGCCTAAATTAATATACTCAATGGCTTCACGCAAAGAACATTGTTGATCATCTGCTTTGGTGTCAGCAGTGGTGGTGACAATGATATTACTACTATATGCATGACCTGCGATAAACAGCATACCAATGCCGATGCTCTGCTTGAGCATAAGCGTACTCCTTGTAATTTTCTTTGTTTTTTTTCTTCTTTAGTTGCAAATTCCCTGCAACTTCGAATTATTTTCCGAATAATTTGGCATAGCTTGCGCAAATTCTCAAGTAATTTTAATTTTTACCGATATTCGTCAATTAAAGCATAAATCTGACGCAGGTTTGCGCCACTTAATTTCGTTTTCTCTCCTTTAAGTAATTGCACCAACTGTTCAAGGCTTTGCAGCAAAATCGAGGTCTGCTGTGGGCCATGTAACAATAAGTAATCAATAATTTGTGGGTCGATGATAATCCCGCGACGCTCTAACACGGAACTCACTAAAGCTTGTCGGTCTGCATACAAACTGCCTGAAGGCACTTTAACACTCACTGCCTGCGTCAAACGTGATTGCAAATCGGGCAATTCAAGCTTTAATTCAATCGGTGCAAAACGTGATGAAAACACCAACTGACCACCAACCTCATTGCTGTAATTGATTAAGTGAAACACCGCACGTTGCCAATGTGGTACACCACTAATCGCTTCAATATCGTCTAAAGCAACCAAATCATAACGGTCTAAAGAGGTAATTGCTTCAGTGGGGGCATCCAATAATTCAAGTAAAGATACTTTAATGGCTGATTTGCCAATTTCTAAATAGGAATCACAAATTGCAGACAATAAATGACTTTTGCCTGTACCCGCACCACCATAGACATAAAAGCGATTGACCAATCCTGCATGAAGCTGTCGAACTGCATCAATCACATGCCCCCAACCTGGACCAGAAAAATCACTGATCCGTGCATCTAATTGAGGCTCGATATCTAACTGCAGTTGACGCATAGAATTGTAATCACCTAGGAGTTTTGCTGATCTGAGGGCTTTATCTTACTTGATTTTTCAGTCTGTTGCAGTGAATTTGCTGACTGAGGATCAAGCTCAATATCAATATGAACTTGTGCTGTATCAATGCTGATGTCACCCGATGCACCATCTTCCGACACCACCACAGGTTGCCCATACAAATAACTTTTTTCGTAAAAATCACGTAAATGACGCAGTAAAACCACAATCACTGCTGCTACTGGTAAAGCAATCAACATCCCCATGAATCCAGCCAGTTGTGCACCTGCTAAAACAGCAAACACCACCGCGACTGGCGAAAGCCCGATTTTATCACCCAATAAAAACGGTTGTAGAATATAGCCTTCCACCGCCTGTCCAATCATAAAGACCACAAGGACTAAAACCAATTGCATCCAGTCAATGCCAAATTGTAGGAAAGTGGCAATAATGGCTGCAACAATCCCTACAGCGAAACCTAAATACGGAATAATACTAGCAAGTCCCGCAACCATCCCAATAATCAAACCGACTTCTAAACCAATCAGTTGCAATCCAGTCGCATAAACGACGCCCAACAAGATCATCACCAAAAACTGACCTTTAACGAAAGCACCTAATACACTGTGACATTCTTGCACCACAGCTAAAGTGCTTTGCTCATAAGGACGCGGAATTAACCGACGCAGGCTGTCGAGCATACGCTGCCAGTCGAGTAGAAAATAGAAAGCAATAATTGGAATCAGCACTACGGTACCACCAATTTGAATAAAATTCAGACCAGACTGTGCAACACTCAATAACATGGCCTGAATACTATCGGCACTATAATTGGTTTGCACATAATCCATGACGATGCTGCTCATGTGCGAGGTATCAATTTCCATTTCTTCAATATGAAAAGTCGAAGACACCCACGGCAAGAAGGTCGAATTGATCCAGTTAATACCGACAGGAATACTGTCACGCGCAATCATCAACTGCTTCCAAACCAAAGGAATGATGTACCAAACTGCCAAAGTCAGCGCGATGCCAATCCCAATAAAAACCAAACTGATAGATAGCCAACGTGGCAAACCGACTTTGCAAAATTGTTCAACCAATGGGCTAAATAAATAAGCCATGAAAAATGCAACAACAAAAGGAATGACAACCGGTTTTAATAAGTACAGCACCCAAAGGAGCAGAACTATCCCAGACAGGATAAAAATGCGACGCAAGGTACGATCGACCATAGAAATTCGCCTTTTTTCAGTTTATTCGTTATAGAAGTTAAAATATTTGAATAAAGATAGCATTTTAGCGCATAAATAACATAAGAGTTTCGTATATTCAGGTATAATCGCCCCGCGAATGCGGAGACTTCATTATGAGCAACTCAACCTCTAACCCAACCACTGGTTTAAGCTATAAAGATGCTGGTGTCGATATTGAAGCGGGCGACGCGTTAGTCGATCGTATCAAATCTGTCGCTAAGCGCACGACTCGTCCTGAAGTGATGGGTGGATTAGGCGGCTTTGGCGCACTTTGTAAAATTCCGAAAGGTTATGAAGAACCTGTGCTCGTATCTGGCACAGATGGTGTAGGAACTAAATTACGTTTAGCGTTGAACCTAAACCGCCATGACACAATTGGTCAAGATTTGGTGGCAATGTGTGTAAATGACTTACTGGTGTGCGGTGCTGAACCTTTATTCTTCTTAGACTACTATGCAACAGGTCACTTAAATGTAGACGTTGCAGCCAATGTTGTTACAGGAATTGGTAAAGGCTGTGAGCTTGCAGGCTGTGCGCTTGTAGGTGGTGAAACTGCTGAAATGCCAGGCATGTATGAAGGTGAAGATTACGATCTTGCAGGCTTCTGTGTGGGCGTGGTTGAGCAAAGCAAAATTATTGATGGCTCTAAAGTAAAAGCTGGTGACGTTCTGATTGGTGTCGCTTCTTCAGGTGCACACTCAAACGGTTACTCTTTACTTCGTAAAATTTTAGACGTAAAAAATGTTGATTTAACTCAACTGGTTGATGGTCGTCCACTGGCTGACGTTGCCATGGAACCAACACGCATTTATGTCAAATCAATGCTTGAACTGTGCAAACAAGTTGATGTGCATGCTATGGCGCACATTACGGGTGGCGGTTTACCAGGTAACTTACCACGTGTATTGCCAAATGGTGCGCAAGCAGTGATTGACGAATCATCTTGGGAATGGCCAGAACTGTTCAAATTGTTACAACGTGAAGGCGGTGTAGAACAGTTTGAAATGTATCGCACCTTTAACTGTGGTGTAGGTATGGTTGTTGTTGTAGATGCCAACGATGCAGACAAAACAGTTGAACTTCTCAACAGCCTTGGCGAAAAAGCTTGGGTGATGGGTCATATTCAAGACAACGCCGAATCCGTTGAAGGCGCAGATGAAAAAATTCGCGTAATTTTTGCGTGATTTGACTCAGATGATCAAAATAGCTGTCCTCGTTTCAGGCAGCGGAAGTAACTTACAAGCCCTGATAGATGCCAATCTTTCAGGGCAAATTGTTGGGGTTATTTCCAATAAGCCTGATGCTTATGCTTTACAACGCGCTCAACAAGCAGGGATTCAAACTGCAGTGATTGAGCACAAACAATATCCGAGTCGTGAATTATTTGATGATGTCATGCATCAACAATTACTTGCATGGGATGTTGATTTGGTGGTGCTTGCGGGCTTTATGCGTATTTTAAGTGCCAAATTTGTGCACGCTTGGGAAGGTAAAATGCTCAACATTCATCCTTCACTCTTGCCGCATTATAAAGGCATGCACACCCATCAACGTGTACTCAATACAGGCGATACTTTACATGGTTGTACCGTGCATTATGTCACTGCTGAATTAGATGCAGGTCAAGCACTGGCACAAGGTGTGTTGCAAGTAAACATCCACGATGATGCCGAAAGCTTGGCGAACCGTGTGCATGTGTTGGAGCATTTGATTTATCCGCAAGTGGTTGAATGGATTTGTAACGGAACCATTCAGCACACTGCGCAAGGTGTGATGTATCGCCAACAACTGTTACAACAACCTGTGCAGTTTTGCAATTTTTAAATATTCTTTAAGTATGTAGCTTTTGATATATACGAAAAAACGCCTGTTGATCAGGCGTTTTTTATGGTTCGTATTTGGTTCAGACTGAATTAAACAGAAGCAGCTTTACTCTGCTGTGCTTGAATCAAATCTTTAATCAACTGCACCGTCGCTTCAGGTTTTTCTAAAGGGAACATATGTCCACCTTCAACCACCTGATAAGCAATGTTGAATTTCTTGGCGGTAATTTGTGGGAAACCTGCTTTTAAGAACGGCCCTTTTTTTGCAATCACCAATTCTGTCGGCACTTGCAGTTTTGCTTGCGGTAACCACCACAGTGATGGATTGGTTCTAAAAATATTGACCTCGTCCATTTTTGGAATGGTCAATTGTACCCCGCCTCGTACATGGTCATCAGTCAAAGCATGCTCGATATAAGCCTGAAAACAGTCGGCATCAAAATCTTGATAAAAACCTTTCGGACGCAATAAGTCTGCTGCTTGCTCACGACTTTCCCAATGATCACGACGGCGCAAAGACAAAGATGCAGGCGACAGTTGATCTACTGCTTTAAGCTTAAACATTTTGGCAAAATGTAAAAACACCGATGCTTTACCCATAATTAAAGGTGGATCAAGCATGATCACTTGTTCAAATAATTCAGGGCGTTGTAAAGAGGCTTGAAACGACAACACTGCACCTAAAGAATGCCCCAACGCAATCACTTTACGTCCCTGAGCTTGACGTACAACACTGTCAATCACTTGTTGGGTTAAGCTTTGCCAATGATTATCAATCGGATAACGCTTATCTGGGCCCAACAAAGGGACGTAAATCACATCGTAATCATCTTTAAGTAAATCAAACAGTTTTTGATAAACCTTCGATGGCACGCCATTGGCATGCGCAAAATGAATCAGTGGTTTCATTGTAATTTCGCGTTTTGCTCAGTCTGAATATGTTGAGATAAAGAAGTGGCAAAGCCCTCTCCCACTGCTGCCCCCATACGACCCAACACAGAGTCTAAAGGACTATGTTCAATGGTATAGTTCACTGTTTTATCTAGGTTTAAATCACGCTTCAGGCTATTTAAACTGCCAATCTTATCGGCAATGCCTAAAGTCACGGCTTGCTCACCTGTCCAGAACAGACCTGAGAAAATCGCAGGATCTTGTGATTTCAGTTTCGCGCCGCGTCCATCTTTCACTGCTTGAATAAAGTGGCCATGCACATTATCTAATACGGCTTGCACATGTTTTTTCTGTTCAGGATCAACAGGTTGTGTCATCGACAATAAGGCTTTATTTTCACCTGAGGTCATAGTACGATCTTCCACACCCATCTTCTGCATTAAACCGCTCAGCCCATAATTTGGCATAATCACGCCAATTGAACCCACCAAACTTGATGGATTGACAATAATTTCATCTGCAGCGGAAGCAATGTAATACGCACCTGAAGCGCCAGTATCGCCAATCACGGCATAGAGTTTTTTCCCTTGATGCTGTTTTTTCAGATATTGAATTTCTTGCCAGATTTCATCTGACTGCACAGGTGAACCACCCGGAGAATTAATATTTAGCACCACCGCCTGACTGTTGCTGTTTTCATAGGCTTTTTTCAGTGACTTGATGGTATCATTGCTGTTCACACTTTGCTTATCAGATGCAATTGTGCCAACAATATCCACCACCGCGATATGTGGACTCGCTGCCGATGGATTCGTGGTCGTGGTACTGCACCCTTTGCCCATTATCACCAACAGTAAAAATATATAAGCAAAAGTTAAAAACTTAAAGAAAATCCCCCAACGACGTGCACGACGTTGTTCTTCAACTGAAGCTAAAACAGCTTTTTCTAATAGTTTCCACTCATTGCCTGTGGGCTGCTGTGCTTGTGGAGATATTTGTTGTGATTCATTTTGTGGTTTTGGTGGCCAATCGGACATGAAACAATCCAAAAAATAGTAAATTTGCTCCATTATATACACGGAATTGGCAAAAACTGTCTAAAGCCTGTATTTTCTCCTATAATATTTTACATCTTTATCCTTTCTATCAATTGATGCTGTCGTTATGACCGAACCTGCACCGACAACGGCTTTATCGCGCCTGCTTGATTTTGTCAGTCGACAACCTTTAACAGTTGCGCGTTTTTTTGCAAAATCTTTGGCTTTTTTGGTCAATACACTGCGTTTGAGTAAAACCTCTCAAACCATTCAACTCAATCTACAAATTGCGCTTCCTGAGCTGAACTCACAACAACGCGAACAGATTATCCAGCAAGCAATTCGTAACGAACTGACCTCTTATTTTGAGTTTTTTCATATTTGGGGATCAAGCAATCAAAAAAATATTCAAAGAATCCATCAGGTACATGGTTTAGAACTATTACAAGATGCACTGGCTGCACAAAAGGGTTTGGTCTTAATTGTGCCGCATTTTGGCACTTGGGAAATTATGAATGCGTGGGTCGCTCAATATACGCAAATGACCATCATGTATAAACCTGTCAAAAACCCTGCGGCAGATGATTTTGTGCGCCAAGCACGTAGCCGTGAACAGGCACATTTAGTCCCAACAGATGAATCTGGGGTACGTCAAATTTTTAAAGCACTCAAACAAGGCGGAACCACTGTCATTTTGCCAGACCATACCCCAAATATAGGTGGTGAGATGATTCCTTTTTTTGGTATTCCGTTGGAATCGAGTAATTTAAGCGCCAAATTGATTCAGAAAACTAAAGCAAAAGCTTTGTTCTTATATGCGTTAAGAAATGCAGATCAAGGCTTTGATATGTATATCGAAGCGATAGATGAGCACATTTATCAGTGTGATGCCAATGCAGGGACAGCTATTATTCACCGTGCAATTGAAGATTTGATCCGTCGTTATCCTACACATTATCACTGGAGTTATAAACGCTATAAAGCCCATCCAGATTTACGCGGGGTCTATCATAAACCTGTGCAAGAAGCCTTGGCAGATGTGCAGGCTGTACGTGCCCAGACACAGAACCAAACTAACGCTGCAACCACAATTTCTGCTGCCGATACGGCTGTATAAGCATACGCTGTTGTGCATCTACAGAAAAACGTACGCTGCCCTGTTGTATGGTGTTCATGAACGGAATATTGAGCGCAGCCAAGCGTTGCTGAACTAAAGAACTAGGATGTCCATAACGATTATCAAAACCTGCAGATGCCACGGCCAATTTGGGTTTAAAATGTGCTAAAAAATCATAGGCAGAACTGTGCTTACTCCCATGATGACCCAAAATTAACACATCTACTTTTAAATCAGGATATTCCTGCAACAATTGATATTCAGTTGCCCAACCTGCATCGCCCATCACTAAAAAATGCTGATATGGCTGTGCGGATGGCACTGAAATATACAACACACATGACAACTCATTTTGTTGCTGTGCGGCATAGGGTAATTGACTCGGTTTAGGAGATAAAACTTGTATCTGTACCTGATGTGGTAAAGACCACTGTTGCCCTTGCTGACACAAATTAAACTTGCTATTTACTGCCACATCTACGGTCTGATTGGCAAAGACATGCTGAATATTGACTTCATTTTGCAAATAAGAAAATGCACCGCTATGGTCTTGATCTAAATGGCTTAAAATCACCAAATCCAGTTGCTTGACGCCATGTACCGCTAAAAATGGACGTAAAATTTGCTGTCCAATACTAAACTTACTTTCATCATAAGAACCGCCCACATCAATCATCATGTTGTAATGACCTGAACGTAAAAATAAAGCTTGTCCCTGCCCCACATCGAGTACTGTTAATTCAAATGGTTGTCGTTGGCTATCGACTATAATCAGTGGAACAAAACATAAGATTGCCCAAGTTTTAGGCAATACCGATTGTGGTAAAAATAGCAGAAATAAGCCTAAACATAGACAGACATACACCGCTGCAGACATCGACAAAGTATGTAACCGTGGTACAAAAACGGTTTCCATCCCCCGAAAAATCAAGCGCAACAAAGCCATAGCTAGATCATTCAATTGAAACAGTATTGACGCCAAGGGTTCAAAAATAAAAAAGCAAATTCCTGCCAAAACATCTAAAGGCACGATCAGCATACCAATCAATGGAATTGCGATGATATTAATAAGCGGTGCAATCCACGCCACTTGTTTAAAAAACACAATCACCAAAGGAAATAAGGCAATAAAAATTTTCCATTGCGACTCGATTAGAATTTTGCTGGCATGTTTCAGTTGCTGCCAACGATTCAGCTCTATACGTGGTTGCGCACTCAAGCTCTGATAAATACGCAGTAGAATAAAACAGGCCCCGTAAGACAGCCAAAAAGCAGCAGACAGTACACTTAAAGGATCAAACCATAATAATAAGGCAGCACTATAAATCAGCAAGGCAAAGCCTTGAAGCTTCTGCTTCAGCACTAACATTACTGTCACTAGACTGCACATCAGCAAGGTTCTTAATGCAGGAATTTCAAAACCGACAAAGGCGGTGTACAGCAATACACAACTTAAAAATGGCAACATGAGCAAGTATTGTTTAGGCATCCACAAATACCAATGCGGACGGTAATACCTAATCAGCTGACGTAATGCCCAACATAGCATGCCTGCAAAAATCAGCACATGTGGCCCTGAAATAGCCAATAAGTGGCTAATTCCAAAACGCTGAAACTGTGCTTCAGTTTCTGCATCTAATAGGCTTTTATCTCCTGTGAGTAATGCAAGAATTAAACCTTGATGATGCAAAGGTTGCTGCTGAATAAACAGTCGAATTTGATAACGCTGCTGTTCAATCCATAATCGAAATTTTGCCCATAGCGTCTGTTGGGCACGCCAATGTTGTGTAAACCCCATGGCATAAATTTGTTCAGCCGAGATAGGCTGAATCTGCTCAACCCGAAAACCACTCATAATATTTTGCTGTAAATACCACCGCTCTACATCAAATGCACCTGCTGTGGCATAACTATGCGCAGGGCGAATTTTTCCACTTAATTTGTAATAGTGTCCAAGTTCTAAATTTTGCTCTTGATCTACCTGAGTTTGTGCTAAAGTTGCTAACCATGTCACTGTTTGAGGATGTCGGTTTAACACCTCAACCCTTTGTGAAATGCTGTTGTCATTTAGCTGATTTAACTGTCTGACATAAACCACGACTTCAGCAAATTCAGGTTGTAGTTCACGCCATTGCAAACGCTGCTGCATCTGCGTATCCGCATAGATCAAACCGAAAACAAGACTCAAAACACCTGCCACTCCTACATTCAAACATTTCCAATAGATTGAAGATAAGCGAGCTTGCAACAAGTATTGCACAACGATACTGCATAAAATCAGTAAAACCATTGCGCTGGGCATGGAAGTCAATGAATGTATTGGAAAAGAAGAAGAACGTATTCCGACACAGGCGATCCCAATCACCCAAGCTAGTCCCATCAATTGCAGCATGAATATTAAACTTATTATTTTTATTGGCATGCATCATAAAGCCCACCGAAGTGGGCTTCAACAAAACAATCTTATTCCAGCAATTACTGTTTTAAACGCAATCGCTTTTGAGTGGCTTTACGAACTATGCCCCTTAAGCATCTACCCAAACACCATCTTGCATGTGCAAAATGGTATCGGCAGATTTTGCCAACTCTTCATCATGAGTCACAATCAACATCGCCATATTAAACTCTCTGCGTAATTCACGCAGCAATTCAAAAATTTTAACTGCAGTTTTGCGGTCTAAATTTCCAGTGGGTTCATCGGCAAGCATGAGTGTGGGTTTTGTTACTAATGCACGTGCCAACGCAACACGCTGACGCTCCCCTCCAGAAAGCTCACCCGGTTTGTGGGTTAAACGATGCGACAAACCGACACGCTCAAGCAGATACTCTGCCTGTGCCTTCACCTCTTTGTAATTTGTGCCTGCACGTAACATTAACGGCATTGCCACATTTTCAAGCGCACTAAACTCAGGCAATAAATGGTGAAACTGATAAACAAAACCGAGGTATCGATTACGCAAATAGCCGCGTTCAGCTTCGCCTAAATTGTCAAAACGCTGCCCATGTAAAAATACTTCGCCTGTGCTTGGACGGTCTAAACCACCCAACACATGCAATAAGGTACTTTTGCCCGAACCACTCGCTCCGACAATCGACACAAACTGCCCTTGCTGAACTTGTAAATCTAGACCACGAATCACTTCAACAGTGGTTTTGCCATCGGTAAAGTGTTTAGAAACTTGCTTGGCTTCCAGAACAATCTTACTCATAACGCAATGCCTCTGCTGGTTGAATTTTCGCGGCACGTAACGCAGGGTAAATCGTCGCCAAGAAACTTAAAATTAACGACAAGCTCACAATCACCACCACATCTTGCCATCTTAAATATGAAGGTAAGTAGTTGATAAAGTAAGCATCAAATAAATTTAGCCCTAATACATTATTCAACCATGCAATAAAACCACTGATACTAGACGCGAAAATAATCCCCAAGATTGCACCTGAAACCGTACCAATAACCCCAATGACCGTACCTTGCACCATAAAAATTTTGGTAATCGTGCTTGGTGATGCACCCAAAGTTCTTAAAATCGCAATATCCGATTTTTTATCGGTCACAACCATCACCAAAGAAGACACGATATTAAATGCAGCCACCAAAACAATTAGGAATAACAATAGGCTCACCATCGCCTTTTCCATTTGAATGGCGCTAAACAAGTTACCGTGAGTATAAGTCCAGTCCGAAGCGTAAAAGTTGGCAGGTAGCTCTTGCACAATATCTCGAGATACTTGTGGTGCAGCAAAAATATCATCCAGTTTTAAGCGTACACCTTGCGCACCATCGGGTAAACGCAGCAAAGTCGAAGCATCATTCAGGGCGATATATCCCATCATCGAATCGACTTCTGCACCAATACTAAAAATACCGACCACTTTGAAGCGTTTAAAACGCGGTACAACGCCTGCAGGTGATGGCGTCGCTTCAGGTAAAACCAAGGTAATGCTGTCGTTTAAACCCAAACCCAAGGCATCGGTCATTTGTTTGCCCAAAACAATACCGAACTCACCCTTTTGCAGATTATCGATACTACCTGCAACCATGTGGTTTTGAATGATGGATACTTTCTTTTCGTATTCGGGTTCAATTCCCGTGACCATAATGCCCGACACTTGCCCTTGTGCGGTCAACATGCCTTGCAATTGCGTGAATGGTGCAGCACCAACAACATGCTTATGTTGCTCAACTTTCGTTGCAAGTTCTGGCCAATTTGTTAAAATTTGTGTTGATGAAACAGTGGCTTGAGGTATCATGCCCAAGACACGATTTTTTAATTCGCGATCAAAACCATTCATCACCGAAAGTACGGTAATGAGGACGGCAACACCCAAAGTTAGACCGATCATCGAAACTAAGGCAATAAAAGAAATAAAGTGGTTACTGCGCCGAGCGCGCGTATATCTCAACCCTATATATAGCGAGATTGGTTTAAACATACCATCAAGTCCGAGGTAATACATTATGGAAAATTTACAGCATCAAAGCGTCGCGTCTGAACGTCGTGTCATGTCACGAATTGATGCTGCCCTGAGAATCAATTACCAGATCATTTCTGACGATGTTGCGCTGAACGACCCTTACGATGCTAATTTTGTTTTACCGCGTTATTTTCTACTACTCGCAGAATTAGATCAATTTGATCATGCATTAAACTACGAATTAGAACAATTAACTGAAAAAGATCAACAAATTGCTCGAATCTTATCCTTATTCAACCAAAAATTAAACCTTATTACAGGGTCTTTATACGATGCAATTGTACAAAGCATGTTACCTATCCCTGAACAGGTCAATTTTTCAGAAAGTGGTTTCAGTTTTTATAGTGAACGTGAATTAAACACGGGCAGTTATATTCATGTCACGCTCAGCCATCCTGAAAACTTTTTCCATATAGCCGCAACCGCGCAAGTGGTTTACAGCCGTGAAGAAGAAAATGGACAATATCGTACTGGGGCGTATTTTATTACTCTACACCCTCAAGATCGCGTCAAACTTGCAGAAGCCGTTGCTTTAAAACAAGCATAATCTAAGAAATAAAATAAATCATTTCTGCATGTTCGCGTATATAAAATCACGTGGATAACGCCATCTTTGCATATCGTTAGGATGGTGTTTTGATTTTCTGAGCCAATGCCCGACTTGCTTTAAGATCACGATAAAAATACAGCACTAAGCCTGACAATAAAACCAAAGCGCCCACAAATACCATGACCGATAAAGCTTCTTGATTGAGTAAAGCACCAATCAACAAAGCAATCATTGGCGTCATGACGGTGGTTAAAGATAAGGTGGTCGCCTGAATATTCTGCACCAATTTAAAATAACAGAACATTGCAATCAAAGAAGCCATGATCACGGTATAAAGTAAAGCTGCGATAGATTTAAGACTCGGCAAACTAGTCGGTACATATTGCCAAATAAACGGCACAATACATAAAGCCGCAATGGTTGATACCAAAATCGAGCCAGTTGCCTGTGCTACAGGTTCAACTTGCGCATTAACTTTTTTCACCCAGAAAATAGACATGGTGTAGGTCAATACACTAAACAGCATTAAAACAATACCCAGAGGATGCACATGCTGTGTTTCGCCGCCAAAGCAGATGATGCCAAGCCCTAAAATGGACACTGTCATTCCGATCCATTGAATACGTGCCAAATGCAACTGAAACACAAAACGACCAATCAAACCTGCTATGATGGGGGTCAGACCAAACATCAGGGCGATAATGCCTGAGCTTAAATAAGCGGTGGCAATGTAGGTGAAAATTTGTGAACCGATCAGACTAAACGAACCTGCCAAATAACTATGCCACGCTTGTAGATGATGTGGAAATTTCACTTTTAACAGCAGCAATAAAATAATAGCTAAGGGCAAAGCAATGAAAAAACGTAGCACCAAAGCCCAAAGCATGTGTAAATCTGACACACTCCAGACAATTGCCAAAGGCGTTGTTGCCCAAATGAAAACCAATAAGGCATAGGTCATCATAATATTGGTTTTAGAAGGCATGCGTGACTCGTATTAAGCAGTTTTACGTTTTTGCTTTTGGATGGTTTGATCTAGACTACTTGAAAACTCACGTTTATCACGTTCTGAAATAGGTGCTGGCCCACCTGTTTGTACGCCTGCACCACGCAAAGTATCCATAAAATCACGCAAATGCAGACGCGCTTTCACATTGGCAACAGTATAAATTTCACCACGTGGATGAATCGCTATTCCGCCCTTTTCAATCACTTGTGCCGCTAGTGGAATATCCTGCGTGATCACAATGTCGTGTTCCTTCATGCGATCTACAATTTCCTGATCGGCGGCATCGGCACCATGCATCACTTGAATAGAGTTAATCCGTACCGAAGGCGTAATCCCGACCGATTGATTGGCAACAAAAGTGACTTCAAGTTGGTAACGATCTGAAGCACGTAAAATGACTTCTCTTAGAATTTTAGGTAATGCATCTGCATCAACCCAAAGTTTAAATGGCAGCACTGTGCAACCCTGATAATAATATGCGACTAGTGTATCAAACTCATTACATTGCAGTATGTTTAAAATGCTCAGAATTGCATGCTAAAGTGTAGATGGATGTGATTTTGTTTCTGCTGCATCGCTGTCCACAATCTGTACAAATGCAGTGGCATTACATGAAATTTCAGCCAAAGACTTGAAAAATCGAAATAACCCTCGATCTAAGAGTAAAGAAAAGAACCCAACATCTCAAAGTGCTTATGAACAATCAAAATAGACCAGAAATCATCCGCATTGAAGATCAGAACTTCGGCAGCCATGTTGAACATTGGAATTTACTCACGGATGAACCCTGCACCGAAGTTCCAAAATGGTTAGGACTGGCTCTAGATGCACCAATTATGCCAATGGGTTTATGCCGCCAAGAAGCAGAAATGGATCAAAGCACATGGCTGATTCAAGGCCCAAGCAAAGAGGCAATTCAATTGACACAAGTGATTGCGGTTGAAAATAACAAACCACAAGCTGTAAAAACGGCTTTCCCTTGCTTTGAAAGTCCTTACAAAGTTGAAGCTAAAATTGAACGTATCATTAGCTGCAAATCTAACACTCAAGCGGTGCTTCGACTCAATTTAGGCAACAACAGTATTGTCTATGCTTTTGACAGTTTATACAGCGTCAACCATCAACAATACCAAAAAGATCAAACCTACTGGGTGCATTTAAACGCATGGGCGTATGAACTTGAAGCTGTTGCTGAAGGCGAACAATTGGTGGTCGATGATCCTGCGTCAATTAAACACCATCGTGCGCTGAATGATATTTTAGCAGCCAATGATGGTGTTGCACCTGCCAATCTGCAAGAACAAATTGACGCATGGCAACCTAAGTCCGAAGATGACAAAGCACCTGTAACGGTGGATTTTTCTAAAATGGTCGCATATTTATATGGCGAAAATATCGGTCAGGAAGATGAAGCTTGGTTTCAGGGCAATGTTGTTGGTAAAACCAGTTTTGAATTCATGAATCAAGCCTATACTGTTTATGATGTCACTCTAATTCATGATGAAAATCAGCCTGCGATTTTAATTCGTCTTGCAACTAAAAATCCTGCGCACCAAAACTTTGAAATTGGACAATACATTCGTGGCAATATTTGGATTCAAGCCAATATTCACAATATAAAACAGTAGTTTATTAAAAATAAACCTCAAAGTAGCTGTCTAAATAATAAATTCATATTCATCATCCCCCCATCCTCGCCTTCTCCTCAGGGAGAAGGAACTTTCAATACTTATTTCACTGATGGCTTATAATCAATTTTTGATTGTTAAAAGCGTGCTATTGATAGTATGAATATATTGATGCTTATTTAAGCATTTTAAATTCAAAAAAACGCAGTTATCCACAGCTTTAAATTTATTATAAATTCAAAATAAGCCATATTTTAAATCGAATATGTGGATAAGTTATTTTAAAACCCAAACATCTGCACCAAGCACCGTAGATAATCTGAAAGCCTTGAGTGGTGCGGATTTTAAAAATCAACACAGAATTAATTCATTATTGGCAGATATTATATTTAAAATAAAATTAGTACTTTATTTAATCAATTTTTTATGCTAAAAATATAGCCGTATTTAAATATTTAACGATAAATAGATCATCGGAAAATAATATCTATGAAAATCGTGCAAGAAGAAAACTTACAGCATGTAGAACATCAACTTGAGCAACGCTATCAGCTCGACCCGATGTCTTGCCTATTTTTTGCATTAGGCATGCTGCTCTCCGCCTACGGCTTACACTATTTTGTGTTCTGAGTTTCACTCATCAACAAGCCTCTATGACTTTTCACCTATTTCTATAAAAAAAAACCCAGCTAATTCAGCTGGGTTTTTGCTTTTTACTACTATCAATTAACCGTGACGTTTTGCAAAGTCATCCATAAAGTTAACCAAAGCTTGTACGCCATCTAATGGCACTGCATTATAAATACTTGCGCGCATACCACCTACAGAACGGTGACCTGCCAAGTTCAACAAACGGTTTTCTTCAGCTTCTTGCAAGAATTGTTTTTCCAGTGCGGCATCAGCCAAAGTAAACGGAACGTTCATAATTGAACGGTTTGCGCTATAAATTGGATTCGCGTAGAAATCGCTTGAATCGATATAACCGTATAATAATTTCGCTTTTTCTAGGTTAGCTTGATGAATCGCATCTACACCACCGTTTTGCAATAACCACTCAAACACTAAACCAGACAAATACCATGCATAAGTTGCAGGTGTATTCACCATGGAATCATTTTTTGCCTGTGCTGAATATTTCAAAATGCTTGGAATTTCAGGCTTGGCTTGATCAAGCAAATCTTCACGTACAATCACAATGGTTAAACCTGCTGGGCCAATATTTTTTTGCGCACCTGCATAAATCAGACCAAATTTAGATACATCTAAAGGTGCAGATAAAATGCTTGATGAGAAATCACATACCAACGGTTTGTCTGTTTCTGGAATATTGGCAAACTGCAAACCACCAATTGTTTCGTTATCTGCATAATGCACATAGGCAGCATCGGCAGATAAGTTCCATTGGCTTTGTTCGCTAATGGCATGCTTACCTTCAATCTGAATACCCGCTTCAACGACATGAATATCGCCATAGCGCTGCGCTTCTTTTAAGGCTTTTTCAGACCAAATACCCGTGTGGATATAATCTGCCTTGTTGTTTTTACCCAACAAATTCAATGGAATCGCAGAGAATTGTAGCGATGCACCACCCTGCAAGAACAATACTTTGTAGTTCTCAGGAATATTCATGAGTTTGCGCAGGTCTGCTTCCGCTTTTTCAGCCATGGCAACATAGTCGGCACTACGGTGGCTCATTTCCATGATCGAAAGACCTTTGCCATGCCAGTCAAGCATTTCAGCTTGAGCTTTTTCAAGTACGGCAGTCGGTAATGCTGCAGGACCAGCACAGAAGTTGTACGCGCGCATGATTTTTCCTTTCAGAGTGAAACACAATAAAATGATGGCATTTAACCATATCTGGCAGGGTCTTGCACAAAATTATTTCAATCTATGAGCCAAGATAGAGTCAAAAAATCAATGTAGATTCGAGGGATAAATTTACTAAATCAAAAAAAGAGGTTGAAATGTGTGCGACAATATCTGTCGCAAATTGATCAAAAAAACCACCCACTACTCCTAATTAAATGATATTTTAAATAAATATTAAAGGAGAAATAAACAATGACAACATTCCTCAATCACTTTAAGGTAGATAAAAATTTACTTGAAGTTGACTTCTTTGACCCTAATCTGGAAACAGATACTCGCTTATACATTGATAGTTATTATTTAACTCGTTGTGAGAACATACATTCCAAGTCTGCTCTGACTACTCAGCAAAATTTTATGAAATGTTTAATGGAAGCTCTTAAAGAAAAAGATGAAATTAAAGCAAGAAAATTATGCTCCCATTTTCCTGAGCCCAAATATACTGGCATTGGTGCAACTAAAGAAGGAGTAAATGGCAAAGGATCACACGATATTAAAGTTGAATATATACTCACATGCTTAAAGTCTTCTCAGGCAGCTCAGACAGGCTTATTAGAAGATCTTGAAGAATTAATATTAGTTGCAGATGGTATAGGTCCAGACACTATTTCAGATATAACGACTAGGGTCTGTTGACATTTCATAAATGGCTTGCGCTGTAGGCTAAAACTGAGCAGATCAGGCATGAAACGCAAGGAATAGCGAGATTATTGCTAAGTTTCATAACACAATCTGAGAAAGTTTTAGCCACAGCCTTTCAGGGCGAGCATATTTTTTGCTGCTATTGCGTTATGTGCCAGTCATTTAAAATGACTAAATTTACTGTCCCATGCCTTATAGCAGCTAAAAAACCTTGCGAGATATATCTCTCATGCCGCAGACATAGATGAATTGTCAACAAACCCTAATATTTGCTTTAAACATTTTGCAGAATATACATTAGAACAATGTGAAAAATTAGGTATAGAAACGACTGAAACAAAAGAGGCTATTCATTTCTTTTGTGCAATCGATAACGAATGGAAAAAATCAAAATTTTCACTTCCTCACGCTCCTTGGGGGCCTAATAAAGTTGTTGGACCTGTAATTTTGTTACCTCAAAATATCTTGGAATCTATGATTAGCTATAAAACTAATTATTTTTTCACTAATATTAGACCTCTTGCGAAAGTAAAAAATTGTTTATACTCATCTCATGAAATATGAAAATTTAACAAGATTTAATGATGAAGAATTTAAACGACTTGTTGGAGTTCCTCGTCCATTATTCTTAAAAATGGTATCAGTGTTACAACATGCTGAACTTGCCAAGAAAAAATCTGGAAGACCTCATTCGTTGTGTTTAGAGGATCAATTGTTGTTAACTTTAAATTACTTACGCTGTTATAGAACTCAAATTGAGTTATCCGCCGACTATAACCTAGCTGAAAGTAATGTGAATCGTACGATTCAGAAAGTTGAAAATGCTCTGATTCAATCACGGATTTTCGCATTGCCGAAAAGGAATCAAAAGTTTAATGAGGGGGATTATGTAATCGTTGATGTTACTGAGTCACAGATTGAGCGTCCCAAAAAAACAAAGAAAATTCTATAGTGGTAAAAAGAAGAAACATACGCTAAAAACACAGGTTATTTTTAACCCCCAATTAAAGCAAATTGTAAGTATACAGATTGAAGATGGCAGAAAACACGATCTGAACATTGCGCGTAAGCATTTGAAGGAGATGATTATTTATCCTTATATCATAGCAGATTTAGCCTATAAAGGATTTCATCAGATTAAGAGTAAGTTACTCATTCTAATCAAGAAACCTAACAATTTATCATTACCCCAAATAGCAAAACAGATCAACCAAGAAATCAGTCGGCGTAGGATCACAATTGAACATATCAACGGCAAACTTAAACATTTTCGGATATTAACAGAACGCCATAGAAATAGACGGAAACGATTTGGTCTAAGAATGAATTTAATTGCTGGAATGGTGAATTGGATGCTCTTAAATTAACTTTCGCAAGAGATCTATTGCCACCCCTTTATTTAAAGAAGAAGTTTTACGTAGAGATGCTTCAGCAAGCTTTATTTATTCTTTAAAATCTGGCGAGAAAAGAGTGAATGTAAAAAAATGCGAGAGCAACATCCTGAATTTCGAGGGGGGAAAAAGCAATATGGATGAATTAATCGCAAAAAATCCAAGACTTTTAAAAGAATATATAGAGAAAAAGTAGCTAAAAAACGCTATTTAAAAAGAAAAGGTAAAAAAAGAAGATTAGAGGACGCATAAGCGTGCTTTTTATAGACAAATGTACAAGAAACAATACTATAACTTTACACTAGTTCTATCTGCGAACCTTTGATTTATACTAGCGGGATAACATTACCAGCTTTAAATCAGTTTAGCGACTTTATGAACTTAAAGAAAAATAAAAGACAGCTTGTCTGGGGTTTAAATCTGCTTGCATCTATGATGTATGGCAGCTTTGCTCATGCACAGAGCATCAGCTTTCAGGATGCTGAACGTCAGTTGTTGCAAAATTCTTATAGCAGCCAAGCCTATCAAAGTCTGGAACAGGCTTCAAAACTTGAAGCTGAAGCAGTAAAAGGCGTAGGTCTGCCACGTGTCGACCTGAATGTTCGTGCCTATGCCTTTCACAGTGAAGTCGATATTCCATTAAAGCAATTTAAAAATAATCTGGAGAATTCACTCTCTCAAGGCGTGAATGGCCGGCTTAATGAGTGGGAGGCCAGTAATGGCGTGGATCTACCTGCAGGTATTACCGATCCACTGCGTGATGGACTTAACAATACTATTCATAGCGGAGTTGGTCTGATTCCGGATACGTCTAATGTCATCCTTGAAGATCAGGTGATTCGCCCCACTGTTTCCGTGATTATGCCAATATATACTGGAGGCCTCACCCGTAGTGCCAAAGAAATCGCCAATATTCAGGTCGGTCGTAGTCAGCTCAGCAACAAACAGCAGCAAGACACGCAGCGTTTTGAACTGATTCAAAGTTATTTTAATGTACAGCTCCAAAAGCAACTGCATGCAGCTGCGCTGTTTAATCTGAATGCCATGCAGCAGCATTATCGCAATGCCTTAAAGATGGAACAGCAAGGTTTTATCAGTAAAGGGCACCGCATGCAGTTTGAAGTGGCACGCAATAATGCCGAGCGCAGCCAGCAAAATACACAGGCCAATTTGAATGCTGCCCTGTTCCAGCTGAATAATCTGCTTCAGGAAAGTAGCATCACCGAACTTTCGACGCCTTTATTTGTCAATAAAACCGAGCCACAGGCCTTAAATCATCTGCTGAAAACCTTTAGTCAGAACTCTGCGCTGATTCAAAAAATGCAGCTGGATACTCAATTAGCTCAAGCCAATGTCAAAGCCCAGCAAGCAGCTAAAAAACCGAATGTTTTTGCTTTTGGCGAATATAGTCTGGATCAAAATGAAAACTGGATTGTCGGAGTTGCCGCACGCTATAACCTGTTTTCTGGGATCGATAAAAACAAAAATATTCAGGCTGCCGAACTCAAACGCTCTGCCACAGAACTGCTCACTGCACGCACCCAGCAGGAAATTGAAAATCTGATTTATAAATCTTATAGCGAAGCACTCAGCGCACAGCAAAGTGATGCACTTCTGGCACAAAATTTGAAAGCCGCACAGGAAAATTTACGCATCCAAGAATTGTCCTTTAAAGAAGATATGGGCACCGCCATACAGGTCATCGATGCACAAAATATGCTGAGCGGACTACGAGCCGAAACTGCCTTGAATGCTTACAAATATGTGATGTCACTGGCCACACTATTACAAAGTCATGGCTCGATTGCAGAATTTCCGAACTACATCCAACATACCAACACTCACTATATTCGCTAATGGAGCCGAACATGAACGAAGATCAAAAACCCAATGATCCTGTGAATGAAGCGGCTTCATCCAGCGATACAGAAAAATCGCCTGCGCAACAGGTAGAAACAAAAACTGAAATAGAAAACAACGCGACGACTTCGACCGAGCAACAACAAGCTCCTGAAATCGCTAAAAAGAAAAAATATTTATTGCTGGCCCTGATTCCAGTTCTGCTGGCAGTCATCGCATTTGGATTATGGAAAAGCTACCAACCGGCTCCGCTTGAATTGCAGGGTCGTGTAGAAGCTGAAACAGTTCAGGTGGCGACCAAAGTGCCAAGCCGTATTGAAGAAATTTATGTAGAAGAAGGTCAGCGAGTCAAAAAAGGCGATGTGCTGGTGCGCTTAAACAGCCCGGAAATTCAGGCCAAAAAACAGCAAGCCGCAGCGGCTTTACAATCTGCGCTGGCCTTACAATCGACTGCTGAACGTGGCTCGCAAGAAGAAAATATCGCCAGCCTGTATGCCAACTGGCAATCGCTGAAAGCACAGCAAAATTTAGCCAAAGTTTCTTATGAGCGTGGTGCAAATTTATTTAAGGAAGGTGTGATTTCACGCCAGCGCCGTGATGAATTGTATGCAGCCAGTCAATCAGCGGCACAAATGACAGAAGCAGCGTATCAGCAATACGCACGTGCCAAACGTGGCAGCACCTCGCAGCAAAAGAGTTCTGCCGATGCACAAGTAGATATTGCCCAGGCTGCGCTGGATGAAGCCAATGCATTAGAGGCAGAAACCCAATTAGTAGCACCTGTAAACGGAACGGTGTCTAAAACCTATGGCAAAGTCTCGGAGCTGGTAGCCACCGCAGTCCCTGTGGTCAGCCTGATTGAAGATCAAATGTGGGTGAGCCTGAATATTCGTGAAGACCAATATGCCCCGTTTCAGAAAATGAGCAGTATTGAAGGTTATATTCCCGCCCTAGATAAAACCGCCACTTTTAAAATCAAGCAGATCAGTGCTGAAGGTGAATTTGCCACCATTAAGACCACACGCCAAACCGGCGGTTATGATGTGCGAAGTTTTAAGCTGCATCTTGTGCCCACACCAGCGATTCCTGAACTGAAAGTTGGAATGAGCGTGTTATTTAAACTGAAAGAGACCCGATAATGTGGACGGGTATATGGCGCGAACTGCGCTATCTGCTCCGCGAAAAATGGGATCTGTGTCTGGTCACGCTCGCACCTGCACTGGTGATTATTTTATTCAGCAGCATGTTTGCTCAAGGGAAACCGGATCATTTACCGATTGCGATTATTGATCAAGACCAGAGTGCGCTGAGTCAAAGCATTTATCAGCATGTGGCGCTGAATCATACTCTTAAAATTGCTACAGTGTCGGAACAAACAGCTGAAATTGAGCGCCTGTTAAATCAAAATAAAATTTGGGGTTATATCCATATTCCCAGCGGTGCCGAGCAACGTCTGGTTCGTGCCCGGGATGCTGACATCAGTATTGCCTTTAACCAGAGTTATTTCAGCATCGGAAATACCATTTCCTCTGCCATGCTGGTCAGTACCCTGCAAGCACTGGCTGAATTTAGCGGACAGCAATATCTGGGCAACCGGCTGCCTTCTCTCGAAGCACCGTCACCGCATATCAAAATATCGCCGCTGTATAACCCGCAACTAAATTATGAATTCTATCTGGAACCCTATGTCATTCCGGCAATTCTGCATTTACTGCTGTGTTGTTGTGTGGCATTTTCCGTCGGTCAGGAACTGAAGCGACAGACCTTAACAAGCTGGATTAGCAACTCGTCCATCTGGATGGCATTACTGTCTAAGAACCTGGTCTATGTGGCTATTTTTAGTCTATGGACCTGGATCTGGATGTTCTGGCTGATTGAAATTCGCGGCTGGTTTGTTGCTGGCTCGCTCGCTCTGATTCTATCGGCACAATTTCTGCTATATAGCGCTTATGCATTTTTAAGCAGTGCAGTGGTTCTGGCAACCAAAGATTTAAGTAAATCTTTTGGCATCATTGCGGTCTATGGTGGTTCATCTTTAAGTTTTGCCGGTGTGACTTTACCTTTAAATAATGCGCCCCTATTCACCCAGTTCTGGTCCAATATTATTCCGTTTACGCCCTATGCCAAATTACAAACTGAACAATGGGTGATTGGTAGTCCATTGCATATTTCACTGCAAGCTGGATTCATGCTGCTGATCTATGCCCTAGTTTACGCTCTGCTGGCTTATCTGTTTCTTAAAAAAATAGTTAAAGGAGCAGTCCAATGAAATCCCTCTGGTTTTACTATCTGCAAAGCTTTAAGGATATTGTCAGTCACGGCACGATCTTTACCACGCTTATTCTATCCGTCTTGTTTTACAGCTTTTTTTATCCAACCGCTTATCAGGCACAGCAGGCTGAAGCCTTACCGATTATTATTGTCGATGAAGAACAAAGTAACTTAAGCACCCGTATTATTGGTCAAGTGGCACAAAGCCCCAATGTAGAGATTGAGGCGATTACCGGCAATTTTTCCGAGGCCAAACAATGGGTGGAATCACAAAAAGCCGATGGTATTTTACTTCTGCCGGACAATTTATCGCAAAGCTTAAGGCATGGTGAAACAGGTGGCATTGGCCTGTATTTAAGTACAGCCAACTTTTTAGTAACCAAACAAATTGGTCTGGGCTTAGCCACATCAGTTGAGCAAACTTTGGCAGATTATACTGAACGCTTTGGCAAGGTCTCGGATTTTTCACCTGCCCTTTCTGTGCATCAAATTCCTTTATTTAATCCGCTGTCCGGCTATGGCAGCTATGTCTTTCCTGCGGTTGCACCTTTAATTATCCACCAAACCATTCTTTTGGGTTTGAGTATGCTGATTTTGGTATATCGGGAAAGAAAAATAGAATTAAACACAAATGCATTGATTGGGATGTGTTTAGCGGTCTTCACCATTGGTTGTCTGGGATGTTTCTATTTATTCGGCTTTAGCTTCTGGCTATTTGATTATCCGCGCGGTGGCAACCTGCTCGGGATGCTGCTGGCTGTTGCGGTTTTTATCTACACGATAATTGGCATGACCTGCTTATTTGCTAGTTTTCTGGATCTGCCGGAACGTGCGGGGCATGTCATTGTATTCACTTCTATTCCACTGTTCTTTTTATCTGGTGCGGCCTGGCCGCATGCTGCCATGCCCACCTGGATGCAAGTCGTTGGCGAAATCCTGCCCTCTACCCAAATTGTGCAGATGTTTATTCAACTCAATCAGATGGGTGTGCCTACAACACTGATCTTGCCTAAATTGCTCTATCTTGGAATGATCGGTAGCTTGTGCTTTTTTTTGGCTTATCGACGTTTAATTTCTGGTCATCAAAGCAGATAGAGCATTATAGCAATGCTCCTATTCCACTTATTTACCCGATTCGCCAAAGACTTGAATATTGAAATTACGAATCTTGTTGCTACCATTCGGCTTGTCAAAACTAACATCATACTGAACCAGATTTTCCGGATAGGCAATTTCATAGCTGACCTTATATTGCCCAAGCTGATTGGTTGCTTCTTCAATCTCTTTGGTCATTAAAGTCTTAGACTTGTATTCACCTTGAGGAATTGAACGTGAAAAGCGTTTCATCAGCTTTTCATTGTCCTTAAACTGGGTTTGCAACTGCGGCTCTAACTGATCCAAAAACTCGTCATACTTCCCATCACGCAAATCCTCATAGGCTAGCTGTGCCGCCTTTTCCTGTTCAGGACTCGGATCTGGAATATTGTCCATTGAATTACAGCCACTCAATGCAACCGCTGCTGCCAACAACATTAATTTGGTTTTCATCGCTTACCCTTATGCAGTCAACGTTTATAAAAAAGGACGCCGAAGCGCCCTTTTTATCAGTAAAAAACTTATTCTTCTACTGAATTTTCACCGTCTTTTTCCACTTGCTCAGTTTCAGCAACTGCATCCGTTTCAGCCACTAAAGATTCTGCACCTTCAATCGCTTCAACAAACTCGTCTTCTTCAACAGCTTCAATCGCTTCTACACCCACCAGTGTTTCGTTTTCACCCAAGCGGATTAAACGTACACCTTGTGCATTACGACCTGTTTGCGCCACTTCAGAAGCGCGAGTACGCACTAATGTACCGCCATCAGAAATCAGCATTAGTTCTTTGCTTTCATCAATAGCAACTGCACCGACCAATTCACCATTACGTTCAGAGGTCTTAATGGCAATCACACCTTTACCACCACGTTTTTTGGTTGGGAAGTCGTCTACAGGTGTACGCTTACCATAACCATTCGCCGAAGCACACAAAACTTCGCCTGTTTCTGGTACTACGACTAGCGATACGATACGGCTGATGAGTGCTGAATCTGAACTGTCTTCATCATCGCCATCGACTTCTACATCTTCGACATCTTCAACTTGTGCTGAACCGAAGCTGACACGCATACCACGTACACCTTTGGCCGCACGCCCCATTGAACGCACATCGGTTTCAGCAAAACGAATCGCTTTACCTTCATTAGAGAACAACATAATTTGCTGTTCGCCATCGGTAATCGCAACACCAATTAAAGTGTCTTCTTCATTCAATTCAATGGCACGTAAACCATTTGAACGCACGTTACTGAATTGTTCCAATTCAACACGTTTCACTGTACCTGATGCCGTTGCCATAAATACATAGAAGTTTTTACGCAAGGCTTCTGCTTGTGATGCAAATTCCGCAATAATCTCATCATCTAAATCGGTTGCAGAAAGCTCTACACCCAATTGTTTCAATTGCACACGTAATGCGTCAGATAAATCATCACCATCTGCTAATTCAGTAAAGGCAGCTTCTAATTCTGCATATTGAGCGGCAATGATCGCGTTAGTTTGCAGATGTGCCGCATTGGCTTTCACATAGCTACGGAAGTCTGCCAAACGCTCGGTAAATTTCTTCGGTGCATCAATGACAGGTAAAATCGCGGTGATGGTTTCATTGGCATCTAATGGCAATAAGTTCACCATTGGACGACCTTTCGCACCACGCGATGCCTGTGGCACTTCAAACACTTTCAGACGGTAAACTTTACCCACATCGGTAAAGCACAGCACCGTTGCATGGTTAGATGTCACGATTAAATGCTGCACATAATCATCTTCTTTCATCGACGTTGCAGATTTACCACGACCACCACGACGCTGCGCTGCGTAATCTGACAATGGTTGAGTTTTTGCATAACCTGTTTGTGATACTGTCAGTACCACTTGTTCTTCTGGGATTAAATCTTCACGCGAGAAATCAATGCGAGATTCTACAATTTCAGTACGACGTGCATCGCCATATTGCTGTAAAACTTGCGCCAACTCTTCACGAATCACACCCATCAACAAATTAAAGTCATTCAAAATTGCGGTCAATTCAGCAATCTGTGCCAAAATTTCAGAATATTCTGCATGTAATTTGTCTTGTTCCAGACCTGTTAAACGATGCAGACGTAATTCTAAAATTGCAGTCACTTGCGCAGGAGACAAACGGTAAATCTGTCCCTCCAAACCGAATGGACGATTTGGGTCTTCGCCTTCAATTTCATCTGGACGTACAGATACTGAACCTGCTTTTTCCAATAACGCCACGACACCGCCTGCTGCCCACTCGCCTGCCTGTAAACGCTCGCGCGCTTCGGCTGGATTGGCAGAAGATTTAATGGTTTCGATGATGGCATCAATATTCGCCAAAGCAACGGTTAAGCCTTCTAAAATATGGCCACGTTCACGTGCTTTACGCAATTCAAACATGGTACGGCGAGTCACTACTTCTTGGCGGTGACGAATAAATGCCGCAATAATATCTTTTAAGTTCATCAACTTTGGCTGACCATTGTCTAGGCAAACCATGTTGATGCTGAATGAGTTTTCTAATTGCGTGTTCAAGAACAGATTATTCACAATTACTTCAGCGTTTTCACCGCGCTTTAAGTCAATTGCAATACGCATCCCTTCTTTATCGGACTCATCACGTAATTCAGAAATACCTTCGAGTTTCTTTTCTTTTACCAGTTCAGCAATACGCTCAATGGTTTTCGCTTTATTAACCTGATAAGGGATTTCAGTAAAGACGATGGTGGTACGACCAGTTTTTTGATCTTCCTCAAAATGGTACTTACCACGAATATGCAAACGGCCTTTACCTGTACGGTAAGCATCTACAATGCCTGATTTACCGTAAATAATACCGCCTGTAGGGAAGTCTGGACCTGTAATATGTTCCATCAACCCTTCAATAGAAATATTTGGATTGTCTGCATAAGCCAAACACGCATGTACTACTTCGGTCATGTTGTGTGGCGCCATATTGGTCGCCATACCTACCGCAATACCCGCTGCACCGTTCACCAGTAAGTTTGGAATACGAGTAGGCATCACTTGAGGAATACGCTCAGAGCCGTCGTAGTTATCTTCCCAATCGACAGTGTCCTTTTCTAAATCGGCCAACAGTTCATGAGTAAGTTTGCGCATACGGACTTCGGTATAACGCATGGCTGCGGCACTATCGCCATCAATCGAACCGAAGTTACCCTGACCATCAACCAATTGATAACGCAAACTGAAATCTTGCGCCATACGAACAATTGTTTCGTAAACTGCATAATCACCGTGAGGGTGATATTTACCGATGACGTCACCGACTACACGGGCAGACTTTTTGTAAGCTTTGTTGTAGTCATTGCCCAATTCGTGCATTGCGAATAGCACACGACGATGCACAGGTTTTAGACCATCTCGTACATCTGGCAGCGCACGTGACACAATCACGCTCATCGCATAGTCTAAATACGAGTGCTTGAGTTCATCCTCAATGGCAATCGGTCTAATTTCCGATACGCTCATGCATACTCCTTATTCTGCAAACAAATTTTGCTTGCATTTTATATGTCGTAAAACTTGCAAATGATTAGCCTGAAATGCAGGCTAAAAATAAAAACTAGCGAAAAATTATAGCATATACGCCTGTGTTTTTGTGCTTTAGAGATGATCTTAATCTTGTTAATTTACTTAAATTTAACGGTGATTTTTTAGGCAAAAAAATATTCACACCCAAGAAACAAAAGTGCTTCATATTTTTAAGAGTCACGTCAAAATATCTTCAACATATACTTGCTCGATATGTACCCACATATACGCTAAGTTCACATAATGTACTTAAAACCAATCACTGCATCTAAATTAAAAAAGACAATAAAAAACGCCCCTATGCTATTCACATAGAGGCGTTTTTGACTGTGTTCAGTAATTAGATTTTAGATACTAACTCTGGAACAACAGTGTTCAAGTCACCCACTAACCAGTAGTCAGCTACTGCGTTGATTGGCGCTTCTTCGTCTTTGTTGATCGCAACGATCACTTTAGAGTCTTTCATACCTGCCAAGTGCTGAATCGCACCAGAGATACCCACAGCGATGTACAAATCAGGTGCAACAATTTTACCTGTTTGACCTACTTGCATGTCGTTTGGTACGAAGCCAGCATCTACTGCTGCACGTGAAGCACCTTGTGCTGCACCAAGTTTATCCGCTAATGGATCAAGCACTTTGTGATAGTTCTCACCAGAACCTACACCACGACCACCTGAAACCACAATACGCGCTGCTGTTAACTCTGGACGCTCTGATTTCACAATTTCTTCAGAAACAAATTTAGAAATACCAGCATCACCTGTCACAGTAGCAGCTTCAACCGCAGCTGAACCACCTTCTGCAGCCACTGGGTCAAATGCTGTACCACGTACAGTACCTACCACAATCGCCTCTGAAGATTCTACAGTTGCAATCGCGTTACCTGCATAAATTGGACGCTTGAATGTCTTTGCAGAATCTACAGCGACGATGTCTGTGATCATACTAACATCAAGAAGCGCAGCTGCACGCGGTAAAATGTTTTTACCTGTTGTTGTAGAAGCAGCAAGGATATGGCTATAACCTTTGCCTAATTCTGCAACAAGTTTTGCTACGTTTTCAGCCAATTGGTTTGCATAAGCCGCATCGTCAGCAAGTAATACTTTGCTTACGCCTGCAACTTTAGCTGCTTGGTCTGCAACTGCTTGTGCACCAGAACCCGCAACCAATACAGTGATATCACCACCGATTTTTTGAGCTGCAGCAACAACGTTTAATGTTGCACCATTTAGTGCTTTATTGTCGTGCTCAGCGATAACTAAAATACTCATGATTTTTATCCTTCTGTATTAGATCACTTTCGCTTCGTTTTTCAATTTTTCTACAAGCTCATCTACAGATTTCACTTGTACGCCCGCTTTACGCTCAGCAGGTGCTTCAACTTTTACAGTTTTCAGCTTAGTACCTGTTGCAACGCCATAATCTGCAGGAGATTTGGTGTCTAGCGGTTTTTTACGTGCTTTCATGATGTTTGGAAGTGCCGCATAACGTGGCTCATTCAAACGTAAGTCAGTGGTGATGATTGCAGGAAGTGCAAGCTCAACAGTTTGTAAACCACCGTCAATTTCACGTGTTACCTGAACTTTGTCGCCATCTACTTTTACTTCTGAAGCAAAAGTACCCTGACCTGCACCAAGTAAAGCGCCTAGCATTTGACCAACTTGGTTAGAGTCGTCATCAATAGCTTGCTTACCCAATAAAATAAGTTGTGGTTGTTCTTGTTCAACAACACCTTTTAAGATTTTAGCCACTTCAAGTGCACCAATCTCATCGGCTGTTTCAACCAAAATACCACGGTCTGCACCAAGCGCCATTGCAGAACGAATTTGTTCCTGCGCTTCTTTAGGACCAATGGATACCACTACGATTTCTGAAACAGTTCCTTTTTCTTTTAAACGAACCGCTTCTTCCACTGCGATTTCACAGAATGGGTTAATTGACATCTTAACGTTAGTTAGGTCAACTCCACTATTATCCGGCTTAACGCGAACTTTAACGTTGGCATCTACCACACGTTTTACAGCAACAAGAGCCTTCATGTAATCCTCGGCTGTTTTAGCAAAAGTAAATATTGAGAAAAGTTAATAATAACTCTTCGCTTTAAATTTTTTAGGTGTCCTATCTTGCTATGTGATCGGCATTTCGGTCAAGTCAGAATTGTCTAAACAAGGCTAAAAATGCCGAAAATTAACTGAACGATGCGTTCATACTTTTTTATTTCTAAAAATTAACAAACCAAGCGACGATTATATAAGCAATTTTAAGCTTTGATTTATATTATGTTTTTTATTTATTTCCCTCATCAACAAGATTGATTGAAATGCAATTCAAATTGAGTTCCGCCGACAATTTAAGCAAAGTTCCTTACATAAAACCCCATAATCTGACTGTCATTAAAGATAGAAAACTTTATTTTTTGCAGTATTTTTTCAGATATAAATGCTCTTTTAAAATGTGACTGCTGGTTCACAAAACTGTATTCAGCAGTTTATTGGGTATGAAATAAACAATCTGTTTTATTTTGATGGATATTTATGCGCTTTCACCACGCCACCTCCCTGATAAAGGGCATAAAAAAAACTCAGCTCAAACTTGCTGAGTTTCTAAAAAGTCACGGTGGATATGACTTAAATCTATCAACTCATAGGCCTGTAAATTAAAAATTTCCCAAACTGCAATAAAATCTTCTTTTACATCTATTTTACTACCAGCGGATGAGCGTGCTTGCCACTGCTGATCTGAAATCCATAAATAGCTTTGTTGCGTTTGCGGATGAATCGCCTGCATTTTACCTTCGGCATTAATACCCTGCACTAAACAATCGGCAGGTAGTTCTTGCTCGATCATCGGCAAGCTTATTTCGACAAAATGTTTCACTTGACGCAAGCCATAACCTGCAAAAATTTCTTTTTGGCTTGGGCTTAATTGTTCATATTTTTCTTGAAGATTCGAAATCATGGTTTTGCCTATCATTTGATATCCAAAGTGTTATGCAGTGGAACAAAAAATAATGTCATCCATGTCTATTATTCGTGTGACCCACTCTTTCTGCTTCTTTATACTGCATAACGCACTTTTTTATTATTCTACAATAGTTGCAATGACATCTTGGTGAAAGCGCTTTTACTTAAAGTATTAAGTACAGCACAAAGGCTTTACAACTGACTGTGAGAAAAATATTTGCAGTATGAAATAGCTATATTTTAACTTGCAAAAATAATGCCGACTTTAGGTAAAGCTTTACTTTTTACTCGCACGTGGATGTGCCTGATCATAAACTCGCGCTAACTGATCAAAATCGACATGGGTATAAATTTGCGTGGTGCTTAAATTGCTATGCCCAAGCATTTCTTGGACTGCACGTATATCCCCACTATTCGACAGCATGTGACTTGCAAAACAATGTCGCAATAAGTGCGGATGCAAATCGACATTAACGCCCGCACGCTGCGCCTGAAACTTCACCCGATTTTCAATTTGGCGTGCTTTTAAGGGTTCACCTTTTTGAGTAATAAACAATGCTGCATCGGGTACAAAATCGCCCTGCCATAAAGGGTAAATCTGCAGCCATTGCATCACCGCATCTTTGGCTTTGCGACCAAAAGGCACTATACGGGTTTTATTGCCTTTACCCGTAATGCGCAGCAATTGACGGTTAAAATCTAAATCGCGGATACGTAAACTTTGTACCTCTGCTAGGCGCAAACCACTCGAATAGAGCAATTCTAAAATCGCTTTATCGCGTCGCCACATTTGTTGTTGTACTTCAGTTTCAGGTTCAGGCTGATCCAAAATTTGATGAATCGTTTCAATATCAATCAAACCCGGCAAAGGTCGTGGCTGACGTTTTAGCTGAAAATTATCAATTGGATTAAATTGTAAATACTGCCCTTGCTCGGCCCATTTCATAAACTGACGAATCGCTGACAACATGCGCTGTAAACTGCTGCTATTTAACTGTTGCTGTTCTACTTTTTGCGCTAAATAATGGCGCAAATCTGCAGCCTCTACATCATATAAGGCAAGTTGTTGTTGCTCACAAAAGCTAAAAAAATCGTTTAAATCGCGTGCGTAGGCTTTTAACGTATGCGGTGACTGCTGTTGTATTTCTCGTTCTTTGAGCCACATCTTTAATAGTTGCTGCGGATCGTACATTAGTCACGCTCCGATTGCTGAACTGCGGCAAACTGAGATAAATAAGCAGCAATGTGTTCAGCCGCCTGATCTGCATGTGTTTCTAAAAACAAATGATCACCATCATGCACAATTTTTAATACGGCTTGTGGAAATTGTTGTTGTAAAAACTCACCTACCGCCAGTGGACTTATCGGGTCTTGATCACCCCATAACAACAAAATAGGCATGTTGATTTTAGCAAAGTCTACCGTGTAATCGGCCTTTGCCTCTACAAACCAGTCAGGATAATTTAAATCACTTGCTTGATAGTCTTGTCGCCAATCTTGCACCTGAAAACTGCTTAAATCCATGCCACCAGATGTTGCAACCAATACTAATCCTTTGACTTTTTCTGGATATTGCAACGCGGCAGCAACTGCAAAAATACCACCCATCGACTGTGCAATGATAATGCAATCATCTGGGATATTCGCCAACACATAAGCCTGCAAACTTGCAAAATCATGTACCTGTGAATGTGCAGGTTGATGATTAAATTCAGGATAAGCCACAATTTTTACAGCATTCTGCCACGGCAATTTTTCAATTTTTTCGATTAGCGGATGAAAAAATGCGGTATTGCCTGAAGCGCCAGGTAAAAAAATCAGTTGCGGCATAATGAGTAGAAGTTTTTAGAGTGACATTCAGTACAGCATACCTAATCCGTGCTGCAAGATACAAAAAAGCACCATTCGTTTTGAAAAGTGCTTTTAAGTAAGATAAGAGCTGTTCATGTTAGAACGAAACATCAGCCCTGAAAATAATTTAAATCCAAACGACCGTGATAGACATTAGCAGTTGGCCCTGTCATCCACACCACATCGCCTTCACGCCATTCGATTTGCAACTTACCACCTGCCAGTTCAATTTCAACTGAATTAGACAATAAGCCACGGCGCATACCCGAAACGGCTGCAGCACATGCACCTGTACCACAAGCCAAGGTTTCACCTACGCCACGTTCAAACACACGCAAACGCGCATGTTTTTCGTCAATGATTTGCATAAAACCTGCATTGACGCGCTGTGGAAAACGCTCGTGTGATTCCACTTGTGGGCCAATACCTGCAACATCGGCAGTCAATACATCAGGCACAATGGTCACAGCATGAGGATTGCCTATGTTCACCACATCAATGGTCAATGCAGCACCATCTTTCAGCGCAATGTCATATAAGTTATCAGGCTCATCGGCAATGAATGGAATCTCATGCGGCAAGAATTTTGGATAGCCCATATTCACCCGCACCCAACCGTTTTGCCCCAATTCAGGCTCTACAATGCCTGCCTTGGTTTGCACCTTGATTTTGGTTTTGGTCGTAAGCTGACGTTCATGCACAAAACGTGCAAAACAACGCACACCATTGCCGCACTGCTCCACTTCAGAACCATCGGCATTGAAAATGCGATATTTAAAATCGACATTTGGTAAATCGGGCGGTTCCACAATCAGGAGTTGGTCAAAGCCAATCCCGAAGTGGCGGTCTGCAAGGCGTTGAATAGTCAGCGCATCCAAATACGCACGCTGGCTGATGAGATCAACCACCATGAAGTCATTGCCCAGACCATGCATTTTGGTAAATTCTAATAACATCTCGAATTCCCCTTATGGCAATAAACGCTCTCTTTCCCACAGCGATTCAATGCTTTCACGTTCACGAATTAAATGTGCTTGATCTGCATCGACCATGACTTCAGCTGCACGACCACGGCTGTTGTAGTTAGAACTCATCACAAAACCGTATGCGCCCGCACCCATTACAGCTAAAACATCATTTTCTTTGATCGCAAGCTGACGTTCTTTACCCAAGAAATCACCTGTTTCACAAATTGCACCAACCACATCCCACTCTAGCGTTTCAACATCAGTACGTGGGGTTACGGGCTGAATGTCCATCCATGCTTCATATAACGCAGGACGGATTAAGTCATTCATGGCAGCGTCAATAATCGCAAAGTTACGATGATTGGTCGGTTTGAGTAAATCAACTTTTGTTAGCAGCACGCCCGCATTGGCAGAGATACTACGACCCGGTTCCATATACACTTTAAGACCTAACTTTTCTAAAGCGGGACGTAAAGCATTGGCATATTCTTCAACCGTTGGTGGAGTTTCATCTTTATAAGTCACCCCTAAACCACCGCCAATATCAATGTGTTTTAGCTGAATACCCATTTCTTTTAAGGTATCAATCATCACAATCACGCGATCTAAAGCATCGACAAACGGTTGTGTTTCGGTCAATTGTGAACCGATGTGACAGTCAATTCCAACGATATCTAAGTTTGCTAAAGAAGCCGCATATTCATAAGTGCTATATACCGAATCAGACGGAATCCCGAACTTGTTTTCTTTTAAGCCTGTAGAAATATAAGGATGGGTTTTGGCATCGACATCTGGGTTAACCCGTAATGAAATTGGTGCTTTGACATTCATGCTTGCCGCAACTTTTTGAATACGGTCTAATTCTGCATGCGATTCTACGTTAAAGCAGGCAATCCCAACTTCCAACGCTTTTTGAATATCGGCTTCAGTTTTACCTAAACCTGAAAAAACAATTTTCGATGCATCACCACCTGCTTTGAGAACACGCGCCAATTCACCGCCTGTCACAATATCAAAACCTGCACCCAACTTAGCCAATACATTCAATACCGCAAGATTCGAGTTTGACTTTACCGCAAAACAAATTTGATGATCGATAAAGTGGAAAGCACGATCCATATCTAAATAATGCTTTTCAAAAGTCGCTTTTGAATAAACATAGAGTGGTGTGCCAAATTGCTGTGCGAGTTGTTGTAGCGAACATTGCTCGGCGTGCAAAACCCCTTGAATGCGGGTAAAACTCATGAATGTATCCTTTATCTAGAAAGCGTTAAGGTGTAGTCGATGTAGATGCAGCAGGTGCAGCAAACTGCTGTTGCACAGGTACGGCTGTGTCTGACGATGTTGCCGATTGCGTTGCACGTTTAGGCGCAGCATCTGGATATAACAAATATTTTGCGCGTTTGTCGTAATTTGGGTCATTGGGTAACTGTAATGTACCTGACTGACCACAACCGACCAAAACCACTGTTGTAAGCAAAACACTCATGCAGCAAATGACGGTACGCATCTGACCACCTATAAAATATTTTCGATGAAGTATAACGCGATCACTGCCGCGACCAAAGTGCTAATGCAGAGAGATTATATTGAGCTTAGTAAAAATTCTAGCTTACTTACTATTCTGCTGGCATAGATTGACCTTATCAGGTCTGAAAAATTGCGACTTCTGACACAGATAAAGTCAATTTTATTTCAAGGCATCAATTGTCAAAATCTAAAAACTATGCAAAAAATATAACGTGCTTAAAACCAAGTTCTTTTAACAGGAAGTTTTAAAGACTGGCATATCACTTGCTTAATTTTTACAACTGTTCAACTACAGTCACAAACTAAGCATTTATACACTGCGTTTATAAGAAGAAATTTATGCAAAATTTACAATCGATGATGGAAACCCTAAGCGGTTGGGTCTGGGGTCCATACATGCTGGTTCTCATTGTGGGAACGGGCGTCTTCCTCACCTTCCGCTTATTGTTCTGGCAATTCCGCATGCTGCCACTGGCTTTTAAACAAGTCTTTTGCAAACACGACAAAGCGCAAAAAGAACCGGGCGATATTTCACATTTCGCATCACTGATGACTGCACTCTCTGCCACCATTGGTACGGGAAATATTGCAGGTGTTGCAACGGCTTGCGTCCTCGGTGGCCCGGGTGCAGTGTTTTGGATGTGGATGACTGCCCTGTTTGGTATGGCGACCAAATATGGTGAAGGTGTTTTGGCGGTTAAATACCGTATTAAAAACGAAAAAGGGCAAATGTCAGGCGGCCCAATGTACTACATTGAACGCGGACTAAAATGGAAATGGCTCGCGATTATCTTTGCCTTTTTTGGCACAGTCGCCTCGTTTGGAATTGGTAGTTCAGTACAATCCAACACCGTAGCTTTAGCAGTTGAAAATAGCTTAGGTGTAGAAACTTGGATTACTGGCGTGGTAATTACCGTATTTTCTGCATTGGTGATTTTGGGCGGAATTAGCTCGATTTCCAAAGCATCTTCGGTGATTGTTCCGATTATGGCCATTCTGTATGTTACAGGCGGTTTAATTATTATCCTGAATAATTTACACCTTGTCGTGCCTGCATTTGAGCTAATTTTCCGTGATGCCTTTACTGGTGAAGCAGTTGCGGGCGGTGCAATTGGTGCAGTAATTCGTTACGGGGTTGCACGTGGCGTATTCTCCAACGAAGCAGGGATGGGTTCTGCCCCAATTGCTGCTGCGGCTGCAAAAACTGACCACCCTGCGCGTCAAGGTTTAGTGTCTATGACAGGTACCTTCATTGATACCATTATTGTCTGTAGCATCACGGGGATTGTTTTGGTAATGGGCTTCATTATGGCAGGTAATAGCTTTGGTGGTGCAACAGGTGCTGTACTCACCACACAGGTTTTTGACCAGTTATTGCCAGGCTTTGGTGGTTGGGTCGTCACTTTCGGGATCATCTTCTTCGCCTATTCCACCATTCTCGGTTGGAGCTATTATGGTGAAAAATGCTGTACTTATTTATTCGGCGAAAAATACGTGTTGATTTACCGCTTAATTTATATTGCTTCAGTGTTCATTGGCACCATCGCCACCCTAGATTTAGTCTGGTTATTTGCCGATACCTTTAATGGTTTAATGGCTGTACCAAACTTAATTGCCTTGTTGTTACTGTCTGGTGTGATTGCCAAAGAATCCAAAGACTTTATTGCGAAGCGCAAGTCTGGCGAGTTGTATTAGGGTCTGTTGACAATTCGTCTATGTTTGCGGCAACGCATATTTTTTAGCTGATATAAGGCATGGGACAGGAGATTTAGTCATTCTAAATGACTGGCGCATAACGCAATAGCAGCAAAAAATATGCTTGCCCTGAAAGGCTGTGGCTAAAACTTTCTCAGATTGCGTTATGAAACTTGGCAATAGTCTCGCTATTCCCTGCGTTTCATGCCTAATCTGCTCAGTTTTAGCCTACAGCGCAAGCCATTTATGAAATGTCAACAAACCCTAAATAAACCCAATTCATTGAATTATTCCGTTCAAATCATAAATCATACAATCACCCACGTGGTTGTATGATTTTCCATGAAAAATCCAGATAACATTCATTTCGCGAACATTCCTCTGTATGCTGTAGTCAGTTTTTAATTGATGCAATGACTGGGTTATGGCAAAAGTAAAAAGTGTCTATCGCTGTGAACAATGTGGTGCAGATCATCCTAAATGGGCAGGTCAATGTTCAGAATGTGGGGAATGGAACTCACTTCATGAGGTCAGTATTGCCCCTGCGGTGACGCATCGTGCCCAACCTAAAATGGGCGGTGGCTATGCAGGACAAGCGGCCGCCATTACCACGCTTAATAAAGTGTCTGTATCGCACGAAACCCGTTTAACAACAGGCATTGGGGAATTTGACCGTGTTTTGGGTGGCGGTTTGGTTACGGGCTCTGTGGTACTGATTGGTGGAGATCCTGGTATCGGGAAATCGACCATTTTGCTACAAACTGCGACTCACATGGCGGCTGCCAATAACACCGCTTTATATATCACAGGTGAGGAATCTCTTTCGCAAGTGGCGTTACGTGCTCAACGCTTAGACTTACCCACCGATCAACTGAAAGTCATGGCAGAAACCTGTGTCGAACGGATTTGTGAAGTTTTGGCGCATGAACGCCCTGCGGTAGCCATTCTGGACTCGATTCAAACTTTATATACCGAAACGTTGCAGTCTGCTCCAGGTGGTGTTTCACAAATTCGTGAATCAGCTGCCTTGCTGACTCGTTTTGCTAAAAATAGTGGCACTGCGCTGTTTATTGTCGGTCATGTGACCAAAGAAGGGGCTTTAGCGGGGCCGCGCGTCCTTGAACACATGGTCGATTGCGTCTTGTATTTTGAAGGACAGTCAGACTCACGCTACCGTATGATTCGAGCAGTCAAAAACCGTTTCGGTGCAGTGAATGAACTGGGCGTTTTTGGCATGACCGATAAAGGCTTACGCGAGGTTGCCAATCCATCTGCGATATTTTTGAGCCGTTATGATGAGGCAATTCCAGGTTCTATTGTCATGATTAGCCGCGAAGGAACGCGACCACTTTTAGTTGAAGTACAAGCTTTGGTGGATGATGCACATGGTCAGCCTAGACGTGTGGCTTTAGGTCTGGAACAAAACCGTCTGAATATGCTATTGGCGGTGATGCATCGGCATGGCGGCGTACAAACTTCAGGGCAAGATGTGTATGTGAATGTGGTCGGCGGCTTAAAAATTACCGAAACAGGTTCAGACCTTGCTGTACTACTTGCCTGTGCTTCTAGCTTGCGTGGCAAAGCCCTGCCACAACAATTGGCAGTATTTGGTGAGGTCGGTTTATCGGGTGAAATCCGCCCAGTACCAAATGGTCAGGAACGATTAAAAGAAGCTATTAAACACGGATTTAAATATATTATTGTGCCGCGTGGCAATGCCCCACAAAAAGCCATTGCAGGTGTGCAAATTATTGCGGTGGCGCGTTTGCATGAAGCCTTAACTGAAGCCATGAATTTAAGTGAAAACTTAGGTTAAATCCTTGGATGATATTTTTTCAGTTTCAAGAAAAAATATCATATTTATATTGAAATTCGCAGCAAATGCCTGCATAAATACACAGCTTAACTTTATTTTAATATAGGAAAATTTGATGGAAGTTCGACAGCGTGGTTTGATCGCAGCAATGCTCACAGCGACTTTATTGGTAGCTCCGTTAGCAGCAGAAGCAAAACGTGCAGGTGGCGGTAAAAGCCATGGCATGAGTCGTTCGGCTGCTCCAACTCAGTCTTACCAACAACCTCGTCAAACAACGCCAGCACAACAACCAACAACTGCACCAGCACAGCAAAAATCTGGTCCAGGCGTAGGTGGTATGGTTGCTGCAGGTGTTGCAGGTGCGGCAATTGGTGCGGTTGCTGCCAATGCCTTGGCCGATGATCAAGCTGCAAGTGCTGCCGAAGCGCAAGAGGAAAAAGGCGGTATTCCAAGCTGGATTTGGATTTTACTCGCTGCTGCTGTTGCCTTCTTCATTTTCCGTAAGATGGGCGCAAAAAAAAAACTAACGCCTAATCCGTATGCGCCAAATAGCGGTGCCAATCAGGCACCGTTTGCGCAAACACCACCTGCTGCAGCGCCACGTAACGACAATACCAATATTTTTGGTCAATCTGTTGGGGGGTCTGCCGCTTCTACCCAAGCGCCTTTTGGTCAAGCTGCCAATAATAACGCGCCATTTGGTGCAGCTTATACCAACAGTGGCAATCAATTGCCTGATGGTTCAGAGCCTGCAACCTTTTTACGTGTAGCGCGTCAGCGTTTTAACCATATTCAGTCTATGAACACAGCCAGTAATATCGCAGAAATTCAGCGTTATTTAACTCCTGATTTATATCAGTCGATGTATCAGGACATTATGGCAAACCAAGACCAAGATGTAGCAGAGTTTTCTAACTTGAATGCCATGGTGGTCGATTCTGCAACTGAAAATGGTCAATATGTCATAAGTGTACGCTTTACAGGTACAGTCAGCGAAGACCTGAACAGTTTACCGCAACCATTTACAGAAATTTGGCACTTTGTAAAACCTGCAGGCTCTAATCAAGACTGGTTAGTGGCAGGTATTCAGCAAGAGCAATAATTTCAATGGATCTAGAAAAACAGCGACTTCGGTTGCTGTTTTTTATGCCTTTCTTTATCTAAGTTGAGACCCATCATGTTTAAACAGCACGTTTAAATCTTCTAAGACATCAACACCGAATACATCCACACTTGCCACACAAAACCAAACCCTCGATTGATTAGATCTATCAAAAAGTATCATCATTCATCAATACAGTTTATTTAGCCCACCTTCTCTTTGTATCTACCCAGAGATAAATCAAATCACGTTATCCGTATCACTTTGGTTATTTCCAGTCGATCTCCATTTACTTAGCCAACAAAAAAGCCCTGCAAACGGGCAAGGCTAAATTGTTACTGTTAAATCTATTATTCAGGCAATGGAATAAATTGCTTATCGGTATTTTGAACTTTGCGCTCACCGACTGCGACTTCCAAATCTAAGGCTTCTTCACCACGTTCAACTGAAACAGTCACCGTCGTATGCGGTGCTTGTGCAGCAACATAATTAATTAAATGCGAGGTTGAAGTAATCGCTTCATCATTCACTTTTAAAATTTTGTCACCACGTTTTAAACCTGCTTCTGCTGCAGGGCCACCGCGCAGTACATCAGCAACCACTACACCGCCTTGTGCAGGTTCTAAAATGTTGTCTTGTTGCACAGGCAACAAACTAATACCTAACCAACCACGAACCACACGTCCATCTTTTAAAATCGAGTTTAAAACCTGCTGACAGACTTGTGCAGGAATTGCAAAGCCGATGCCCAATGAACCACCTGATTGCGAGAAAATTGCCGTATTTACCCCAATCAAATTCCCTGCCACATCAATCAATGCACCACCTGAGTTACCTGGATTAATTGCTGCATCGGTTTGAATGAAATCTTCATAGGTATTAATACCCAAGTCAGAACGTCCTGTCGCAGAAATAATCCCTTGAGTCACGGTTTGTCCCACACCAAATGGGTTACCAATCGCAAGTACGACATCGCCCACTTCATTGCCACTCAGTTTAAATGGCAATACAGGCAGTTTTTCTAGATCAATTTTAATGACCGCTAAGTCTGTGTCTGGGTCAGTTCCAACAACTTTTGCAACCGCACGGCGTCCATCGTGCAAAGCCACGACAATTTGTTCAGCCTGCGCGATCACATGATTATTCGTTAAAATATAACCATCTGGACGAACAATGACCCCAGACCCCAAACTGTTTTCATTTGGGCCTTGCTTAAATTGATCGGGTAACTGATTGCCAAAAAATTCACGAAATGCAGGGTCATTTAACAATGGATGATCCATTTGTTTCACTTTTTGTGTGGTAAAAATATTTACCACCGCAGGCGCTGCCACTTTAACCGCAGCGCTATACGACACCACCCCACCTGTCCGTGTTGTATCAATTAATGGTTCAACTTTCTCGGCAGGCATTTTGACCCCATCGGCAGCCACAGGCGCTTTCGGTTTTTGCAGTTGTTGCCAAGTCACAAAGCCAATAATAACCAGAATGAGTAACACCCAAGGTAACCAGGTAAAGGTCCGGCGCACGTTTTGTACCTCTAAGTAAATTTTTTTTGATGATTAAGTCATTGAATGAGCTATTGTAAAACGAAACACAAATAGAAACATAAAAAAGCCCAAGAGTTTTGTCTTGCTTTAGTTACAATACAAAATATGTTTTGATATTGGCTAAATATGAGCAATTTGAGAAAGTTATGGCGCAGCTAAAAGAAATTATTCAATGGTGTGATCAAACTTTAAATACACATGAATTTAAAGATTACGCGCCCAACGGTTTACAAATTGAAGGTAAGTCTGAAGTTCAAAAAATTTTATGTGCAGTGACTGCCTCTCAAGAGGCTATTGATGCTGCTGTTGCCCAAAATGCAGACTTACTGTTGGTACATCATGGCTATTTTTGGAAAGGCGAACCTTACCCAATTACAGGCATGCGCGGTAAACGCATCAAAAGTTTAATCCAGCATGATATTTCTTTGGTGGGTTATCACTTACCGCTCGATTCACACCCAAGTCTAGGCAATAATGCTGCCATTGCTGAATGTTTGGCATTAGAAAATTTGCAAGCCCTAGACCCGAGTGAACGTCATCCTATTGGTAATATTGGTTTTTTAAAGCAAGCCATGAGCGCAACCGAATTTCGTGACTATCTCACAGCGCGTTTAGGCTTTAAAACCATTCATCTTCCTGCCGAAAAAAGTCAGATTCAAAAAGTAGGGTTCTGCACGGGTGCAGCACAAGATTTTATTGGCAAAGCGGCAGAACAAGGTTGTGATGCCTTTATTTCGGGCGAAGTCAGTGAACGCACCTATTATGAAGCCAAAGAACTAGGCGTGCATTATTATGCCTGCGGACATCACGCGACTGAGCGCTATGGTGTACAACGACTCGCAAAAGCTATTTCAGAACAGTTTAATATTGAGTATAGTTATTTTGAATTAAATAACCCAATTTAATACACCGTTTCACCCAACGATTTCACTCAAATGACATCTGTGTTTAACATAGTCTTTAGATGTATACATTCGAGTCTTATTCTGTATGGTTATTTATACCTAATGCGCAATTTGATCTCGAAATCTATTACAATAGAGCCACTTAATGTTAAAACCCAGCAAAATGCAAGGAATTGAAAACATGACAACCATTACTTTACCGGCTTTACCATACGGTTACGAAGATCTTGCTCCACACATCAGCAAAGAAACTTTAGAATTCCACCACGACAAACACCACAACACTTATGTTGTGAACCTGAACAACTTGATCGCGGGTACGGAGCTTGAAGGTAAAACTTTAGACGAAATCATCAAAGCAACTGCAGGCGATGCAGCTAAAGCTGGTGTATTCAACAACGCAGCGCAAGTTTGGAACCACACGTTCTATTGGAACTGTATGGCGAAAAACGGTGGTGGTAAAGCTACTGGTGCTTTGGCTGCTAAAATTGATGAAGCTTTCGGTTCTTACGAAAAATTTGCTGAAGAATTTGCTGCTGCTGCAACAACTCAATTCGGTTCAGGTTGGGCTTGGTTAGTAGCTGACGAAGTGAATGGCAAACTTTCTATTATGAAAACTTCAAATGCTGACACACCAATGGCACACGGCAAAGTTGCAGTATTGACGATTGACGTTTGGGAACACGCTTACTACATCGACTTCCGTAACGCACGTCCTGTTTACATCAAAACTTTCTTAGAAAGCTTGGTAAACTGGGATTACGCAAATGCGAAATACGCAGGTCAAGATGCAGGTGTAGAAAAATAATTTCTATTTTTCTGTAGAAAAACTGCTCTTTATGGGCAGTTTTTTTATTTTTACAGATGAAATGAATATTTATAAAGCAAACAATACATTTCTGATGATGAACGTGTTGACGACTTAAACTTTCATCCCTAAAATGCCCCACAGATTCTCCAATAGCTCAGTCGGTAGAGCGACGGACTGTTAATCCGCAGGTCCCTGGTTCGAGCCCAGGTTGGAGAGCCAATCTATTCTCCCATAGCTCAGTCGGTAGAGCGACGGACTGTTAATCCGCAGGTCCCTGGTTCGAGCCCAGGTGGGAGAGCCAAGATTCTAAAAATCCCACGCAGTATGACGTGGGATTTTTTTTTGCAATTTTTATTGTTTTTATAGTGGATATGATGTTCTAAACGAATGGAACAGGCCTCACTCTCCCCTTAAATCAAAATTAAAACCATACAGTGAAGATCGGGCTATCCCCTCTTGTGATGACTCTATTTTTTCGCTAACTTAGGTTCATCAACAACAATAAAACTTGAAAGCCCATGCAAGCGCCTTGGTTAAAATCCCTGATTTTTTGGACAATTCTGATTGTGGTGATTTTTGCAATTTTTCAATGTACGCAAAAATCTGAAAGCAATAAAACTGCTGCGACACTCATGTATGAACGTCTGTATCAATGCAGTCGTGATCTGAACGCACAACAACAAGCCACCTTAAAACAAATTCAAAGCCAAGTGAAAACAGAAATGACTCAGCAAGAGATGCTGCAATTAATTAACTTATGTCGTAAAACCAACCCACCACAGACACGCGAAGATTATATAAAAGCCATTCAAGCACTCTAAAAACTGCGTTGAAACAAAGCTAGATGATTATTTTTAAAGCAGTTAATCTATAATTACGGTTTTTTTTCAATTCCAGCTTGACCAAAAACAGATACCCACATAGAATGCGTGTCAGATTCTCCCATAGCTCAGTCGGTAGAGCGACGGACTGTTAATCCGCAGGTCCCTGGTTCGAGCCCAGGTGGGAGAGCCAAAATTCTTAAAAAACCCACGCATTATGACGTGGGTTTTTTATTCCTGCTGTTTAGGGTCTAACGACACCGCATCATCTATGTTTGAATCCAGTCAATCGACTTTCTTGCTTATTGGCAGCTTGGCTAGCCTTGCCCTGTTTATCTTAATTTTTAAGCAATTATTTTTCCCCAAGAAAAACTTTTATCCTAAACCGATGATGACTGCTTTTGAACGCAGAATGTTTATGCGTTTAAAACAAGCTTTTCCTGAGCATCACATCTTGGCACAAGTGGCGTTTAGCGCATTAATCACCAACAACCACTATAAAATTCGTGCGCTGTTTAATCGTAAAGTGACTGATTTTGTGATCTTAAATGCAGAAATGCAGGTCATTGCAATTATAGAGTTAGATGACCCCTCACATATTGGCAAAGAACAGGAAGATGCAGAACGGGATGCAATGTTTCACGAGGCAGGTTATCGCGTTGTCCGATACACCGAAATTCCGAGTATCAGACAATTGCAATCAGATTTGAGCTGAAATCATCAACTCGATATTAAGGTGTAGCTTCTGAAGCGGCTTGTATCTGACTGGCCTGCTTCGCTTGTTGTTCTGCAGCTTCACGCGCTTCAATACGCGCAATAATTTCTGCCTGTTGTTGTTTATATTTTTCCTGATTTTTAGCATCACTATTAACTGCTAAAAATGCCATGCTAACCAAGAAAATAGGAATCAACAAACCTAAGCTTGCCAAGAAAATCATCTTTTTTAGGCTTGGCTTTTTTGCAGGTGCTTGCTGTTCAGACTGTGACATCATCTATTCCTAATTCAAACTTCAAAATGAGGCTCAATATATCAGAATAATGCTGATTGTGCTTTGTGCATAAGTACGCACGTTCTAATGCTCAGTTTAATTTTTAACAGCAAAAATTGATCAGCGATCGAATAAAAAAGCACCTGACCAAACTACCATCAGATGCTTTGCTCAGTTTTTTATCGCACAGAAATATTTACATTAAAGCCAATACGATTCCTGAAAAAATAATCAGCCCTACCCAACGGTTATGACGAAATGCCCAAAAACAGCGTTGCGGATCTTTATCTTTAGTTTTACTCCATTGATATATAAAGTCTGCAACCACCACCAATAACGCCGCTAAACCAAACGGAATCAATAAATTTTCTAACCACAATGCCGTACCAATCAAAAGCACACTGCCCGCTTGCAACAATGAAATAATCTGAATGTCATAGCGACCAAATAAAATTGCGGTAGATTTCACCCCAATTTTCAAATCATATTCACGGTCAGTAATTGCATATTGGGTGTCATAAGCCACAGTCCACGCCAAATTGCCAAAATACAATAACCAACAAGTAAGATCAGGCGTTGCACCTACAGCGGTATAAGCCATCGGGATAGACCATGAAAATGCAGCTCCCAAGAACACTTGCGGCAAATGAGTGTAGCGTTTCATAAACGGATAAATAAACGCTAAAAATAATGCCCCAAATGACCAATAAAAAGTTTCAATCGGTAAGAACAACAACATGGCTGCGCTAAGTGCAACCAAACCCAAGAATACATAAATGGCTTCTTTGGCACTAATCACACCCGTGGCTAAAGGACGTGTTTTGGTACGCTCCACATGACCATCCACCTTACGGTCAGCAAAGTCATTAATGGCACAGCCTGCAGCGCGCATAAAAATTGTGCCCAGAATCATAGGGATTAATATCCCGATAGACGGCATGCCCTGATTAGCAATCCACAAGGCCCACATGGTTGGCCAAAACACCAGTTCTGTGCCAATCGGTTTATCGAAACGACACAAATAATAATATGCTTCTAAACGCTCACGCCACGTGATCTGCTGTGCCAATGCCATACCAATCTCGTATCTTAATGTTGTTGAATAAATTGCTCAAAACGCGGTAAAAAAGTTTCTTGCACAATAAATTTACAGCCATGCCAAGTATAGCAACTCTGTCGTGTCCAGCCTTCATCGAGCAAAACCACACGCCTTTGACACAACGGATTGGTACGCTGAAATAAAAACCAGCCAATGGGTTTATTGCCAATATGCTGAAATAAACGGGCTTTGCTTTGCAAACTTAGAATCGGAAAAATACTTTTGGCTTTGACCCATGGCTGTTCATCGCAACCATATAAATAACTTTCACGCACCCATGAGGTGTGCCAATGTGGCATTTGCATCCACTGGGCATCTTGTAAATTTAAACGTTGAAAAGATTGTTGCAGCGGTTCAACTTTAAATTGTCCGCCTGCGAGCTGAGTCAGTTGTTGGGTCAAAGAACCTGCTGCATATAGCCATGTTTTTAATTCAGAAGGCAGATTTGCCTGCTTGGGAAAAATAGGCTGTGTTCGCATGTTCCGCCACCTTAACAAGATAGCCTAGTGTAGCCCAAATTTAGGCAAAGTTTTGTGACCGATGGCGCAATTCCCTGCAATTATCCAAAAAAATTAAGCGAATTCTTATATTTTGATAAAATCCATGCCAATTCAAAACCATGATTGCACCATCTAAAACAAAAAACCCGCCGAAGCGGGTTTTTCAAATTTAAGATTTTTGATGTATTACAAGCTGTAGTACATATCAAATTCAACTGGGTGAGTGGTCGTGTTCAAACGACGTACATCTTCAGTTTTCAACTCGATATAAGCATCAAGCATGTCTTTGGTGAATACACCACCTTTTAATAAATAGTCGTGATCTTCTTTCAAAGCATCAAGCGCCATTTCTAGGTTGTGTGCCACAGTTGGGATTTTTGCTTCTTCTTCAGGCGGAAGGTCATACAAGTTTTTATCTGCAGCTTCACCTGGGTGAATCTTGTTTTGAATACCGTCAAGACCCGCCATCAACAATGCCGCAAAACCTAAGTACGGGTTCATCATTGGATCAGGGAAACGCGCTTCAATACGTTTGCCTTTCGGGCTAGACACGTAAGGAATACGAATAGATGCAGAACGGTTACGCGCTGAGTAAGCCAACATAATTGGTGCTTCAAAGTGCGGTACTAAACGCTTATATGAGTTGGTCGATGGGTTAGTCAACGCGTTCAAAGAGCGGGCATGTTTGATAATACCGCCAATGAAGTACAACGCCATTTCTGACAAACCTGCGTATTCATCGCCTGCGAATAAGTTTTTGCCATCTTTAGAGATAGACATGTGTACGTGCATACCTGAACCGTTATCGCCTACCATTGGTTTAGGCATAAAGGTTGCAGTTTTTGCATATTGATGCGCAACGTTCCAAACTGCATATTTGAACTGTTGCACTTCGTCAGCCTTACGCACCATAGTATTGAAGCTCACACCAATTTCTAACTGGCAAGATGCAACTTCATGGTGATGTACTTCTACACGACCAGGCCCCATGATTTCTTCAATTTTTGCACACATATCTGCACGCATATCTTGAGAAGAATCTACTGGTGGTACTGGGAAATAACCGCCTTTCACACGTGGACGGTGACCTGAGTTACCAGCTTCGTAGTCTTTACCTGTAGACCATGCAGCTTCTTCAGCGATTAATGTGTGGCGCGCGCCAGACATATCGATGTCCCATTTTACTTCGTCAAATACGAAGAATTCTGGTTCTGGACCAAAGAAAGCAGTATCACCAATACCTGTCGATTTTAAATATTCTTCAGCACGGCGAGCAATAGAGCGTGGATCGCGGTCATAGCCTTGACCTGTCGATGGTTCGATAACATCACACGTTACAACCACTGTTGGTTCTGCAAAGAACGGGTCAATGAAACCTGTGTTGGCATCTGGGCGTAAGATCATGTCTGATGCTTCGATTCCTTTCCAGCCTTCAATAGAAGAACCATCAAACATTTTACCGTCTTCAAAAGTATCTTCATCGATACTGTCTGCAGGATAAGTTACGTGCTGCTCTTTACCCTTAGTATCTGTAAAGCGGAAATCGACCCATTTTGCACCACTTTCTTGGATGAGTTGAAGGACCTTGTTCGCCATGCTCATTTTGCTCCGATGTTTTTTGTTGCACCCGAAAGTGCGTGTTAGTAGTTGGCAGTTATTAAGCAATTAGCGTACCAACTTTTAAAAGCAAAGCTAAAACCATGAATTCCGTATGAGAATACATCATTTAAAAAAATTACTTTGTCTCTATTATACTGTCAGAAATACGATTTGCACCATATTCAAACACTGTTCATTTGATTTGATTTAAAACTGCAAAACATAGCACCATTTTAGTGCATTTATGTTTTATTTCTGTTGAATTGTAGATCAAAAAATAGCTCAAACAGTATCTATGCAAGCATTTTGCTGTGCCGTACTTTCATTGAGCAATGCAAATTATTCAACAATATTAAACAACACTTTATTTTTTATTGAGCAAAAATAATAAGATCGTTTAAAAATCCTAAATCTGTATTCTTTTCGAGCAAGCTGATTGAAAATATCTATACTGCAGATTTGTATTTTCTATCGAAACGCTGCACTCAAACTACCTGACGTGAACCGCTAATAACATGCGCCATGATGCTACTTTTTAGCGCATTTTTTACGTTATCTATAAGTGTGAAGCTAAAATATGACTGCTGAATGACCCAGCTTGATCAAGTGATCATTTCTTTCAGATCAAACTTGAACAATGTGTAATAAGCTTTGAAAATCTATGAACTGGTGAATGCGCTGATAAGCTTTAACAGGGATTATCATATAAATAGTCCGCAGAAAATGCTTATTTTTTGCTATGATGATAAGCGCTTCCTTATTCCACCTTCTTTTCGACAAGAAAAATAAAGTCCTTTCTCATTATAGGCGCAGGAATAAAGCAAATTATCTCAGACTCTTTAGCACTTAAAGTGTTCAGTTTTCAATAGGTTAGCTCATGCTTTTAATGATCGATAATTATGACTCTTTTACCTACAACATCGTCCAGTATTTTGGCGAGTTAAATCAGGAAGTAAAAGTCGTTCGTAATGATGCCGTGACTTTAGAAGATATTGAGCGATGGCAACCCAAGTATTTGGTGATTGGCCCAGGCCCTTGTTCTCCATCTGAAGCAGGGATTTCTATTCCTGCCATTCAGCATTTCGCAGGCAAAATTCCGTTACTGGGCGTGTGTTTAGGACACCAAAGTATCGGACAAGCCTTTGGTGGAAACATTGTGCGCGCTAAAACCGTGATGCATGGTCGTTTATCGGATATGTACCACAGCAACACAGGTATTTTTAGCAATCTGCCTTCACCATTTTCTGCAACCCGTTACCACTCTTTGGTGATTGATCAAGCAACCTTGCCAGATTGTCTGGAAGTGACATGCTGGACCAAAGAAGCAGATGGTTCGATGGAAGAAATTATGGGCGTGAAGCACAAAACTTTGCCTGTTGAAGGCGTGCAATTTCACCCCGAATCGATCCTGAGCCAACACGGTCATCAAATCTTTAAAAACTTTTTGGAAATTTACGCATAATGAGCGAGTCAAATCACATGAATATTCAACAAGCACTCAACCATATTACAAAACAAATTCACCTGACTCAGCCTCAAATGGAAGATGTGATGCGCGCGATTATGTCGGGCGAAGCAACAGACGCTCAAATTGGTGCATTGATGATGGGCTTACGCTTAAAAGGCGAAAGCATTGATGAAATTACTGCTGCTGCACGTGTAATGCGTGAATTTGCCATCAAAATTGATGTCAGCGATATTCCTTACCTCGTGGATATTGTCGGCACAGGTGGCGATGGTCAAAACCTATTTAACGTATCTACCGCCTCTTCCTTTGTCATTGCAGCTGCAGGTGCAACCATTGCCAAACACGGTAACCGTGGGGTTTCAACCAAATCAGGCTCATCTGACTTACTTGAGCAAGCAGGCATTAATCTTGACTTAAACATGCAACAAACTGAACGCTGTATTCGTGAAATGGGCGTAGGTTTCTTGTTTGCACCGAATCATCACAAAGCCATGAAATATGCGGTTACCCCGCGTAAAGAGTTGGGTATTCGCAGTATTTTCAACTTGCTTGGGCCATTGACTAACCCTGCGGGTGTAAAGCGTTTTGTCATTGGGGTGTTTAGCAATGAATTATGCCGCCCGATTGCAGAAGTGATGAAACAGCTCGGTGCTGAGCATGTCATGGTGGTGCATTCTAAAGATGGTTTAGATGAAATTAGCCTTGCTTCGAGCACTTATGTTGCAGAACTCAAAGATGGTGAAATTACCGAATGGGAACTTACCCCTGAAAGCGTGGGAATTGAATCTCAAACTTTAACAGGACTGATTGTAGAAAACTCTGCTGAAAGCTTGAGTTTGATTAAAGATGCTTTAGGCAAAAACAAATCAGACAAAGGCGAAAAAGCGGCCAATATGATTGCACTCAATGCGGGTGCGGGTATCTATGTTTCGGGTCTAACTACAAGCTACAAACAAGGTGTCGCTTTGGCACATGACATTATTTATGGTGGACAAGCTTTGGAAAAAATGGGCGTGTTGTCTGAATTTACCAAAACGCTCAAACAGTACGAAGCATAAAGCAAATCAGGAAGGTGCATCATGGTGGATATTAGCAATACCATTTTAGGTAAAATTGTAGAACGTAAAAAAGAAGAGTTTGCCGAGCGTTTAAAACAACGCAGTTATGCAGACCTAGAACAATTGGCACGTGCAGCAACACCTGCACGTGGCTTTGCACAAGCCTTGCGTAACAAACGCCCAGCGGTGATTGCGGAAATTAAAAAAGCATCACCATCTAAAGGCATTATTCGTGAAAACTTTGACCCTGCCGAAATTGCACAGCAATATGAAGCCGCAGGTGCAGCCTGTTTATCAGTGCTGACTGATGTCGATTTCTTTCAGGGTGCAGATGAAAATATTCAGATTGCCCGTTCACACTGTAACTTGCCTGCCCTGCGTAAAGATTTCTTGATTGATCCGTATGGTGTGGTAGAAGCACGTGCCCTACACGCAGACTGTGTGTTATTGATTGTGTCTTGCTTATCTGACCAACAGTTGGAAGAAATGTCGGAAACGGCTTTTGAACATCATTTAGATGTGTTGGTTGAAGTGCATGATGAAACTGAATTGGAACGTGCTTTAAATCTTTCAGAGCGTTGTATTTTAGGGGTCAATAACCGAAATTTAAAAACCTTTGAAGTCGATTTAAATACCTCATTGCGTTTAAAAAACTTGTTGCCACCTGCACGTTTATTGGTCACGGAAAGTGGTATCGCCACACCAGAAGATGTCCGCATGATGCAAGACCATGAGATTCACAGTTTCTTGGTCGGTGAAAGTTTTATGAAACAAGCACGTCCTGACCATGCCTTTACGGCACTGTTTGGTCAGCCTGAAAATCTATAATCCAATTTGAAATACCATGAGTAAACATGATTCTTCGCTTTCTAAAGAACAGTACAATTTACTAAAATCTTTTAAAAAGCAAATCACTCAGCCTCATACTTCAAGCATTGCCAAGCCGTCTGAACCCAAAGTTCAGACGCCTGAGCAACAACAGGAAGATGATCTCGCATTGTTTCGTCAGCAAATGCAAGGCGTTCAAAAAATGGACGCAGGCAATATTGCAAAAATCGAACACACTGCCAAGAAAAAACCAGATGCCCAAACGCTGGCCAAACGTGCAGCAGCCATAGGCCCTATGGAAACCGATGATACCTTGCTGTCCGATACGCAAGCCATGCTTAACCCTGTGGGCAGCCAAGCTTCGCTGAGCTATCGCATTGCAACTTTGCAACATAAAGTCTTTGAAGATTTAAAAGCAGGCAACTTACGCTGGTTTGAAGCTGTTGATTTGCACGGTTGTACGGTAGAAGAAGCGCGGGTAGCCGTTTTGCAAATCATTCAAATGGCTAAAGATGAAAACCAGAACGTGATTAAAATTGTGCATGGCAAAGGCCCTGAAGCCATTTTAAAAACTTATGTAAATGGCTGGCTGCGTCAGCATCGTGATGTTTTGGCTTTTGTGAGTGCGCCTGAAAAACAAGGTGGCACTGGTGCAGTTTTAGTGTTGCTTAAACGCAGCGAAAAGAACCCAAAGTTTAAACAGTAATCGGTTTCATCTTTTAAACAAGGCATTGCAATAGTTTTCTGTTACAATGCCGACCTTGTTCAATATCAGTGTAAGTGAACACGTCTTATGTCTATGCAGCAATCCTACGCAAACATCCTAACCGCCGTTGGTGAAGATCTTAATCGTCCAGGTCTAAAAGATACGCCGATGCGTGCTGCTAAAGCTTTTTCGTATTTAACTTCGGGCTATAGCCAAACCTTAGCCGAAGTGACCAATAATGCCGTATTTCCATCCGACAACCGTGAAATGGTCTTGGTGAAAAATATTGAGTTCTACTCACTGTGTGAACATCATTTATTGCCATTTTATGGTCGCGTGCATATCGCCTATTTACCTGAAGGTAATGTTTTAGGCTTGTCTAAATTTGCCCGTATTACCGAAATGTTTGCACGTCGTTTGCAAATTCAGGAAAATCTGACTCAGCAAATTGCGGAAGCTGTGGCTGAAGTGACCAAAGCACGCGGTGTTGCTGTGGTGATTGATTCAGCCCATATGTGCATGATGATGCGCGGTGTAGGCAAACAGGAATCGACCACACGTACCGTATCTTTTGTAGGTGACTTTAAAACAGATAAAGAAGCCCGTCGTGAATTTTTAAGTGCGGTGCCTGAGAGTTTTTAAATTGTGGCTAAGTTCCTCAATCAAATAAAAAATCCCGAAATTTATGTTCGGGATTTTTGGGTTTTAGATTAAAAAATTAGCTTGATACATCTTCAGATTCAACCTACAGACACATTGTTGCGTCCATTATTTTTTGCCATATACAAGGCTTTATCCACTTCTTCAAAAAAACGTTGATAGTCTGGATGCCCATCATATTCATGCACACCTATACTAATGGTAAAGTTAAATTCTTCACCTGTTGATGTTTTTAATGTGGCTTTTTCGACACGTTTACGAATATTTTCAGCGACTACCAAGGCACGATCAATGGTGGTATCAATCTGTAACAGTAAAAATTCTTCGCCGCCAATTCGGAAGGCATAGTCACTGCCTTTTGCATATTGCAAAATCACATCAGCTAAAAACTGTAATGCATCATCTCCTGCTGCATGTCCATAACGGTCATTGATTGATTTAAAATGATCGGCATCTATCGCCAACAATGTTAAAGGCGAATTATTTTTTCGTGAAAAATTAATTTCACGGGACACGATGGTATTTAAATAACGGCGGTTGAGCAGTTGAGTTAAGGCATCATTGCCTGAATTGATATATTCAGACACCTGAAAAATTTGATCGACTAAATGCAAAATTTCACGATTCTTGGCACGAATGGATTGAATCATTTCAATTGCCTGTGCCTGACTTTCACATTGACCAATTTTCTGAATTAATTCATCCACCTGATAAATAAATTCAGTAATAGTTTGTACTTGTTCCGAACTTGAAAATGCATAAGCCGCTTTATGAATAAACCATAAACCAAATTCTGTTTTAGATAAAATCGGTTGCGTCATTTTGGTGTGATCGGACACCACCTGAAACATCAGTTCATTTTCCCAATCCAGCAAAGTTCCGCGTTGTCGATCTTTGTGCACGGCAACATCTTGCATGGCAGAAAATAAGCGATAGGTATGTTTCATATCATTATGTACTTCGACCTTCATTTCATAAGATCGGCACATAATTTCTGTGGCAAAGCATAAAATTTGGCTTAAATAATTAAACTGATTTAAGTTGCTATTGGCTTCTGTTGCAAAAAACTCAAAAGCCTTTTTTATAATAACGCGCACACCACGAATAATCAGCCAAGATGGAATTTGTACACGTGCATGCACATCGCCCACTTTAAATTGCTTTTCTACAATCTCGTTATAATTGTGTTGAAACGGAACTTCAAAACTGGAAATTAGCCACTGATATAAAGAGTTTTTTAAGCGATTCTTCACCATCTCTGCAGACAAAAATTCTGTCGCATGTTCTTCAAGCAACATTTGCTGATAGAACTCGATCACAAAATCTTCTGCATGTGCTTGAATAAACTGGAATGTCGCTTGCAAATCTTCTGGCTTAAATTGCTCGCAAATTGACTTCCATTGCTCTGCAAGCTCATGCGTACACTCTTGATACATCCACAACAACCCAGCCAAAAGAAACTGCTAAATTTTAACGGGTTTCACCAGCAACTCAACTTGTTTAGCTGGTTTTTTACAATTCAGTATAAATTCAACAGCTCTTTAAAAAAAATGCACATAGCCTAAACTGGTCTTGTTCCAGTCCTGTTTGTCCTGTTGTTGATATTCCCAACCCAATCGCAACACATGCTGCGGGTTGAGTACATATTGCAACTGGCTGTTCAGCTTAAATTGCCATTGGTGACGATCTTCCCAATACGGTAATTCAAGCTGAACCAAACTATTCATGCGTGCTGACCAGATATTTTGACAACCCAGTGTTGGGCCAATTCCAACACGCCAGCCTTTGTCTAAAGCCTTACCCGCTTGCACATGATTTTGAATTTGCACATAACACAAATGTTCACGCGCTTGATTAGCCACGCTATAACCAAACTGTGTTTTTAAACTTAAAACACCATGCTGTTCCGTTTCGCTAAAAGCCCCGTGCGAATTCAGGGCTTCTTGCTGCCAACCCAAATTAAAGCCCCAACTAAGTGGTGTTTTAAATGCGGTCATTGGGTTATAAGAGTTCACCGAGAGTAAATCTAACTGATTCAGTTTTAAGCGGTCTTCACGATATTGCACAGAAGCTTCTAAAAAGTTGAGCTGCGTCCCTGTACGAAAACCACCTTGCGGATCAAGTAAGTCATGGTAAGCCTGTCGATGACTCAACTCTACAAAATGCTCGCCTTGCACCTCGCCAGTACGCACAGCAAAGCTTCGTGCATGATGCCCCTGCACAGGATCGACCTGAGGGCGTGCGACATCCTGACGTTGTTTTTCTAAATTGATCTGACTTCTTAAACTTAAAATTTGTCTCAGTCGCGGTTGTGCAATTTTGGCTTCAATTTTGCGTCCAATCAGTTTCAGATACAAATCGTCATAAGCCATTTCCAGAATTTTAGCTTGATCGATTTGGCTGTGATTTTGCAAAACTGCCGCCACATTTTCAGGTTCTGCTTCGGCCACCTGATGGGCAGTTTTTGCCAACGCTGTGCCATGTTGTCTAGCTTGCGCCAATAACTGAGTTTCCAAAGCAGGACGATAGACAACATCTGCCACTAAATTTTCCTGCTCTACAGCTTTTAGTGTTTCAATTGGAATAGATGCGACTCTAAACTGCTGCTGTAAATTCAGCTCAGGGCGCACCAAATCCATTAAACCCAATAAGCGATAGGCACAATTATCACTGATAAAATAATACGGAAATTGCACATGCTTCATTTCCCAAATGTGCTGCACTAAAAATGTGGTTTCCTGCTCATTCAGTGCCAGTTCATATTCCCACAAATCTCGGCTTTCTAAATCGCCATATTCTTTTACTTTGCGGTAATACGGCATCAGTGAATATTCACCCGGATATTGCCCTGTAAGTCCTTTCCATGCATAAGACCAACCTTCGCTGCCCGTTACCGTTGCTGCATAATTGACAGCATAAGAAATTAAATTCAGTTGTTTTTGATCTTTTGGGTCTAAGCGCAATAAAGTATGCCCAAACATAGAACTTGGATTGCCCATAAAGTCTGTGGCATAAATCAGCACTGCTTTATAAGGTTTAATTTGTCCAATCCATTCGTCCAATTCAGGACATTGCACCTGTGCCAAATCTTGTTGAGGAATTTGTAATTGTTCAATTAACCAGCGGCTACGTGCAGGAAATTTGCACTGCACCGATTGATTGACAGGCGCTGTTTCAAATAATGCCTGCACATTGCGAAGTAACTCTTGGTTTAAATTGCTTCCGCCTTGTTCCAACACAAAATAGCCTGCATATTGCACTTCACTTTTGCCTTGCTGCGCATACATTAAACGCTGCCAAGTCACCTGTTCTGCCAAGTGTAGGTCTTTGGCTTTTTGCACATAATGTGCGGAAAACATCGCTAATTTATTTGTATTTTGTACTGTAGAAGTGGCTGTAAGTGGCTGAATCTGTATTGGAGATATTTCAGGAGATAACGCAAAAACCGTAGGAGATAAAAAAACTAAACTACTTAAAACAATTGATTTCATGGACATTTTATAAATTTTATATACATATTCAGGCTTAAACGTATTCTTGTGCTATAAAAAAGCCCTGCGAATAATGCAGGGCTTTTATTCAAACTTAAACGTATGCTTTTAAAACGTCATCATTCGCCATCACGTTCTGTAAAGATGCCAATACTTCTAAAGAAGTCTGGTTTTCTGCAGAATAAATAGATGCAAAGTTTTGCTTAGAAACCGCAAAGAAATGTGCTTTATCTTCAGCTTTAATGCTTAACAATTCAGCCAATACGTTTAAGCTTTCGCCTTCACCAACTGCCATATCGCGTGCCAATGTTTCAGCATTTTCATTGGTAAATGTCACAACTTGTGCAGTTACTGTACCTGTACCGCTACAACCTAAAGTACCAAATGTGATACCAAACAATTGGTTTGCAAAAATACCGTTTGTAGTTGCTGCTAAAATTTTTGCAACTTTGCCAGACTGACCTGCCCAAACTTGAGAACCGATACCACAACCTGCATCACGGTCTGCAAATGCTGCTGTAGAACCCACTGCCAAGACAGCAGCCAATGCTAATTTTTTAATCATCGCCTTACTCCAGAGATTTATTATTCGAAAAATTATGCTTCGAATCGTTATTCTTTATTGCTATGTGTAATTTTTATTACACTATTTTAAGATAGCGAGATGTCACTCAGAAGGCAAAACATTTATCACAAAATCAGGCATTATTTTTGTGCATTTTTGTAGCGTCGATTGGTTTTTAGCTTAAAGATTGGTCTTAAATTTGAAAATAGATTTTAGTGTTGAAGATAGCATTTAGATTTACAGCTGCTGTTGATCCTCAGTTTTCAGTGTCCACTGCCCTTCTGCATCGCGATAACCCAAAATTTTCATGACCAGAACCAGACTCAGTAACAGCAATAAATACCAAGAACCGAGTTTGCCCCAGCCGACCATGTGCCACGCATCGACCTGACTTGGATACAACCATATTTGATAAAAGGTGCTAATGTTTTCTGCGACCCAAATAATAAAAGCCAAAAGCATCAATACAGGCAACATTGGCAGTTGTAATTGAGACCGTTGTAATTGAAAACGAATTTTGGTTTTCCAGAAAATCACAACGCTCCACGCAAACAAGCCATAACGAATATCGGGGATAAAAAACTTGCTCATGAAGTTGATGTACGACAACACTGCCAAGGCCATCATATTGCTAAAAGTCGGCAAATTCCGTAAAGATACCCGATACAAACGCAAAGAACGCGCAAAGAAACTGCCAACTGCAGAATACATAAAGCCTGCAAAAAGCGGTACGGTCATAATTTTAAAGACAGCAGGTTGAGGATATTGCCACGATGCAATTTGTGGATGAGTTAAAAAAATTTCCATGATCATCGCTAAAATATGAAACAAAGCGATGACTTTGGCTTCTGCCCAAGATTCCAGTTTTAAATATAAAAGACAAACTTGAATAATTAAGGCATAGAATAATAAATAGTCGTAACGGAAAAATCCGAAATATTCCTGACTGCCCATTGAAGCAGTCAGGGCAAATGCAATCAGCAATAAAATTCCAAATAAGGCAGCCGAAGCTGCCTTAGTCGAAAACTCAACTCCTGACTTTAGCCATGTTATCCACATGATGTGACAACCTGACTGAAGCTGAGATTACACCGATACATCTACAAATGATCCATCTATATCATTGTGCGATTATAGATATTTGGCACTGTATTCATGAACCGTGTCGATAAATACTTTAGGACGTTCAGGGTCTACCCACTGGGTAATACCATGCCCTAAGTTGGCTACATAACCTGTTTTTTCACCATTGGCATAGGCATCATCTAGCATCGCACGTGTTGCTTTGGCAATTGCTTCAGGTGAACCGTACAAAGTGGCTGGGTCTAAGTTACCTTGCAATGCGGCACGACCACTCACCGTTTGACGTGCGACATTTAACGGTGTTGTCCAGTCCAGACCAAAAGCATCTGCACCTGTTGCAATCATTGGCTCCAGCCATTGACCGCCACCTTTGGTAAATAAAATAACAGGGATTTTACGTCCATCTTTTTCACGTTGCAGACCTGACACAATTTTCTGCATATAGTGGAGTGAAAATTCAAGATATTCACGATGGGCCAATGCACCGCCCCAACTGTCAAAAATTTGTACTGCCTGTGCACCTGCATCAATTTGTGCATTTAAGTATTCGGTCACTGCATCGGCCAGACAGTCTAATAGTGCATGTAAAACTTCAGGCTGTGCGTACATCATGTTTTTGGTGAAACGGAAATCTTTGCTTGAACCACCTTCAACCATATACGTTGCCAAAGTCCATGGACTACCTGAAAAACCAATTAAAGGCACTTGTCCGCCCAAAGCAGAACGAATGGTCGATACTGCATTCATGACATAGTCTAAGTCTGACTTGGCATTAAATTTAGGTAAATTGGCAACGTCTTGCTCGGTACGCACCGTTTTATGAAACTTTGGCCCTTCGCCTACTTCAAAATACAGACCTAAGCCTAATGCATCGGGTACAGTTAAAATATCTGAAAATAAAATAGCGGCATCTAATTCATAACGACGCAAAGGCTGTAAAGTCACTTCACAGGCAAATTCAGTATTTTTGCATAGAGAAAGAAAATCTCCTGCCTGCGCACGTGTAGCACGATATTCTGGTAAATAACGTCCTGCCTGACGCATCATCCATACGGGCGTGCAATCTACTGGCTCACGTAATAAGGCACGAAGAAAACGATCATTTTTTAAGGTCGTCATTTACTTTCCCAACTCATTTTCAATCTTGCAGCCATCATATCAAAAAGGTTGAAGTTTTAATAACTTCATTTCTTGCTCGTCTTTTTTAGCTTATTCTCAGTGTTCAAATTCAGCTTACGTTTATGTGAAATACATCACACAAACAAAAGTCACTGTAAAATTGGGGTTATCTTGCATATTTACACAAAACAACTACTGCATCTCCTTAGTTTTTCTGCAATACTTGGCTAGTTTTTATCTATGTAAATGAATAATTCTCAAGGTTGAATTACATGTTGGTTCGCACAATACTCGCAATGAGTTTAAGTTGCATTTTTGCAGGGACTACTTTTGCTGCATCTACTGCTGAACAACCGTTAAATCCACAAGTGATTAGCAATACCGCTATTGAAGATCCGATTGATCCTTTAGCGACAGAAGCATCGGCTGCACAAAATAATCTAAATGCAACAGACACTGCTATTACGCAACAAGAACAAAATGATTTAAATAAGGCTTCAAAAACCTTAGATGATCTACACAAAACTGAAGATACCACTGCCGATGTAGGCACTGCACCAACAAAAAGCTCTGCAAGCCAAACTGCTACATCCAACACAGCAGCACCAAAAGCTTCATGGACTTTAGATGGTTTAAATAATGCCACTTGGTATGAAAATATTGGTAAAGGTCAGTTCCCTGTGTATGCACGTGCACACGTGATGCTGAACAATTCACATGCTTCTCCAGGTGCAATTGATGGCACTAGTGGTAAGAACACCCTAAAAGCAATTGCATCATTCCAGCAAATGAATGGCATTAGCCCAACGGGTATTTTAACCAAAGAAACTTGGGATGCGTTGGTTGCACGTCAAGGTTCACGTCCTGCATTTGTAGAATACACGGTTACTGAAGCGGACTTAAAAGGTCCTTATGCGAAATCTATTCCGCATGACTATGCAGAACAAGCCAAAATGAAAGGCTTGTACTACACCCGCGTAAGTGAAATGTTAGGTGAAAAATTCCACATGGATGAAAATTTCTTAAAGAAATTAAATCCGAATGCAACATTTAATAAAGTGGGTGAAAAGTTATTGGTGACCAACGTTCGCAATGACTTACCTGAAGACATTCACCTGATTGTGGCGCACAAAGGTGCAAAACAACTGTATTTGTTCAACAAACAAAACCAAATGGTCGGCTCATTCCCAGCAACCATTGGCAGTGCAGATACTCCATCGCCAACAGGTACTTATAAAGTGACAGGTGTTGCACCAAACCCATGGTACAGCTATTCACCAAGTAACTTTATTCAGGGCAAAAACTTAAAACCGCTGTCTTTACCACCAGGCCCTAACGGCCCTGTGGGGAATATCTGGATTGGTTTAAGTAAAAAATCATTCGGTATTCACGGCACACCAAACCCATCGACCATTTCAAAAACGGCGTCGCATGGTTGTATCCGTTTAACCAACTGGGATGCAAACGATTTAGGTCGTAAAGTACGTTCTGGCGTGACTGTAAAATTCCTTGAATAATCAGTGATCGCTTTAAACCGCAAAAGACCCACGTTTTTACGTGGGTTTTTTAATGCCGCGATAAAACTCTAAAATGTCTAGGTTCTGCAAAAAATCTACACATGTTGCAATTTTAGAACGGCATGTTGCAGTTCGCCTCTAGGTCGGCTGCGGTGAAAAGATTAAGATGAGTTCAAGTTAAAAAAATGATAGGAGCATTATCATGAATGCTTATTTACACCGTAGTGAAGATCGTGGTCATGTGAAAATGGGGTGGTTAGACACCAAACATAGTTTCTCTTTTGGTAATTGGTATAACCCGAAATATATGGGTGTTAGTGCCTTACGTGTCATTAACGATGACCGTATTGCCGCACATAATGGTTTTGGTACTCACCCACACGACAACATGGAAATTTTGACTTGTGTATTAAGTGGTACGATTTCCCACCGCGACAGCATGGGCAATGAACGCCATATTACTGCAGGTGAATGGCAGTTAATGAGCGCAGGTACAGGCGTTCAGCACAGCGAAATTAACAATGGTGATGAAGAAGTACACATGCTGCAAATTTGGATTCAGCCGAATGTACGCGATGCAGAGCCGACGTATCAGCAAATTCAACGTGACCCAAATACAGCACCCAACCAGTGGCATTTAATTGTCGGCCCGAATGACAATGCCCCAATGCACATTCGTCAACAGGCAGAAGTAAAAGCAGCTGTTTTAGAAACTGGACATCGTTTAGAAGTTACAGCAACACAAGCGGTAAACTATGTGCATGTAATTCGTGGTGAAATCACCATTGGCGAGCAAACAGTTAAAGCGGGCGATGCTTTGTTATTTGCTGATAATGCTGTGATTGAAGCAAAAGAAGACAGCCAGTTCATTTGGTTTGATTTACCAAAACAGTAAGTCCTGACTGTCACCTTATTATGATTGAGCATCTTTAATTTTTTGAGTTACCCTCTTGCCCTCTTCTACAGAGGGCTTTTTTATGGCTGAAATTGCATGATTCATTTTTTAAACACAGTTTTTGTCACGTTAATGACTTTACGCTGTTGTCTGCAAATACGCAGCAATTTGCTCTGCCACATTCCGTGCGGTTCGGGAAACACCAATTAAAGTTGCCGAGGCTGCGCCTGTCCAATCGCCATAACCAACCAACCATAAATTTTGCTGTTGTAACGCTCGATTTTCTAACACATCGACTGTGCCTTGTGCATTAACCACATTCAAACTTTGTAAATGCGACAATGCTGCCTTAAAACCTGTGCACCAAATAATGGCATCAATTTCCTGTTCGCGCCCATCTGCCCAAACTGCACTATGTTCGGTTAAATAGTCAAATGGCGGCAGACCATGTAATACATCACGTTGCCGTGCTTCTTTGACACTTGGAATCATCACAATATCGCCCAAACCACCGATCGGTTGTTCAATACTGCGACCTTCCTGCTGGGCTTTTAAGCGCTCCGTGGCACGTAAAAATAAAACCCGTCCATCTACATCATCGGCTAAAAAACTTGGCGGTTGCTGTGTAACCCAAAAAGTTTCGGCCACTTTAGACACTTCTGCCAAAATTTGTGCGCCTGAGTTACCCCCGCCGACAATCATGACTCTTTTGCCCTGAAAAGCATTGGCATTGCGGTAATGAGCCGAATGAATTTGTGTGCCTAAAAAGCGTTCGCGTCCTGTATAAGCAGGAATAAAAGGCTGACTCCACGTTCCAGTAGCATTCACAGCGGCTTTGGCTCGCCAGCTTTGCTGTGCCGAACACACAATTAAATCATTGCCTTCCTTCAGGACTTTTTCGACCTGCACAGGACGCAGCACAGGAAATTGATAGCGTGTTTCATACGCTGTTAAATAGTCAATCACTTCTAATCGTTTCGGATATTCCTGTTCGGTTTTTGGCATTAACCAGCCGGACAAAGAACTCCATGTATTTGGAGAGAACAGCTGTAAAGAATCCCACGCATGTTGCCACGCACCGCCCGACTGCGTTTGATTATCCAAGATCAGAAAATTGATTTTTTGCCGTTTTAAAAAGTAAGCCGTGGCCAATGCTGCTTGTCCGCCACCAATAATAATTACATCGGCATCCATTATTTGATTCAAAATGGCTCTCCTGCTCGCAATACGCACCCTGTTGCTATGCCTAATCTTAGCGCATAAGTGCAACACGTGAGAGATTAAAAATTCAGTCCACCAAACTCAACTTATGGAAGCACGTAATTAGAAGCAAGCCATCTTGAAAAATGATGCTGCAAAAAAGCCAAGTCTTTCAACTTGACTTTGTTTTGTAAGATAGCTTGATGTGCAACACTGCAGAATCAGGTTCGGGCTTTAAAAAGCCCAAACCAATTTCAAAGTCGAAGAGTGTCCTTCAGGACGATGTTCCACTTCGGTTTCTTTCAAAAACTTTGCTTCCAAAGACCAATTATCACGTTTGTATTGAATCGCGGGACCAAAAGATAGAGCCTGTCCTTTATTGCCAATACTGACACCATTCACTTCATCATCTGTGGTTTGTTTAAATACATAACCTTCGAGTGCCAATTTGACTTGATCATTCAATTGATAACCGATTGCATAATCTCCAGCGAAATAATCCCCCGACTGATAATTTGTGTCGTCATTTTCACTGTTGAAGCTATAAGACATTTTGGTGGAAAACTCCCAACCTTGCGGCTGCAAATAAGAATACGCAAAGATAGGACGAATGGTGTTGTAGTTCTTACCTAAGTTGGCAACTACAGGACGTTGTGGATTGGCATCTTCATAATCGCCTGTTGCGAGCACACCTTCTAAAGCAGCTACACTGTGATGATTGCCTTTATGCCAACCCAACATGCTGCCAATAATCAAATCGCCCAAACCACTGTTAGAGTCTGACATGCCCATCACATTTAAACGCAAATCGACCAAAGGCTGTGCAGCATATAAACCCAACTGACCGCCTGCAATGTGTTGGGGGGTCATCCATACCAAACGTGGAATATAGACATTCACATCGGCATGGAAATTGTCTGGGCCGTCTTTAAACTCACTGGCATGATAGTTCTGATAGTAGTTGAGTAAGTATACCCCAGCTGGTGGTAAAGCCCCTGCTGCAATGCCTTCTGCGCCTAATCCAAATGTATCTAAACCGTTTTCTGTTGCATTGACGTGTGTCGCCATGACACCCAAAAGCATGAGTGCCCAAATTTTGTTATTCATAGAACATCCTATTCAATAGAAATTTTGATGAAGTCTGCCTGCTGCGCCTGAATCATTCATGCGCGAACAGCCGACTTTTAAGGGCAGCATCAACAAAGAACTTGCTGATGCTGTATTGGCGAACGTGTTAAAACTTTGTGTTTTAAGGTGTGGGATTAAGCACTTGCACGACGACGTTCAACTTCAGTCGATGGTGCATTTGCAGTGTCTTTGACTAATTCAAAGTTAAAGGTGATGTGCTTAAATGGTTTGTCTAAACCACGGCGCTGAATTTCTGCAGCATCGGTCACATCTACCGCTGTTGCAACCAGACCTTCACGGGTCGCAAATGCGAAGTCATCCCACAGGTATTGATCACCTTCAATGTTAAATTGCGTAGTGAGTTTGCGGTAACCTGGTGCAGAAATGAAGTAATGCACGTGAGATGGACGGTTGCCATGACGACCTAGTTTGTTTAATAAAGCTTGAGTCGTGCCGTCTGGTGGGCAGCCATAACCGACTGGCATGGTCGTTTGCGCCACATATTTACCATTGGCATCACTGAAAATAGTACGGCGTAAGTTAAAGTCAGACTGAGATTTATCAAAGAATGAATAGTTACCTAAACCGTTGGCATGCCAAACTTCGACTTTGGCATTTTCAATGATATTGCCATTGGTGTCAGTGACTGTACCTTCAATAATTAACGTATCTAAATGGTCTGATTCTGAACCATCATCCATACGCGCAAAACCGACTGATTCAGGCGCACCTGCAACATAAAGTGGCCCTTCAATGGTACGTGGTGTACCGCCTGTTACGCCTGCTTTGGCATCGGCTTCATCGGCACGTAAATCTAGATAATGTTCTAAACCCAAACCTGCTGCAAGTAAACCAAGTTCATTGGCTTTGCCTGCATCGGTAATATATTCCAGACCTTTCCACACTTCTGAAGGCTGAATGTCTAAATCTTCAATGGCTTGAAATAAATCTGCCACTAAACGCACCACTATTTGCTGCACACGCTGATCGACAGGGCGTGTAGCGGTGTCTACGTTCATTTCCTTCACTAAAGTATCAATTTGTTGACGGTCCATGTAACTCTCCTTGGCTATTTTGGCTTTGCTGGTTGTCGCATTGCTATTTTGGCTTTTGACACTGCCTTACTGTGTTGATGATGGTGTCAGTGCTGAGCTAAATGCCTCAACACTGACCGACTTCCTTGGAAACTTTTTATCTATTGCAATTCGATAGGCTCAGTACAATATTGCAGCACCTATCCACTTTTAAATATGTTTAAACAATGCTGAACGTGACTGACCACTTGCACCATCGGCAGCACTCAAGAAGCGTTCAGTGTGAATATCACGTTCAAACAAACGGCTTTGCATTAAGGTCGAAATTGCTGCATCAATCATGACTGGTGGGCCGCATAAATAGGCTTTGTGTCCACCGCAACGCTGCTCAAAATAATCGGCAACCGCTTCATGCACATAGCCTGTAAATCCTGTCCAATGGTCTTCTGCTTTAGGTGCATTTAATGCGGGAATGTAGCGGAAGTTTGGATAGTCTTTGACTAACTGCTCAAACAGTTCTCGGTTATATAATTCCGCAACATCACGCGCACCTTGGAATAGGTAAATGGTGCGGGTATCACCCGACTCTAGTAAGTCTAAAATCATAGATTGCGGGCTAGATAAACCTGAACCACCTGCAATAAAAATCGCATCCTGATCATCCGATTTACGTACAAAGAATTGTCCGTATGGCCCTGAAATTTCCAGTGCGTCGCCTGCCGCAAGCTGCTCATGCACATAGGTCGTAGCACTGCCGCCCACAACATGACGAATATGCAATTCAATAATGCCTAGTTCGCTTGGTGCATTGGCAATTGAGAAGGCACGAGTGCCTTCAATACCCGGGAATTGCACGTTAATGTATTGCCCTGCCTGAAACTCCATCGGGCGGTCTAACTGCAAGCGCACACCTTTAATGGTTGGAGATAAGTCCTTTACCTCAAGGACTTTGGCCTGATAATCCTGAACCAAATATCCCAAGAAATCTGGGTCTTCATCAACATCGGCTTCAATGGTCATGTCTGATTCAGGCTTACAGCAGCACGCCAACACTTTGTGTTCTTCACGTTCCAAATCCATCAGCGCGAAAGGTGACGCTTCGCCGACATCATAATAACCATCGGTGACTTGGACTTTACAAGTGCCGCAAGTGCCATGCCCACAAGCAAATGGCAACCACACGCCTTGACGTAACGCGGCATCTAAAATGGTTTGATCTTCTTCAACCTCAATGGTTGTGCCAATTGGCTCAATTGTGACTTGATAGCTCATCTGCGACCTCCTGTCTTGTACTTACTGACTGTGCTTTGCTGTCTTTATTTTGTTGTGATCTTACTGTTTTAAACGTGTGCGCCCTTGTACCCATTCAGTCCTGGGGTCACAAAACGCAGTAGTGATTTTTGATCGAAGCCAATTTCTGCCAAGGTCTGTTCAGGGCGTGGCTGAATTACCTGTTTGTTTAAAGTAAATTGCACTTCATCCCATTTAATGTTTTCAAAGTCAGGATGTTGATGGAAACCCGCCTGCATTTGCTGATCCAAAAATTCCTGAAAGGTTTGCTGCGGCGAAACCAACATGGCGTGTGCAGAACAATATAAAGTGTGATGATCCCAACCCACATACACCAAAATGTTGTCGCCATAGTGTTTTTGTAGGTCGCGTGGTTCAAAGTCGTAATCTGGGCGAATAGCGCGTACTGACATGGTCATTCTCCGTATTGGGGTGGTTTGAGCCGCAAATGACTCAAACCGAAATCCTTTTAAATTTGAATCTTGAAATAACTTAAATTTTAGATATTTACTTTAGATAGTGAATGAGCGTTAAGCCGCATCACCTTTCCATTTTTTCCAGCGTTGCTGGTCTGGTGAACCTTCAATATCCAAGTTATCTGCACCGACATTGAAGCGATAATATTCGCGCAGCATGTTTTCCAAATCTAAGCCACCACAGTTGCCTTGTAGAATTTGGTTCACTGGCAACCATGCCTGCACATATTTTTCAGGTTCACGTTCAAAAATATCGTGACAACCATCTGAACAGGTGTGGTAACGCTCGCCTTTATAAACAGACTCACGATACGTAAACATGGTCGGATCGCCATCCATTTCGGTGAAAGTCATTGGCACTTGGCAAATTTGGCACAATTGCGGTAAGCCTGCGCTGTAGAAACGCTTGCCTTCTGCTTCCATCTTGCGTGCTAACTCCCACTTTGGACGGTAGTATTTGTCAAAGGTGTCTGGATATTTTTCAGATAACCAATCCATTTCCTGATCGGTTGGAATCCAAGTATGGAAACCTGCTGCATGACCGAAGTTATAGAAAATCCACCACGCTTGATGCGACACGTGTTCTTTTTCTTTGGTAATTACTTCTGAATATTTCGGCATACGAATACCGTAACGGCTCAAGTCTTTAAATAACGCACCGCCCGCTTCTTCAAAGTAGGTTTCCCACGCTTCTTTCCACGACATCACTTTGTTTGGCAGCATGTAGTCCATCATCATGCCAACTATAGATAACAGACGAGTCCCACGCCAGAACCACTTATCAATCCATTCCTGTACGATTGGCACGTTATCTTCGTGTTGTTCTAACAAGAATTTCACGATTTCTAGACCTAAAGTCATGTGACGTGCTTCATCGGACTGTGCACTAAAACCAAAGGTGACCGTTGCCATATCGCCATTGTGTGCTGCACCTGACATGAACGGTACGAACAACAAGTTGGTCAATACATATTCAAAGGCAAAGCTAATGGCTAACAAGAACTCAAACGGCCCTGCTGAACGCGCATCTTCAAAGAAAGATTTTGGTACAGACAAGTACCAAACGCGGTCATGCATGTGCGACCAATCCTGAAAACCATCAAAGAATTTGTTGTAATGGCTCATGGCATGAATTTGCGTCTGCACGTGACGTAATTCATCAATCGACTGCATTTGTGATGCGATACGTGCGCCTACACCACTGAACTGACGCCCTACATGTGCATAACCTTGGAATGCCTGATATTCAAGCGGAGTTACCGCAGTTAAAAACAGTTTGATGGCATTCAAATAACGCTCATTGGTCACGTTCATTTGACCGTTGTTTTGTGCAAAAGCATCAAAAATGGCGTAAAGTTTTTTCTCTTTTTCTGCCTGATACTTCCAGTAAGCATCCATGGTTAAACGGAATGGATCTTCCCATTTAGACCAGTCTGTAATTTTAATGCCTTCAAATTCTTCGTATGGAAAGGCTTCTTTGCGGTCTGCATAAGAAAAGTCCCAATCCAAGTCACGAGTAAGTGCGCGATAACGGTCTTTGGCATTCAGTTTTTTTGCTGGGGTTTTAACTTGTGAATTCATGCTCATCATCCTTAAATTTTTTAGCGGCAATCTATGCAGCAATATGTTCTGGCGGCACTGTACTCAAATTGGCTCAGTGCACATCCTTATTCCTAGTTCCAGTGCAAACGGAAACTGTCATCATCTTCTTCGACGTTGCCGCCCAACGTAATCATGTTGAGTTGTAAAGACTGAATATCCCAATCTTGTCCAAGTTTTTCAGATACCGTTTCTGCTTTAACAATCAGACCTGTTTCGCTTTCTACCCGAATCATGGCTGGCAGATATTGAATCGTGGCATCTGGGTTGTCTTCTTCAATCGCTTCAATGATGTAGCGCGACGTGTCATTGTCCTGTAATGCGAGATAAACCTTAGACATGCTGCTTCTCCTTAAGCCTGCAAAATTTGTTCGAGTTCGATGCCAATTTTTTTACTGCGTTCCAGCAGTTTTTGTTCTGCAATGTCGACTGCATCTGCAGACAACGCCTCAGCTGCCCACGCTGCAAATGCCGCTTTCACTTCAGGTAAATATTCGGCTAACCACTGGCTCAACAATTGTTTGTTATGTGCAGATTCTGCAGCTGCGGTTTTAAATACGCTGTCTGACCATTTGCGTAAATCTGCCATGGCTTCCTGCATAAATTCCATCAGCATCGCCAAGTCACGTGCTTGATGCTGTGCCAGCCATTGATCAAATTGGGTGTAAACCAATTCGCTCATAAAGCTGTCAATCACCAAGTTTTGTAATAAAAACAGTTTGAAATAGTCCTGCTCGATCAAACTGGTTTCACACAACTTGCGCAGTCCTTGCCATGCTTCATCCTGCATCCATGCTTGTTTGGCTGGAATTAAAGATTCGCCCGTGTTGCCATCGAGTGCCAAACCAACCCGTGAGATGTACTGCGCCATCCCTAAACGATCCATCGCAGCATAAATACAGGCTTGGGTCAGCACCGTGCCATAACCATAAGCACTGCCCGACATCATGTGTAAATTGGCAGTCTGTTCGATATGACGAAACGGCAAAAACAAGGCAATCACTTTGGCTTTGACATCTTCAGAAATATGCTCTGCCAACTGACGCTTTTCAAAAAAGCTAAAGTTACTTTCGGCAATGTCCTGCAAACGCGCACGATGCTGCACATAAGTTCCGTAATAAAACTGACGCGGGTCTTTAAATGCATACCAATCCTGCATTTCAATTGCAGTATGGGTTTTATCATTTAAGGTTTTTTCAGGTTTCCACAGCGGACGATAGTGAAAGTTGGTTTCCGCCTGAATATCAAAACTGACTTCCTGATAACGGGTGGCTGGCTTGTTGCCAAAACGGCGCTCAATATAGGCATAGTTTTGACGAATTGGCTCAATACCCGCTGTTTTAATTTCTAAAGTCATCGCTTATCTCCTTAAGCATTCAGTGTTGATCTTCATGATCAATGTTGTATCGCTGTGCACCGACTAAAGTGTCGTGTTCAATGCCGTAACGCCATTTGTCTTCTTCAGCATCATTCACGGCTTGCTGTTGTTCGCTCATTTCCACCACTTGATTGGTTGCGCAGAACTCGCGGAATGCTTGCTGCGGTAACACCAACTCCACATATAAAGTGGGATCGTGAATGGCAAAGTCGAACTCGACAAATGCGGCATTAATATCGCCCGTTACCCGAATATATTTGGTTAAGGGCAATGCGCCTGTTGCATCCTTCATATTGTTCTCCTACAAGATCTGATTCATTCAGAACTTGCTTCAGTTGCTTCATGCATCTGTTGCTTACTTTTACTATTACAACAAGCGTGCCAACTTTATAAAAACATTGAAAAACAGCAACTTAAAAAATCTGAGTGTTTTTATAAGAATTTGGATTTCATGATTTGATGAATTTTGATGTTTAAAAAATTTAAGATTTCATGATTTGATGAAATACAGCCCGTACAGATACAAAAATTTACCCTTGGGCTTTATGCAATTCGCTTATGATAAAGACGGAATAAAAACAACAAAAACATATAGATACAACTAAATACCTTTAAGGTTTGGCATGATGCTGTTTAGGTATTATTGAATTTTCACGAATTTGCATAAGATGGCTAAACAGCCTCGAATTTAATGGATTAAACACGGCGCATGGTACGAGTAAAATACGACAGCAGCGGCAAATATGCAGGTCATCCTCAGGAAATTCACGACCTGCTTTCCAAACTACATTTTGACACCGAGCGTGGACAAATCTGGTTTGATGAGTATCGCATGTTGCTGATGCATACCAGCATCATGGGCTATTTGCGTAAAGACCTTGCCAATATGATTGGGATGGAACGCACCAAACGCTTTTTTATTCGTTTGGGCTATCAGGCAGGTCTGAAAGATGCAGAAGTCACTACTAAAATGCGCCCAGGTTTAATTGAAGAACAGGCTTTTATGGCAGGGCCGCAAATGCACGGTATTCGTGGCATGGTGCAAGTTTCTGCCAATCAATTGATTTTAAATCAAAAGAAAAAACAGTTTTATGCAGACTTAAACTGGCATAACTCTTTTGAAGCCGATGTGCATGTTGAGCAATTTGGACTGAGTCACGAACCTTCCTGCTGGATGCTGCTGGGCTATGCTTGCGGTTACAGCAGTTTTGCCACAGGCATGACCATTATTTATCAGGAAGTGGAATGTAAAGCCTGCGGGCGTGAGCATTGCCGTATTATTGGTAAACAACTCAGTGAATGGGAAAATGCCGATGAGCTGATTCAGTTCATGTCGCCTGAACCGATGGAACAGGAACTCATTGCACTGCAAGCCGAATTGTATGAACTGAAAAAGTCGATTTATGCCACCAGTAAAAATGACTACAGCATGTTCAGCTCAGTCGGACAATCGGCGGCTTATCAGCGGGTGTGTGACTTACTCAAAAAAGCCGCAGGTGCCAAAGTTTCCATTTTGCTGCAAGGTGAAACAGGGGTCGGGAAAGAAGCCTTTGCCCGTGGTGTGCATGAACTGAGTCAACGTAAAGAACATGCTTTTGTTGCGGTCAACTGTGCGGCAATTCCGCCTGAACTGATTGAATCTGAACTGTTTGGTGTTGAAAAAGGTGCATTTACAGGTGCACATCAATCACGCTTAGGTAAATTTGAACGCGCCCATGGCGGTACTATTTTTTTAGATGAAGTGATTGAACTTTCGCCACGCGCTCAAGCGGCTTTGCTGCGTGTGCTACAAGAAGGTGAAGTGGAACGCGTTGGAGATTCGCAAACCCGTCATATTGATGTTCGCGTGATTGCTGCAACCAATGAAGATTTAGAACAAGCGGTTAAAGCAGGTCGTTTCCGTGCCGATTTATATTACCGTTTAAACATTTTTCCTGTGCAGATTCCTCCGCTGCGTGAACGCCGTGAAGATTTACCATTATTGGTTGCACATTTCTTAAAACGCTTTGAAAAAATGTATGACAAACAAATTCAAGGCGTCAGTGAAAAAGCCACTAACTTTATGCAAAGCTATGCGTGGCCTGGCAATATTCGTGAACTGGAAAACCTGCTCGAACGTGCGGTACTACTGACGGAAGATCAACAACTGATTAAACTGAATGCCCTGTTTCCGCAAATGCACAGCGACCATACTGTAGATGAGCAAGACAGCGTAGATTTAGACACGCTTTTAACCGAAGGTTTTGATTTAGAACAGCATGAGCAACAACTGATTATCACCGCGATGCAAAAAGCCAAACACAATGTATCTGAAGCGGCACGCTTATTGGGAATTTCCCGCGCTGCACTGGATTATCGTTTAAAAAAATACGCCATGCGCTAGAAATTCCGCAATAAAAAAGCCCTGTTTTTCAACAAGGCTTTTGCATTTCAAGCAGCCGAATTACCAGCTCAGTGTCTGAGTGCCTGGACGGAAAATTGCTTCACCCATAGCATCTGGATTGGCATATTTCAGACCTTTCATTAAGTCACCTTCAACAACACCGTACTGCTCCATACACATTTTGCAGATATACACATCACCACCTTTGGCGATAATACTTTTCAGCATGTTCTGATGCTCTGCATATTTATGTTCAAAGCGGTTAGATGCCAACATTACGCCTTGATCGACCAAATAAATCGTCAGTGGATGACCTTTGCCAAATTGGTTATTGCTCATGCCAATTGCCATTTTGGTGCGGTGCGCATCACTGCTGGTAAGCAAGACAAAAAGTGGATCTTTTTTGCTCTCTGCCATTGCTGGAGATAGACTGGCAAAGGTCAGCAAAACCGATAAACATAACAACTGAATCAATTTCATGGCAGAACTCACACTCAATTTAAATCTGGTCAAAATATTAGCATAATAAATATACTATATTTAAATAATAAATTAAGACGATAGTCTGTATGCAATAAAGCCAAGCACTAAACTTTTTCAAAAATCAAAAATTGATCACTGTAAAATGACCCCAGCATCAACAATCACAATTCAATACGTCCAAAAAACAAAGCGCCACCGAAAACGGCAGCGCCAAGCATGTATTTAAGAGCAATCTTTTCTAGTAGAAATGAAGGGTTAAGCCGCTAAATTTTTCTTGAGTTCATCTTCTACAATACCAATTTCCAACTCACTGAAACGACGGATTTCCCCTTCTGCATGTTTTTCCAACATGCCGCCAATCAATGGCACTTTAACCTTAATTGTCCAGTTTAATTGAATATCAATTTTTTCATGGTTGCCTGTCACACTACGCTCGCCTTTAGCTTCTAAAGGCAAGTTTGCACCAAGCTCCACGGTAGAAGTAAGCGCCGTTAAATGGGTCACATCATTGCGTTTTAAACGAAATGCATCTTTTAATAATTTTTTAGCCATATCTGGAATATTCACATCTAAATTATAAGCACGGCGTAAAGTGTAAATATCACCGTTCTTTTTAGATTCTAAAATTTCCAAATTTTCACCAGGAATACGCTTGCAGACTGCTTCATGCAAAGCAACATCTGCCACTAAACGCTTAAATTCGTCAATTGAAACGCCATGAATGGTGGCGTTTACAGTAAATTGATGAGCCATTTGAGTTCCTTTTATTTTGTTTATTGATGGAGTAGGTCTAGCATCATCGTGCAATATAATTTGGCTGATGCTCAACGGGTATAAGCTGTTTTATATCCTAAATACAACTTTATTTTCAGGCTATTAAAATGTTTTTTCCGCCTGCTGTCATTGACTCTATTTTGTCTATTCTGTGTGAATGATGCCAAATTCAGCGGCATAGGTTTCATGGCTATAAATAGTTAAATAATGCCCATAAAATTCAATTTTGGCATAAAAATGTTCTGCGCCATCATCTAGTCCTGTGGAACACCATGTCGTCCCTTTGGGGAAATCATCTAACCACTGGGCTTGGTAAAAATCTGCAATCGAATCAAACTGTAAATAACGCTCAGGATACGCTAAAATATCCAATGCCAATAAATCAAATTGTTTAAGCTGCGCCTGTTTAAAATCAATTAAATTGCTCATCGCTACACGCCATCACACCGCAGAATGTGCCGCATGTTGTTGTCGGATTTTATGCCATTCACGCCAGCCCAAATAAGCAAGAACCACAAAACCTGCATATAACACAGCCGTTAACAGCAACTCTTTGTAAATAAACATGCCGATATACACCAGATCGACCACAATCCATAACACCCATGTAGCCAAGTATTTACGACTGGTCCAATAGGTTGCCAATAGACTCATAACTGCCAGTTGTGCATCCAATAAAGGCAGTGAAGCCTGCGTCCACCACTTTAAACTTAGCCCAAACAGTAAACCCAGTATGCTACTCAGTGCAATTTGCAGCCACATTTTAGAGAGTGGCAAGCTTTGAATGATGATATGTTGTTTTTGCTGCTGTGCAGTTTTCCACTGGAAAAAACCATAAACAGCCATGCCCATAAATAGGGTTTGTAATACCGTTTCGCCATACAATTGATATTCAAAGAACAAATAGGCATACAGCAAACAGGCAATAAAATTCACCACCCAGCAAGCTATATGTCGCTTAATGGTTAAGGTCACGCCTAAAACACTAATCAACACAGCAATGATTTCTAAAACTGACATTGATGCTGCCTATGTAAAAGAAAAAGGCATGATACCTCTTTTCGGGAAAATAGCGCAAAACTCAACATTTAACCAAACACTTAACTGACAAGAAGATGCTGCAATTAATTTTCAAGAAACCTCTGTAAAATCATAAACAGAAAATCAGGCATGAAAATCAATCTGTTTGAAACTGCTCTGAATTATTGTATTTATGCTCTTGCCCAAAGCGGTCTACATGGGTAATAAAAACTCCGTATTTGCCGACAAAATATTCAAGGGATTGCTCGTAAAAACTCCAGTAAATTGACCACTCCCCCAAGTCTAACTGACGAATTTGCGTATGTGCTTTGGCAGGCATTTTATTCAGCACTTCTTGTTGAATAGTTTCGGCATCTTCAGGGTCACGACTAGATACTTTTAAGCTTAAAAATATTTCTGCGATATCATCAAATAATTGCTGTTCGTATTCGGCAACTTCTTCCACCACCTCTTCTACAGGGCGCGGTGCTTTGTGGGTAATCGGGTCTTGGACAATATTGGCAATATCTTGACAGCTTTGCTGAAAAGTACGATTAATTTTTATTTTGAACCAGACTTTCCAGACTGCATATACGGCAATCAACAACAAAATCCATAACAATAGTTTTGCCATCTTGGTCTTCGCTCTTATTTCAGGCGTTTCAATAAAGTATAACCATTTCAGGGCTTAGCGTCTATTCGCTGCTGCACGCTTCAACGCTTATGCTTTAACAGATGATTCCATCCATGCATCGCTAAAAAGTGCAATGCTCAATTACACAATGATACCGATTGCCTTAAAAATAGGACTTGTGCTGCAGTATAACGCAGTAAAACACAACAATTTTCTGCTATTTCTTTAAACACTTTTCGCTTCCAATAGAGCCTTGTTTTTATCTATCACCCTAAGCCTAGATGATTAGAGCTGCACAAATTCAAGATGTCGCCAATTTGGTTGCGGTATTACACGCCAGTATTCGCTCTTGTATTCAAGATCATCAACGCAATGAAGCCAAAATTCAGGCATGGCTAGAAAATAAAAGCTATGAAAATATTTTAATGCTGCTGCATTACAACAATTGTTGGGTCTATGTCTTACAGCATGTGGTGGTTGGCTTTATTATGATGAGTGATCGCGGGCAAATTTTACAACATGCCATTGCCCCCGAAGTACAACAACGCGGTATTGGTCAAGCCTTGTTATTTGAAGCAATAAGCGATTTAAAGCGCAAAAATGTATCGCACATGAGTGTATTTAGCACACAGACTGCTTTAAGTTTTTATGAAAAAAATGGCTTTGAAATACAACCTCAAAAAATTAGCTATGGGCACTTCACACCCATGCTCAAACATCTCAATGGCGAACCCTTAGAGCACACTTAAAAAACAAACTTTCCAATATAGTGAACGCACATAAAAAAACCGCTTTCAGGTGAAAGCGGTTTTTTGGGGATGTGGATTCGATTTTATAAACGAATCTAATTTTATAAGCGAACTAGGGCAATAATTTTTTCTGCCAGTTCTTCTGTAGCTGTCGCAGTCAACTCTGCATCTGCACCACTGTTTACATCACTAATGACCACAATGCCCGTTTCGCGGAGTAATGCAACCTGCGCAGCATCTAAACCTGCTTTGGCAATGGCAACAATACCCTGCTGAATCAGCAAGCTTTCAAGTGCTTGTGCCTGTTCAAGTGCTTGGCTTGGTACACATACCGCTGCAGGTTTTTGACCCAAACGTGCAGCACGGTCTTCGGCTGTTACAGGTGTACTGTGTGCAGTCCATTCTACGCAAGCTTCAACCATACCTGCGCCAATGGTCACGTTATTTAAACGATCAATGAAAATAAACGAACCCGTATAACGACTGTCTTGATAACGGTCAAATACCACAGGCGCATCAAATTCGATGGTGACATTGGCAATTGCATTCAGTTCAAGCTGTTCAACCTGCACCTGTTCCAAAGTATTCACATTGGTACGGTAATGAATGGCTGTGACTTTTGCAGGCACAGTTTGTGTACCCACTTTTAAGTTATACAGCTTGCCAATAGATAGTGGCTGATCAGCCATCCACACCACAGTGGCATTTACAGCACGTGAAATTTCAGGACGCACTTGATCTTCACGCACCAACACATTACCACGTGAAATATCAATTTCATCGTTCAGTGTTAGGGTAACTGCTTGACCTGCAATTGCATGTTCAAGATTGCCATCAAAAGTCACAATCTCTTTTACTGTCGAGCTTTTGCCCGATGGCAATGCCACAATGCGGTCACCCACATGAATATCGCCCAAAGCAATCGTGCCGCAGAAACCACGGAAGTCAAGGTTTGGACGGTTGACATACTGCACAGGGAAACGGAAATCATTTTGAGCCGAGTTACGGTTAATTTCTACCGACTCCAATGTTCCCATTAAAGTATCGCCTGTGTACCAAGGGGTATGCTCAGACTTGTTCACCACGTTATCGCCATTTAAGGCAGAAATTGGCGTGAAAATAATATTCGATGGTTTACGATCACCCAGTTGATTCACAAAGTTCGCATATTCCGTCTGAATTTCGTTAAATCGTGCTTCTGAATAATCCACCAAATCCATTTTATTGATAGCAACCACAATATTGTTAATGCCCAATAAACTAGAAATAAAAGTATGACGACGGGTCTGAGTTTGTACGCCATAACGCGCATCAATCAAAATAATCGCCAAGTCACAAGTCGATGCACCTGTTGCCATGTTACGTGTATATTGCTCATGCCCAGGTGTATCGGCAATGATGAACTTACGCTTTTCAGTAGAAAAATAACGATAAGCCACATCAATGGTAATGCCCTGCTCACGCTCGGCTTGCAAACCATCGACCAATAAAGCTAAATCAGGTGCATCGCCCGTAGTGCCGACTTTTTTCGAGTCACGAGTCACGGCTTGTAATTGATCTTCATAAATCAATTTTGAGTCATACAACAAACGACCAATTAATGTCGATTTACCATCGTCTACGTTACCGCAAGTTAAAAAGCGCAGTAGATCTTTGTTTTCGTGCTGTTTTAAATACGCCAAAATATCTTGGCTAATTAAATTCGATTGATGAGACATTGCTCAAAGCTCCACATATTTTTTAGAAATCGGTTTTTTAATCTTTAATCCCTCTAAATCTCCCTTTTATAAAGGGAGGCTTTGCTCCGCTTTTTATAAGTCCCTCTTTATAAAGAGGGGTTTGGGGAGATTTTTCAGGAGAGATTAGAAGTAACCTTCTTGCTTTTTCTTTTCCATCGAGCCAGCTTCATCGTGGTCAATCATACGACCCTGACGCTCTGAACTGGTTGCCAATAGCATTTCCTGAATAATTTCAGGCAAGGTATTCGCTTCTGATTCGACTGCACCCGTAAGTGGATAACAACCTAAAGTACGGAAGCGTACCGATTTCATTTGTGGAACTTCACCTTCTAGCAACGGCATGCGTTCGTCATCGACCATAATTAAAGTGCCGCTACGCTCAACGACAGGACGTTCTGCAGCCAAATACAACGGTACTAATGGAATACTTTCGAGGTAAATGTATTGCCAAATATCCAATTCAGTCCAGTTAGACAATGGGAACACACGAATACTTTCGCCTTTATTGACCTTGCCATTATACAAATTCCACAATTCAGGACGCTGATTTTTCGGGTCCCAACGATGTTTTGCATCACGGAAAGAATAAACACGTTCTTTGGCACGTGATTTTTCCTCATCACGACGCGCGCCACCAAATGCCGCATCAAAACCGTATTTATCTAAAGCTTGTTTTAAGCCTTGGGTTTTCATGATGTCGGTATATTTAGAACTGCCATGATCGAATGGGTTAATGTTGGCATCTACCCCTTCTTTATTTTGATGAACAATCAAGTCAAAACCGTGCTGTTTTGCCATGTTGTCACGGAAAGTGATCATGTCTTTGAATTTCCAGCCTGTATCCACATGTAACAGTGGAAATGGCAGTTTCGCTGGATAGAATGCTTTTAAAGCCAAATGCAACATTACCGCTGAATCTTTACCAATCGAATACAACATGACTGGATTTTCAAACTCGGCTGCAACTTCACGGATAATATGAATACTCTCAGCTTCAAGCTGTTTAAGATGAGTAAGTCTTTCCTGATTTATTGACATTGATCACACCAGATGTACTTAAACTTGTGTACGAATAACACAGATAGAATTTGATTTTCATTATAGTGACTTAGTTATGCAGACTATTGCTTGTTTTATTATATTTATATGCAAAAAGCTCATATAAAAGAAAACCAATAAGCAGTATAAGTTTTATTTAATCAATAGTTTATTCCATCATATATTGAAATTTAACGTCATTCTCGCTACGTTTGATACATACAAATCGCGCTTACAAGCTGCTCATTTTTGAATAACTTCATAGATTATTCATCTAATTCAGTGCTTCAAGCATGAACAAAAAATGCTTAAAGTAAAAACATATTTTTTTATTTTTAAGATGCTCCCATGCCACAGATTGAACAGATCAAATCCAAACTTGAACAGGCGCAGCTGGCTGGTTTTTTGTATCAGCACAGCCCTGAGCTACTCGTCCTACAAGAGCCTTTAAACGATGATGCTTCAATGCTGAATGTTTTTGTGCAACATGAACTCAGTGCAGATCAGATTGGGCTGCAATTTGGTTTGCGTTGCCGTGATCAACAACTCTCCTTTTTAATAGGCGTGACGCATAGCAATCAAAACCGCAGCTATGAAATTGGTGCGGGCAATTTAAAGGCCGAACAAAAAGCCTTTAACTTAATGTATGCATTTTATAATTATCCTAAAGGTTTTTATTTGGTAGATGTGCCTTTAAATGCAACCACGGCAGAACTGCATCAAGCGATTGAAACGCAATTATTTTCGCAAGAAAAACTGGATTTCTTAAACACTGCTATTAAAACCAACCCCATGGGTACACAAGTAACTTGGATGAAAGCGCATATTTTGCAGCAAGCTTTAGAGATGAAAGTACGGATTCAAACGGCGTTGTTATAAGCATCATCACTTTAAGTTTCTGCGGATTACGCAAGATGCACTTAAACCCCGCCAAAACTGGTTGATTGATTAAACTCGAAATTATCGTATACTGTACATATACACAATACACTTGGATACTAAGGCTTGATTAAGAGTTTTAAACATAAAGGTCTTCAGGCTTTTTTCCAAACTGGTTCAACAGCAGGTATTCAAGCAGCGCATTCTACAAAATTACGTTTAATACTTGCAGCACTACATGCTGCATCTACGGTGAATGATTTGCGAACTCCACCCAATTGGCGTTTACATAAATTGAGTGGAAATCTACAAGATCAATGGTCACTAACAGTAAATGGTAATTGGCGTGTAATTTTTAAATTTGAAGATGGTGATGTCTACATTGTAGATTATTTGGATTATCACATAGCTTCTAGCGCAGGAGTACAAAGATGAATATGATGTTTAATGCACCTCATCCGGGCGAAATGTTGCGCGAATATATTGGTGAAACTTCTGTGACTGAAGTGGCTCAAGCACTTGGAGTGACACGTGCAAACCTATCTCGCATTTTGAATGGTCATACTGGAATTTCTGCAGATATGGCGATTCGTTTGAGTGAAGCCTTAGAAACCTCACCAGAGTTTTGGTTGAATTTACAAATGCAGCATGATTTATGGCTTGCCAGTCAACGCCAGCGACCTATGATCAAAAAATTGGTGGCAAGTGTTTAACTTTAAGTTACAACAAAAAAACAACCTGCATTTCTGCAGGTTGTTTTTTATGTCGTCAACGATGCGCTAAAACTTAGTTTTTATGACGCATGTGTGGGAATAAAATCACATCACGGATACTCGCAGCGTTGGCAAACAACATTACCAAACGGTCAATCCCGATGCCCTCACCTGCAGTTGGTGGTAAGCCGTATTCCAAAGCTTCAACAAAGTCTGCATCGTAATGCATCGCTTCATCATCGCCTGCGTCTTTTTCTGCAACCTGTGCTTGGAAACGCTCAGCTTGGTCAATCGGGTCATTTAATTCTGAGAAACCATTCGCCAATTCACGACCACCAATAAAGAACTCAAAACGGTCAGTAATGTGTGGGTTATCGTCATTACGACGTGCCAAAGGCGACGTTTCTGCAGGATATTCTGTAATGAAAGTCGGCTGACGTAATTGAGTTTCTACGGTTTCTTCAAACACGATGGTTTGTAGTTTGCCCAAACCAAAACCAGGCTTCACCTGTTCTTTCAATTCTTCCTGCACAAATTTAGCCAAGAAATCACGGTCATTAACATTTTCTGGCGTGAATTGTGGATTATGCTCAAGAATGGCATCAAACATAGAAATTTTCTTGAATGGGCCTTTGAAGCTATACACTTCATCGCCATACGGCACATCGGTAGTACCCAAAATATCCAAAGCCAGTTTTTCTAGCATTTGCTCAGTCAATGCCATCAAATCTTTATAGTCGGCATAAGCTTGGTAGAATTCGATCATGGTAAATTCAGGGTTATGACGTGTAGACACCCCTTCATTACGGAAGTTACGGTTAATTTCAAACACACGTTCAAAACCGCCAACCACTAAACGCTTTAAATATAATTCAGGCGCAATACGCAAGAATAACGGCATATCTAAAGCATTATGATGCGTTTCAAATGGACGTGCCGATGCACCACCAGGAATCACATGCATCATTGGCGTTTCAACTTCCATAAAACGCTGTTCAGTTAAAAATGCACGAATACCCGAAACCACTTTGGCACGAATTTCAAAGGTTTTACGGGTGTCTTCATTTACGATTAAGTCTAAATAACGCTTACGATATTTCGCTTCGGTATCGCTTAAACCATGATATTTGTCTGGTAATGGACGTAAAGATTTGGTCAACAATTCAAAATGTTGAATATGAACATATAAATCGCCTTTGCCTGAACGACCAATATAGCCTTTCACTGCGATAATATCGCCCAAATCTAGGCTCTTGATCGTCTCTAATGTTTCAGCACTAAGTTCTTTACGCGCCACATACAACTGAATACGACCTGTCATGTCTTGAATTACGATGAATGAACCGCGGTTCAACATCACACGACCTGCTACAGACACATACACTTTTTCGCCTGCTTCAATTTCTTCTTTAGAAACTTCTGCGAATTGTGCCTGCAAATCTTCTGCGTAGTTTTCACGCTTAAACGTATTTGGCCAAGGGCTAGTTCCCTTCGCCTGCGCTTGTTCTTGAATTTGCTTTAACTTGGCATGACGCTGCGCAATTAAATCGTTTTCGGAAATAGTGGGTTCAGAAGTCGATTGAGCGTTATGTTGCGTCATCTCTGCCTCGAATAATTACTAAAAAAAGAAGTTCAATAGAATAGCAGATTTAGACACGATTTCGTATGCCTTCTCTGACTCGAGCAATTTATTTTTTAAATTGCCACTTGCTTTTGTGATTTTTTGTAGACTTAGACCAAAAGCTAACTTCTTTCTCAGGCTAAGCGCACTACAATATTGTTCAGAAAATAGATGAAAAAGACCGTATTTTGCTGTTTTTAAACCTGCTGATGTATCAGTCTAAATATTTTATTTTCTATCCACTTTATCTTTAGGCTCAGTTTGACTCAAGATGTTTAACTTTGTGAATCTGGCAATGAATACATGTGCTTTAAAAGTCTTGTTTTTACATGGATTAGATTCCTCGCGGGAGTCGACTAAATTCCATGCCATAGATGCAAAACAAAAATTTTGTATCAATGTCGATTATCGCAACTTAAATTATCAAACTGTTGCCGATTTTTATCACAATATCATTCAAAAAATTAAGCCTGAAATTTTGGTGGGACATAGTCTAGGCGGCTATTGGGCACTCAAAATGTCTTTGTCGCACCATATTCCGTGTGTGGTGGCAAATCCAAGTTTAGCTCCCACGTTTCGCAATGACTATCCTGCAATTTCAGATGATGACTTGCAGCACGATATTCCACAATTGGCTTATTTAGAATTGGGCGATGAAATTTTGGATATGCATGCCGCGCAAGCATTTTTAGAAAACTATATGCAGACCTCTACTTTTGAGTCTGGGCATCATCGCTTATTGCATCCAGAAAATATTAATTCTTGTATTCAGCAAATCGAACAAGCTTATCTTGCCAAATAAAGTCAAAGCTATCCATTAAAAATAATCAATTAAACATCACCCATTAAAAAAGCCTGATCACAACTATGGAGATCAGGCTTTTTTACAGCAGTTACAATAACTTAAAAGGATTAAGCCACTGCTTGTTCTGGTTTAGATTTATTGTCCAATACGGACCAAATATCTAAACCTAAATTTTTGTGTAAATCTGGTAAGTCTAGGAAAATGCTTGCACCTAAAACTTGATGATTACATTTTTCAGCCAATTGTTTCACTGCTTTTAAAGTGCCACCTGTCGCCAATACATCATCTACAATAATGACTTTTTGCGCTTGCACATCGGCAGCCATTTCTAAACGGTCTAAACCGTATTCTAAGCTATAACCCACACCCACAACTGGTGGTGGCAATTTACCTGCTTTACGCACAAGTACCAAACCTTTGCCTGTACGCTGTGCCAAAAGGCTCGCCAATACAAAACCACGTGCTTCTACTGCAATAAAGCTTTCAACTTCAGCTAATTTTTCTGCAGGAATGCTGGCAATTAAAGCATCTGTTAATGAATCCAAATTATTCATAAACAAAGGCGTTAAATCATAAAAATCTACGCCTGGTTTTGGAAAATGAGGAACTGTACGAATATGCGACCACAAAAAAGTAGACAAATTGCTCATGGAAGATCAGAAATGTGACTAAAGAATGGTTGAATTTTACCGTTTATTTTCACATAAGGCTAGTGATCGAATCGGCAAGACTGCCATCAATCACGCATCAAAACACTACAAGGTTTTGATTTTTATAAACTTTAATATACTTAAAAATATTAATATATATTTATTCCATAATAAAATAGCAAAAATATAAGACTTTTACTGTACGACCAAGGTCTTAAATGGCATTTAAACGCATAAAAACGTGATTTTTCCTGCAGCCATTCTCTCATTACAATGCCGTATCTATATCAAAAGAGGTCTTTTCTGCGCGGTTATGTCCCATGCAGCTATTCATTCTATAAAAGCACAGATTAAAATCGCTTATTTACTTTACTTTAGCCGTATAACTGCGTAAAAATTTAATCAAATAGATATATCATACAACTAGTCGTAGATAAGTTTTTTGCTGATCTGGAAATTTAAAGATCGGTTTATGGAGAATTGAATGAAAAAGTATCAATGCATCGTTTGTGGATGGATTTATGACGAAGCAGAAGGCTGGCCTCAAGATGGTATTGTGGCAGGTACATTATGGGAAGATATTCCTGATGACTGGACTTGCCCAGACTGCGGCGTTTCAAAAGCTGATTTTGAAATGATTGAAGTTTAAGACCACGAAAAGACCATGTCCGATGGTCTTTTTTTAACGCCAATTTCTATGCCCTCATTTGGAGTTCACCTTATGCATCCTATCGTTATTATTGGTTCAGGCATGGCAGGTTATACTGTTGCACGCGAGTTTCGTAAGCTAAATGCAGAACAAGAGTTAGTCATGATTTGTGCAGATGATGCTGCCAATTATGCCAAACCAACTTTATCTAACGCATTGGCGGGCAATAAAGCCCCTGCTCAAATTGCATTGGGCGATGCAGCTAAAATGGCAAGCCAACTCAATATGCGTATTGAAACCCACACTTGGGTTAAAGCAATTAATGCAGAAGCGCATGTACTTGAATTAGAAAAAGAGGGTGTAAGCAGCCAACAACCTTATTCTAAATTGGTTTTGGCAGTGGGTGCGAATCCTGTACGTTTAGCCATTGCGGGCGATGGCAGTGATGACATTCATGTGGTAAATAATTTAAGTGATTACACCGCATTTCGCCAACAGCTTGAACAACGTCAAGACAAACGTGTGGTGATTTTAGGTGCAGGTTTAATTGGTTGTGAATTTGCCAATGACTTGCAGCAAACAGGACACCAAGTCACGGTGATTGACCTTGCACCACAACCACTAGGTCGTTTATTGCCGGATTATGTAGCCAGTGCTTTTAAACAAAACCTAGAAGAAACGGGTATCCATTTTGTATTGGGTACAACCGTTGAAAAAGTTTCGAAAATTAAAAATGACGACTATTTAGTGACCATTACCAGTGGTCAGTCTTTAATTGCCGATGTGGTACTGTCTGCCATTGGTTTACAACCAAACATTGCTTTGGCTAAAACAGCAGGCATCGAAACCAGTCGTGGGGTCTTAACCAATGCGCAACTTGAAACCAGCCAAGCTGATATCTATGCAGTAGGTGACTGTGCGGAAGTGAATGGTATTTTATTGCCGTATGTGATGCCAATCATGCAGCAAGCACGTGCCTTAGCCAAAACCTTAAATGGTGAAACTACTCAGGTACACTACCCTGCCATGCCTGTTGCAGTGAAAACACCTGCTGCACCACTGACCGTTTTACCTGCGCCACTAGGGGTAGATGTCAACTGGCATACCGAAGAATTTGACGATGGCATGATTGCCAGAGCCTATGACCAAACCGATACCTTACGTGGCTTTGTCCTATTAGGCACAACAGCGGCCAAACAACGCTTGAGTTTGACCAAATTAGTGCCAGACTTATTGCCTGTATCGGAATAAAATAAAAACAATAAAGGGCGATTGATTTCGCCCTTGCCTGACATGAGGATCACAACATGAATAGTGCACTTCAGTTCACCACATCGCCCTATACGGCATTTATGCACGAAACCAAAGTCGATTTAGGCAACGGAATTCAGCTGCATGTCGAAGTGGGCGGCAAAACTGAAGATCCACCTATTTTGCTGATTATGGGTTTAGGCGCACAAATGTTGTACTGGCCCGATTTCTTTTGTAAATCACTGATTGATCAGGGCTATCGTGTCATTCGCTATGACAACCGCGATATTGGTTTGTCATCCAAAATTCGCCACAAAGGTCCACGTCTGAACACCTATAAAATGATGGGGCGTTTTAGCTTAGGTCTGCAAAACCACGGTGCGCCTTATAACTTATTTGATATGGCGGATGATGCTGCATTGCTATTAGAGCGCTTAGGCATTGAAAAGACCGAGGTGATTGGTGCTTCTATGGGCGGCATGATTGCACAAATTTTGGCAGCCAAATATGCAGATCGCGTGAATAATTTAGGCTTATTATTTACCAGTAATAACCAGCCTTTTTTACCACCACCATTTCCGAAACAACTGTTCAGCTTGCTAGAAAGACCAAAATCACAAGATGAAAATGGCATTGTTGATCATAGTTTAAAACTATTTAAGGTGATAGGCTCACCTGGCTATGTGAATCAACTCGAAACGATGCAAACTGCACGCAAATTATATCAGCGAAGTTATTACCCTGCGGGTGTACTTCAACAGTTTTTAGCAATATTATGTACAGGCTCGTTGCTACAACTGGACAAACAAATTCAGCAACCTACCCTTGTGGTACATGGTTCGCAAGATCGTTTGCTCCCACCAGGGCATGGTAAGGCTGTTGCGAAAGCGATTCCGGGCGCTAAGTTTGAATTAATCAAAGGAATGGGGCATGATATTCCTCCACACTTTATTCCTCATCTTAGCGAACTGTTTGCTCACCACTTTAAATCATAATCATTAGGACACTATGGCTGCATTACCATCTTTAAGACAGCTGTCATACCTCGTTACACTGTCTGAAACGTTACATTTTACAGAAGCGGCTCGCCGTTCTTTTGTAACTCAGTCGACTTTGTCTGGCGGGATCATGGAACTGGAGCGCCTGCTTGGCGGCGTACTGGTAGAACGTGATCGACAGAATGTACGTTTAACCCCATTGGGTGAACAAGTCGTAGCACGCGCCCGTGTTCTGTTAGCAGATGCACAGGACTTAATGCGTTTAAGCCGTGAAATGAGTGAGCCTCTCACAGGTGATTTACACTTAGGCGTGATTCCAACCATTGCCCCATTTATTTTGGCGCAACTGTTAGATGAAGTGCATAAGCAGCTACCTAAAATTCAATTGCATTTACACGAAGCGCAAAGTGAAAAAATTGTCGAAAAACTGGAACACGGCAATTTAGATATGGTGGTGTTAGCCCTGCCATTCGATACGCGTGGTTTGAAAGTGGCTGAAATTTCTAAAGAAGATTTGTTCTTGGTTTATCACAAGGGCGATCAAAAATCGGCGCAGGCCAATTCTTTAGATGATTTGGATTTATCGCGTTTAATGCTGCTTGAAGAAGGTCATTGCTTACGTGATCACACTTTAAGTGCTTGCCCGATTGGTGAACGCAAAAACGATCATCGTTTAAAAGCCAGCTCTTTGCCGACCTTGGTTGAAATGGTGTCTGCAAATTTAGGCTTTACCCTATTGCCTGAAATTGCAATTCATAATGCCATGATCAAATCGAATCCAGATTTACAGATCAAAAGTATTGAGGCTGCACCAAGCCGTACTTTGGCTTTAGTGACGCGTAAAAGCACGCCATTACAAAGTGAATTTGACGTTTTGCTGCAGATTTTACAGAAAATCACTCAAAACGCAGTCTAAATTTAGACACACGATCCAACATTTCATTAAGGAGCCAACATGGCTCCTTTTTTATTTTTCGTTCAAAAATGCGTATTGTTTTTGCAGTTCACTATGATTTAAGTGACTTATAAATATGAATAAGTTTTAAAATGTGAGATTCATCACAAATTCAACAATTCACTCTTACAACTGAACGAAAGAACGGTATCGAGTTACATTACTCACGTTTTCAACACATTTCAAAAAAAATATTCAGCAACAATTACTTATATTTACCATTTTTATATAAAAATCACTATATTTAAGGATATTCAGTTACAGCAATATCACGCACAATCTATTTATCAAAATTATTTATAGAACAGCACAGGAGTAATTGCCATGATTCACAGAGATCTCATTTTACCTGTGCCTGTTCTGCTGATTGATGATCAGGTAGAAGCATCACAAAATTTAAGCCACATTTTACAAAATTTTGGCTACCCTAAAGAGGTTCTACTTTGCAGCCCATCGCTCGCAAATGCAGTGCTGATGGTGCAGCAACATTTGCCTAATTTGGTATTTATCAATTTACAGTCTTGGTCAAAAGCTCAAATTGATTTTATCCAAAATCTCAAACTTTTCCGTAAAGATACCTTAATTGTGGCGGTGCTGCCTTCAAGTATGCCAAAACAATTGCTACAAGCTATTCATTTAGGCATTTCAGCCTATGTCTTTAGCGACCAATCTGCAACAGGCATGCAAAACCAGATTCGCACCATTTTACGTGGCGGCTCACCGCTAGACGGCAACTTAGCCAATGAAATCTTAGCCTGCGAACAATCCATTGTCGCACATGGTCATTCTTTGGCACTCTCTAAAACTGAACATGAAATATTGGCGCTTTCAGGACAAGGTTTACCTTCACAACAAGTTGCTGCCAACCTGAATGCTTCAGAACAACTGGTGCATGGTTATGTGAAAAGTATTTATCGCAAAATTATGAATGCGGATGATGCGATGTGCTGTTTTTCTTAAATTATTGATCAATAAATATCTATCAAAAATATAAGTCTTAAATAAATATTAGAAACAAAAAAAGAGCGATGTCTGGCATCGCTCTTTTTACCTGTTATAAATGTTTGAAACTAAACAATACTATCGGTCAGGATACGCTGCGCATTGTGTGGTTCTTCACCCTCAGCTGCTTTTACACGCACCCAAGTTCCATCACCCTGCAACAGCCACGCCTGTTGATTGTCTTGCATGTAGGTCAATAAACCTTGCTCATAAATACGCTTTTTCAAAGCTGGATCTTCAATTGGGAAACACGCTTCAACGCGGTTAAATAAGTTACGATCCATCCAGTCAGCACTTGAACAATAAATACGTGGATTGCCATTATTAGAGAAATAATAGACACGGGTATGTTCAAGGAAACGTCCGACAATCGAACGCACACGGATATTTTCCGATAAGCCCGGCAAACCTGGGCGCAAGCAGCAAATTGAACGGATGATGAGATCAATTTGCACACCCGCCTGAGACGCCTCGTACAATTTATTGATCAATTGCATTTCAGTCAGTGCATTCACTTTCACAATAATTTGTGCGGGCTTACCTGCTTTAGCATTGGCAATTTCTTCATCAATATAATTCACCAACTGTGCGTGCAGGGTAAATGGTGCATGCAACAACTTTTTCAGTTTTGCCATTTTACCCATGCCTGTTAGCTCTTGGAAAATACGATGCACATCTTCACACAGCTCTTTGTCTGTGGTCAGTAAACCATAGTCGGTATAAATACGCGCATTGCCTGCGTGGTAGTTACCTGTGCCTAAATGTACATAACGCACCAATTTATTATTTTCACGGCGCACCACCAAAATCATTTTGGCGTGGGTTTTATACCCCACAATACCGTACACAACCACAGCGCCCGCTTCTTGCAACACGTTAGCCACAGCAATGTTAGATTCTTCATCAAAACGTGCACGCAGTTCAATCACCGCAGTCACTTCTTTACCGTTTCGTGCAGCCTCTGCAAGCACTTGTACAATTTCAGAATCTGCGCCACTACGATATAAAGTTTGTTTGATTGCCAAGACTTGTGGATCACGTGCAGCTTCACGCAGCAAGTTAATCACGGGTGCAAAAGATTCAAACGGATGGTGTAATAAAATGTCTTGCTTTTGCATCGCTGAAAAAATATTTTCAGACTTTTTTAACACCTTTGGAATGGCGGGTGTATGTGAATCATAACGTAAATGTGGACGTTTAAAATTAGACAATAAACGCGCCAAGTTCACTGGGCCATCTACTTTATAAAGTTGTTCTTCTTCAAGATCGAACTCATCTAGCAAATAATCATAAATGGCTTTCGGGCAGTTGTGCGTTACTTCTAAACGTACCGCACGACCAAAACGGCGTGAGTTTAATTCGCCTTTTAGGGCTTTGGCCAAGTCTTCTACATCTTCATTTAAGGCCAAATCTGCATTACGGGTCACACGGAATTGATAGCATCCAGTCGCAGTCATGCCCGGGAATAAGTCAGACACATGCTCATGAATAATTGCTGAAAGCATGACGTGGTGCTCTTTACCGCCTGTAAGTTCATCGGGTAAACGAACTACACGTGGTAATGAACGTGGTGCAGGAACAACCGCCAAATCAATTTGACGACCAAAAGCATCTTTCCCTTCTAAAGTCACAATAAAATTCAGACTTTTATTGACCAAACGTGGAAATGGATGTGCAGGGTCTAGGCTAATTGGGGTTAATACAGGGGCAACTTGCTCTTGGAAATATTTTTTCACCCATGCCGATTGTGCAGGGGTTAATTCACCACGACGTAAGAAACAAATGTCTTCTTCACGTAATTTTGGCAAAATTTCCTGATTTAAAATACGGTACTGGCGTTCAATAGCAGCATGTGCTGTTTTAGAAATTTGATCTAACACCTGCTTAGGGGTTAAACCATCTGGACTACGGCTTTCATTGCCCAAGTCCAATTGTTCCATCATGCCCGCAACACGAATTTCAAAAAACTCATCCAAGTTACGTGAAAAAATCAGCAGGAAGTTCATGCGTTCCAACAAAGGATGCAACGGATCGACAGCTTGCTCAAGCACGCGCAAATGGAAATCTAAAATAGACAGTTCGCGGTTAATGTAGCGATCATTATATGTATATTCTGTTTGCGCAGGAGTCGCGCCTGTTGCCGTATTCATACCCACCTATGCTTTTTTAAAATGTTTGGCACTGCTACAAGTATGCTTCAATTTTGTGACATTTTCATAAAAAAAGCCTAAAAAATTAGGCTTTGTGGATATTTTCACATTTTATAGTTTGTTTTCGCTCAATTTAGGGAATTTCCGCATAACGCATATAGCGCTGCACCATCTGTTTACGGGCTTTTAATGCCCCCGCATTACGATGTTCCTGAAAATATTTTGGATTGGTTAAAATCGCAGCCAAGAAAATTGCTTGATCACGGCTTAAACTTTTTGCACTTTTGCCAAAATAATGCTGTGCCGCAGCTTCGGCACCATAAATATTATCGCCAAATTCTACCGAGTTGAGATAGACCTCTAAAATACGCTGCTTTGACCACATGCGTTCCATCATCCATGTCGCCACAACTTCTTGCCCTTTACGCAAAAAAGATCGCTTATTGTATAAAAACAAATTCTTGGCGAGCTGCTGAGAAATTGTGGAACCACCTGCAACAACCTTGCCTTCATCTTTGTTCCGTTCCAGCGCAGTTTGAATACCTTCCCAGTCAAAGCCATGATGTTGCATAAATTTGCCATCTTCGGCAGTCACCACAGCTCGCTTTAAATTATCACTGAGTTGGTCATAGTCGCGCCATTGGTGTTGTATAGGCTTACTCGGTTCAGCCCAATAATCCAAACGCATCATCATGGTCGATTGCACAGGCTGCGTACGCCACCACACCAAGCTGCTAAAAATCCATAATTGAACCAAAAGCACCACACTGACAAGAATTAACAAAGTTCGTATAAAAAAAGCTTTCATCTTGGTGCATGGCTCCTGAAGCGTTATTTTTTCGTGTTAAGCTTAGATTGATCACTACGACACAATATTCAAATATATGTCCCAACATCCCCCAAACCTGCGCAACAATAAAGTTGAAATTCACCTGTGGTGGATTACCGCAGCCCTGATTGCAATAAACGTGGCTTTGTTTGCATGGCAAGTGCTCAACGGCATGAACATTAGCAATCCTAGCCCGCAAGATGCAATACGCTGGGGTGCTGATTATGCACCTTTAACCTTTTTGGCGGAACCCATTCGCCTGTTCAGCAGCATGTTTTTTCATTTCGGTTTAGTACATTTAATGTTAAATATGTGGGCCTTGTATATTTTTGGCAGCGTCAGTGAACAGTTGTTTGGGCGTGTCTATTTTATAGTGTTATATGTTTGCGCAGGTTTGATGGGTAGCCTGCTTAGTGGCTATGTCAGCATTCAAGACAGCTATACCCTGCTCGAACAAGGTGTCGCTAATCCAAAGCTGTTACCTAGCGTGGGTGCAGGTGCATCGGGTGCAGTGATGGGACTTGGAGCTGCACTGACGGTATTGGCGTTATTGCCCCAATTACCTCGCCAAAAATTTCTGTTGGATGGCAAGACTTTGGTGATGGTGATGGCACTGAACTTAGGTATGGGCTTTATGATCAGTGGCATTAATAATGCTGCACATATTGGCGGCATGCTCATGGGCGCAGCCATGACAATCATTTGGTACCTTGGACAACGCAGCAAACACAGTAACTTAGTGAACAGTTTTGCGATGCTCCTTGCACCATTGGGTTGTGCTGCATTTTACTGGTATTGCCATAAACTGCTTGCTCCAATTCAACCCCTTTGGCAAGAACTGCTTAGCATGATGCAACGCAGTCTGGGTTGAACAATCAACCTTTACAGCAAGTAAAACAACATCAACTAGAGATGAATCAGGACTGATTCATCTCCCTTAAACTTTGCAGTGGCGGAATATCGCATAAATAACTTAAACGATAACGTCCAATCAAGGCACACAGCACGGTCATAAATACAGGCAAAATCAGCCAGATTTCCCAATGTGGTTGCAGCATTAAATCCATGCGGTAACTGGCAACAGCACTAATGACTTCGGCAAATAAACACGCCACTATTCCCGCTATAAAGCCCATAAAACCGATTTCCAGACTCAACATACGTTTGAGTTTTTGTTTAGAACTACCAAAAGAACGCAGTAATGCGACTTCGCGTTTGCGCTCATCCATCAGCAAGTTTAAACACGCGATTAATACCAACAGCCCAGACACACTCACCAAAATGGCTAAAATGGTGATGATCTGCACCAACACATTCACAATGCGTTTAATTTCATCCAAAATTAGGCTGACATCAATAAACACTGTGTTGGCAAATTGCTGAATCAATTGAATTAGTTTCGGTTTATCTGCTTCAGGCACATAGAAACTGCCCAAATAACTGCCTGCATTTTCATCCATAGTGTGCGGTGAAAAAATAAAGAAAAAATTTGGACTAAAGCTTTCCCACTCCACCGTACGCAGATTAATCACTTCGGCTTCAAGTATGCCTTCAGGCAAACTAAAACTGAGTCGATCACCAATTTGAATGCCCAACTCGGCAGCCGTATCTGCTTCTACTGACACTTGTCCCACTGCACTGAAATTGGCTTGCCCATTTACAATGATATTATCGGCAGGATAACGGTCAGACTGTGTCAGGTTGAGTTCGCGTCTTAACGTATTGCTTTGCTGAATTAAGGCGTCGGCAAAAGGTTGATCATTTTTGGCGACCAAACGCCCGCGTATATTTGGATAAAGTGGCGTGCTGTGCCACTGCTGCTGCGTTAATTGTTGTTGAAACTCAGGCATATCAAACGGTGGCAAGCCGTAAACAAACTGATTGGGTGTTCCTTCGGGCAATTGCTGCTGCCAACGATCTAGCAGGTCGGTACGCAACACTGCAAGTACCGTAATTAAACTTAATCCTAAAGCCAATGCAGTAATTTGAAATGCCGTGACAGCAGGCGCACGAATATACGCTGCGAGTCTGCCTTTAGAATGACGCAATAATTTTAATAAACTCCACACCACTCCATACAGCAATACGCACAGCGCAATAATCGCACCAATCACCCATGTACTAAGCACTAAACTTTCGGTCAAGACCACACAAAATACGATTAGACTTAGCGTCCCTGTAAGCAACATCCACCACCAAGCGCGCATGCTTTTGTCTTGTTGGCGAATCACGCGAATCGGTGCGGTATTCAGCAATTGCAATAAATTAGGCAGCACAAAACCCAACACCACCACAGCACTGGTGAGCATGGCGATTGGCAATGGCCCAAGCAACATTGCCATGGCTGAAAATTGAATTTCCAGGTGCGGAATCAGTTGCAGCATGATTTGCAACAAAGCATAGCCCAACGTCACGCCCAAAATACTGCCAATGCCCATAGCGATAATTAAGACCAAAGCAAGCAAAGCCAAATAAGCGGCTAAAATTTGTCGTTTACTTGCACCAATACAACGTAATAAGGCGATATGATCCTGATTTTGTTGCACATAGCGCTGACTGGTCAAACCAATCGCAATCCCACACAATAAAATGGTCAGGATATTCGCTAACTGTAAAAAGGTGTCTAAATTGGCAATTGGGCGCATTAAGCGAGTATTGCCTTCACTGGCATTGCGTAGTCTTAAACTACTTTGTTCTTCAAAGTTTTGTTCAGGGCTGGCCGTTTGCTGTGCCTGTGCAGGCTGTTGTGTATGTGTTTTAAAATACTGCTCAAAATTTTGTGTATCTTTGGCGCTGCCTGCCAACAACAAACGGTAATCTATGCGGCTACCCACTTGAATCGCGTGGGTACGTGCTACATCGGCCTGTGAAATTATCACTGTCGGCGAAAAACCTGAAAAACCGAGTTCCTGATTAGAATCGTGTTCAATTTTTGCAGTCACGGTAAATGCTGCATCGGCAATATTCACCGTTTCACCAAGTTTAACGTGAAGCAAATCCATGGCACGTTGGCTGAGCCAAATTTCACCAGATTGAATCTTGTCCGCTGCAGGACTCACCCTCAATTCACCACGTAACGGAAAATTGTGCTCAATCGCTTTGACATTCACCATCACAAATTGCGCTTGAGTATGTGCCATCGAACTAAATACAGTCACATGCGACTGTTGTAACTGATGTGCAGTCGCCTGATCCTGCCAGTCTTGCGCAATGGGCTCATTGTCACTCAGGACTAAATCACCCGCCAACATTTCTGCCGCTTGCAACGCTACCGCATTTTGAATTTGTTCATTGCTAAACTTTAAGGCCGTGGTCGCACTAATCGCTAAAGTCAGCGCAATAATCAGTAAATATACACCACTGCTTTTAAAACTCTGCTTTAACAGCGGATGAAATAATGCGTTCATTTCATCCTCCTGTTATGGCAGCAGTTGGCTTAGCTGCAAATTGCTCAACCAATTGCCCATCAATTAAGGCATAGTGACGCTGACATTGTGCTGCTAGTTTCGGGTCGTGCGTGACCAACACCAAGGTTGTGCCCAACTCGCGGTTCAATTCAAATAACAATTGCTCAATTTCAGTTGCAGTTTCCCCATCCAAGTTTCCTGTCGGTTCATCGGCAAAAATAATTTTAGGTTCACGAATTAAAGCGCGTGCAATGGCGACACGTTGTTGCTCACCTCCCGAAAGCACTTTCGGCGTTTGCTGTGCTTGTCGTTCTAAACCCACACGTTTCAGCAAGTTGAGGGCTTTTTGTTCTGCCTCTGCATATTTAAATTTTTCCTGCAAACGTAGTGGCAACATCACATTTTCCAGTGCCGTCAAATGCGGCAATAACTGAAATGACTGGAACACAAAACCAATATGCTTTAAACGAACTTCTGCACGTTGTTCTTCGTTTAATTCTGCAATTGACTCACCACATACCACCAATTTTCCACTGCTGGCCTGATCTAATGTTGCCAAAATACCCAATAAGGTCGATTTTCCTGAACCCGAACGACCTGTAATGGCCACTTGTTCACCTTCCTGAATATCGAAGTTTAAATTCTCAAAAATGGTCAATTGTTTTTGTGCAAGTTGTATCTTTTGTGTCAAATTTTGGGCAGAAATAATCGTTTGTGGCATGATATTAGATTCTTTAGTGTTTTGAGTCATACGTTTCCCATTATGCAAAATCGCAATCTAACTAGTCGTGTCTTCCCGCGTGTGTTGCTGCTCGGACTATGTTTCAGCCCATTCGTGGTATCTGCAAAAACCATTATGATTGTAGGTGACAGCTTAAGTGCAGGTTACGGCATACAACCACAACAAGGTTGGGTTCACTTATTGCAAAAACGTTTAGAACAACAGTATCCGAAACAGCATAAAGTGGTCAATGCAAGTGTCAGTGGCGAAACCACCAGTGGTGCTTTGGCGCGTCTGCCTAAATTGCTGCAGACCCATCGTCCAGACGTTGTAGTCATTGAGTTAGGCGGAAATGATGGCTTGCGTGGACAACCGCCACAAATGATTCAAAAAAATTTAGCGAACTTAATTCAGCATAGCCAAAAAGCCAAAGCGAAAGTGGTGATTTTTGGGATGAAAATGCCGCCAAATTACGGCTCGGCGTATAGCAAAGCATTTGAAAATAACTATAAAGTGGTGAGTCAGCAATATAAAGTCAAATTACTGCCATTTTTTATGGAAGGTATTGCGGGCAATAAGCAATTGATGCAAAAAGATTTAATTCATCCAAATGCCAAAGCTCAGCCTATTTTGCTAAATAATGCTTATCCATATATCAAAGGCGCTTTATAAAGCGCCTTTGAGGAAAATCTAATTGCTGTGCGGTTCGGATTAAAAATCAAAAAAAACCACTTCACCTGTTTCCAGTGAATATTCTGCACCGACTACTTTCAACTGACCTTGTTCAATCAGGTTTTCTAAAACTGCTGAACCATGACGCAATTGATTTACCGATGCAAATACATTGGAACGTACTGCATGCTTAGACAATTTCGCCAAATCATTTTTCAGTTCAGTCTGCATTAAGGTTTCAACTGAAGGGCGAACACGGTTCACAATCGACATTAAATTTGCCGATGGTGGACAGTCTGGGCACATTAAAGTATCAATTGTCGCTTGAATTGCACCACAGTGACTGTGTCCTAAGACAACAACCACAGCACAGTCATAACGCTCTGCCGCAAATTCAACACTACCTACCTGTGATGGCGCAACCACGTTGCCCGCAACACGAATTACAAAAAGATCACCCAATCCTTGGTCAAATACCATTTCTGCAGGAACACGTGAATCTGAACATCCTAAAATAATGGCAAATGGATTTTGGTCTTCTGCCATTTCTGCACGCTGTTGGTGCGACAATTGCTTCGGATGTCTGGTATCACCAGAAACAAAACGTTGGTTTCCTTGTTTAAGACGTTCTAAAGCTTCTTGAGCTGTTAGCATTCTTGATTTACCACCGATCTTTGAAGTTGCGATATTCTAAAGCCAGTTTTTATGAATGTCACTTGCAAAAAAATATGCAGCTGCGCTTTTCTTTATTCATTTTTGTTATAAATTTTTTCACTTTTTATTGAGATAGGTCACATTTTCTACCAATTTCAAAGCTTTGATCAAAAAAGCAAGGGATGACTTTCATTTTTAAACGCCTACAATAGACAGAATACACTTGTGCAATTAGACCTAAGAGCTAGTGCCTATCATTATTGGAGCCTGTTTTGGGTTCGTCAGGGGAAGACGTTTTCATGATGAAATTTATTCGATCACGTTATCTACATACGACTTTATTGGCTTTGGGACTAAGTACATCTTGCCTTGTGCAAAGCGCTGCGCCCAATCCATATACCTTCACAAAAAACAATAACGCCAGTAACAGCAACGCAACTGAACTTAAACTATTACAAAATCATTTTCAGCAACAGCGCAAACAAGCAGGACTAAGCTCTAAAAGCATTCGTGTTGGAGATGTCGTCTGGAGCTATAACGAAGGTGGCTCGCACAGCAAACCCACAATTTTATTGATTCATGGTTTGGCAGGCACACGTGATAATTGGAACCGTGTCGCGCAATTTTTAACCCCACATTATCATGTGATTATTCCAGATTTACCCAATAGCGGTGACACCAAAACTCCAAGCAATTTTGATAATTCAGTTCCGAATGTAACTTCACAACTGCGTCAATTTATTGAAGCAATTGACTGTGAAGAAAACTTACACGTGGCAGGACATTCTTTAGGCGGCTCAATTGCAACCGTGTATGCCTCGCAATATCCTTTTGATACGCAAAGTTTATTTTTACTCAATAGTGCAGGCATTTATAAACTTGCTAATACGCCTTACACCAAAAATCCATTATCTTTAAATGACTTAATTGTGAGCAAACATGGCGATTTAGCCGACGTCGCCAAACAAATCATGCAAAGCCCGCCTGCCATGACCTCACAAATTCAACATGCGCAAGAAGAAGTCCTGATTTCTCGCTCAGAACAAACCCGTAAAGCAATTGAGCAAATTGTCAAACTCAACCGTATTTATACTCCAGACTCATTTGCACGTTTAGCAGGATCAATTGAAGCACCGACCCTGATTTTATGGGGTAAGCAAGATCGCATTATTAATGTTGAAGTGGCGAAGGAATTACAATCTTTACTCAAACGCGCCGAAACACCTGTGATTCTTAATAATGTTGGACACATGCCGTTATTGGAAGCTGAAAAACAAGTCGCACAATATTATTTGCCGTTTCTGGCTAAAACTCAGAACCTAAAAAACCCACTTGCTGATAAACTGATTCCTCTAAATTAATTATTATATAAAACCTTCATGCAGAAACATTCCATCATTGAGCAACTAATTGAAGCTCAGCTTGATTTTTTAGATCAAGAATTTAACCAAAGTGAAATGGTACAAACTGAATTTATGCAGTTTTACCAATGGTTTCGCAAACAAAGCTTACAAGATTTATGGACATCTGAAGCCATTCATCAACTGATTCAACATCAAATTTTAAATACACCTGCCAGTTCATTTTTAGTGGAACAAATTGCTGAGCATATTCGTTTTGCACTGGTACACCCTGTTAATGACAGCAGTAAAATTGCCGATGTGATACCTGTGCTGACCATCGACAAAATTGCACAATATGTTGCAAGTAAAAGTGGACATCGTCAGCGTTTGATTAAAGCCGTGGTGAATAATCCTGCCTTTGCCGCCATGATTACCCAACTCATTCAACATTCCATTCAGGATTATATGGATAATTCGGTGATCGCCAAAAGCGTGCCTGGCGTATCGCGTTTTATGAAAATGGGTAAATCGGTTTTGGAAAGCGTTACCGATACCAATTTAGACCAGACCATTCAGCATTATTTGCAAAAAAATGTGCAAAAACTGACGCAAATGAGTGAGTCAGTGCTTAATCAGCATTTTGATGATGAAAAGCTGTATCATTTTCAGGCAAATTTATGGCATAAAATTAAAGATTTACCACTTTCGACCTTAAAAAATTATATCGAGATTCAAGACCTACCCCAAACCGTGAATCTTGGTCATGAAATCTGGGATCATTTACGTCAAAGTGATTACTTAAAACAACAAGTACATGACGGCATTTATGCATGGTATGTCCGCAATCAGGCTCGCCCTTTTGACTTGTTGTTACGTGATTTGAATATTGATGAAGCCTTAGTGCAGCAGCAATTGCAGAACCTACTGTATCCAATTATTCAAAAAATGATTGCAGAGCAATATTTAAGACAACGTGCACGTCACTATTTAGAAAAGTTTTATTATTCTGAAAAAGCACAACAAATTTTAAACCTTCCAACCGATCAACCAAATTAAATTCTAATTTCAGATAAAAAAACAACCTCCTAAAACAGGAGGTTATTTTATTTTCAAATCAGTAACTTATTTAAAATAAGCACCATCTGACTGGCTATGGTCGGTTTGATCCACAACTCGCATTAATTCTGGTACATGCTGCTTCAAAGTAGTTTCAACACCTTGCTTTAAAGTCACATCAATTGCTGAACAGCCTTGGCAACCGCCACCAAATTTCAACACTGCTGTTAAACCATGTTCTTCATCTTCCACAACTTCTACCAAAGCACAATTACCGCCATGCCCTGCTAAGCCCGGGTTAATTTCAGACTGTAAAACATAAGTAATACGTTCTTCTACCGAAGCATCTGGGCCAACACGTGGCACTTTTGAATTCGGTGCACGAAACGTCAACTGACCACCAAAACGGTCTTTGTTGTAATCAATCACAGCATCCAATAAATATGGAATAGACGGTGTGTCAATAAATGCAGGAAAGTCTGGGTATTCCTGTTTGTAATCTGTTGGTACAACTTCATCAGGTGCACTATAAGCCATGCAACATTCAGCACGCGGTGTACCAGGATTTTCCACAAAAACACGTACACCAATACCCGGTGTGTTTTGCTTTGCCAATAAATCCTTCAAATACTCTTGAGCAGTTGGCGTAATCAATAAGTTTGGAATTTCATCTACAACTGCTGTGCTGCTGTTCTCAGTCGACATAACAATAATTTCCTCAAGCTGAAGTGGCTATTTTAACTGAAGATGCGGGGTAATAAAAAAAAATCAACCAAAATTGTCGGATTTATTCACAAAGTTCGACTCAAACTTGGTTTTGATGCATTATTACAGCAGAATTCAATTAAAAGAATAGGCGTTTATGCTCGATTTACCCATTAATCATACCGTAACCCTGATCATCATTACGGTCATTGTCTCGTTGCTGGCATTTTCCAAACAAGAATTGATGAACCGACTGATCTTTTGGCCACCTGCCATGCAACGTGGGCAATATGACCGCTTTATCACGCATGGCTTTGTGCATGCCGATGGTACGCATTTACTGTTCAATATGATCACGCTGTTTTTCTTCGGGAGCATTATTGAAAGCTTTTATCGTCAATATTTGTATGATCTAGGCTTTGTGCTGTTCTATTTAGGTGGCTTAATTGCGGCAATTATTCCAAGTTATTTAAAACACAAAAATGACCATCGCTGGGCCAGTTTAGGTGCTTCAGGAGCGGTATCTGCTGTGCTATTTGCCTATATTTTATTTGAGCCATGGAAGTTGATTTTTGTATTCTTCATTCCAGTTCCTGCTATTATTTTTGCAGTGCTGTACGTGGCATATAGCATTTGGTCAGGTAAACGAGGCAATTCTAATATTAATCACAGTGCGCATTTATGGGGTGCGGCCTATGGTGTGATTGTGACTATTTTAATTGAACCACGCATCTTGCCTCACTTCCTGAATAAACTGGCGCAACTGCCGTTTTAACTTTTAAAACTATAACGACTCGGTACATCTACCACTGAGTCGTTGCTACTTTAAAGAATTTTCAAATCCGTCAATAGACTGCTTTCATAAATCCGCTTAACACCATCATTTATTGCCTCTCATCTTCAGCCTCTCTCATTGGGAAAAACGACTTTCAATCGTCATTTTATGAACTGCTGATAAGTATTTTTGATTGATGAAAGCATCTGAATGATCCAATACAGCATAAAGCACACAACAAATAACATGCAGTTACTCGACAAGCACTTATACTAAGAATATAAAGACTAAAACTATCAAGCAATCAGGAGTCAGCCATGAAAAAGTTTGCACTTCTAAGCGCCCTGTTACTCAGTCTAGGATTAAGCGCCTGTGCCGTACATACCCCTGAAGGCAGTGTGGTGATTGATCCTGACCGCACGATCTACCCGAAAGGCTATTATCCACACCAACATCCGCATGGTGATGGTGATTTTTGTCCTCCAGGTCAGGCGAAAAAAGGACGTTGTTAAGCTGTTGGTCTGAGTGAATAAAACATTGTTGATACAGCATCAGACTCATTTATGATTCGAACCTAGACATTTAAACACTAACCTTTAAATCTCAACAACATTTCATTCACATTAAAAATCTTTACACTTCGTGAAGGTTTTTTTATTCAAATTTCACTCAATTTTGGTAGTTTTTGCTACCCCATATCGCAACTTGGCATAGATAATGTATACATCTGTATATTAATTTCAATTTAGTTTGCGAGTTTTTGCATGTCCACTTCTTACGATGGCTTACAGTTTCCAATTCATCCAGAAAATCATAAACCCAGCACCTCAAGCACGGGCAAACAAATTATTGCCGAAGCCTTAGCCACAGTCGATCATCAAAGCTCAGTCGATGCTTTGGCAGAAAAAAACTGGCGTAAACACTATCCAAAATACTTTAAAGCCCTCGTGACCAATGGTATTCGTGAACAAGCTAACGCAATTCAAATTGCAGAAGATGGTTTAAGAAAAGCGCATCAAAGTTTTGAGTTTTATCGTCATGAGCAAAAATATGTGCTGAAAGATGTCATGCTCTTGCCTACTGAAACTTTACATACCTTTAAATTACAAGGCAGCAGCCAAGCAGCACCCGAATGGTATGTGCCGTATCGTGGGCAAAAGTTACAAGGTCAAGCTCTACTAGATCAAATTGCAATTTGGCTAGCAGCAGGCATTATTGAACCAAGTCATGCCGAAGCGTTAAATGCTGCAATGGCGCATCCTGAATGGTTTGATTTGTCTGACCGTAACATGGTGCTATTTGGTGCAGCTTCAGAAGCAGGGCCACTCACATGGTTAGCCAAATGGAAAGCCAATATTATTGCAGTCGATTTACCAAATAGCCGTGTGTGGAATAAAATTTTAAGCACTGTGCAACAAGGCAATGCCACCTTATATGCACCCAGTACAACACAACTCGCGGCAGATACCCCACTTGATATTTTAACAGAACAGTTGGGTGCAAATCTACTGACACAAACCCCAGAAATTGCACAATGGTTAGCTCAAAAACCTGAAACGCTAGATTTAGCAGCCATTGCCTATTTAGATGGTGAAAAACACGTGCGTGTTGCGATGGCGATGGATGCCATTATGCAATATGTCAGCGAACACAAAGCTGATAGCAGCCTTATGTTTATGTGTACCCCAACCGATGTTTATGCCGTTCCTGAAGAAGTGATTAGCGCATCGGCAGAGAAGTTTCAGCAGCGTTCACAAGGGCAAAAGCTACTCACCAAAAGTATTGAAACCATTTCACGCAGTCATTTCTTCCAAAAGAATCTGCATAATTTAATTGCTTCAGACAATGGTCAACATTATGGTATTGCCGACTGTTTGGTGGTTGAACAAGGGCCAAACTATGCTTTAGCAAAACGCATCCAGCAATGGCGTGCAATTTTAGCGCGTCATCAAGGACAGCATGTCAGCATCAATATTGCACCTTCGACCACCACACACTCTGTGACCAAAAATCCATTACTCAAAGCAGCATTTAGTGGCGCAAGTTTGTTTGATGTTGAAGCATTTAGTCCTGAAACCACCAATGCGATTATGGCGGCATTGTGGATTCATGACTTACGCAATCCAAACTCGGCAGCCAATCCTGAAGTGAAACTTGAGCATCCGCTCGAATTGATGATGGAAGGTGCGAACCATGGTGGATTGTGGCGCGTGGCGTATTTGGCACGAACGGCCCTACCTTTCGCTGCGCTCTATGGCTTTGCTGCAGATAAATTACCGCTGGACAAAGTCATCCAAAAATTTAAAAAGTAATGTAAACCGCTAATCTATCTATTCAAAAACTTGCCTGCAAATATTTCTCTAGACTGATCTGCAGGTATAAAAAAAGCGCTGTATCATCACAGCGCTTTTTTCAACCACTCAAAAAAGTTGAGAATGGATTAAAACACTTTTAAGAACAACCAGAACAAGCTACCCGATAAACAAATTGTCGCAGGTAAAGTGAAAATCCAAGCCGAAAGAATTGTACGCACCATTTGGAAATTCAGACCCGATTTATTTGCCACCATGGTACCTGCCACCGCACTGTTCAGTACGTGTGTAGTTGAAACTGGCATCCCCAAACCATCTGCAGCAGCAATAGTTGACATGGCCACAAGCTCGGCAGACATACCTTGACCATAAGTCATGTGCTGCTTACCGATACGTTCACCAACAGTCACCACAATACGTTTCCAGCCGACCATCGTACCCAAGCCTAGTGCTAAGGCAACGGCAACTTTGACCCAAGTTGGAATGTATTGTAAGAATGAATCTAAATGGCTGCGGTAGCTTTTAACCACTTTTTTCTGTTCTTCCGACATTTCAGGCAAGGCATTGGCTTTGTCTAAACGCTTGAATGAAGTCGTGCTTAAATACATATCATTACGCATTTCTGCTACTTCAGCTTCAGGCACATCTTTCAAGTTGCCATATTGACCCACACGCTCACCCAAATGATCCGTTAAGCTTGCCAAAGCAGGCACGACTTCAGGAGTAATTTCTTTGGTCTGAATATAACTAGTAATAATCTGACGCGCTTTTTCATCTGGCATATCGGCATGTTGTGGATAAATCACATCAGCCGTTTGCGTTGAAAGCTGCTGGAACGATTGAATGTGGTTTTGGCCTAACTCTTTATTTAATGAGTACGCCAACGGCACAATCCCGATCAAAATCAACATGATTAAACCCATGCCTTTTTGACCATCGTTTGAACCATGCGCAAAACTTACCCCAGTACAAGTAAAAATTAGAATGGCACGAATCAGAGGTGGTGGTGGCTTATTGCCTTCAGGCGGCTGGAACAACTCCATTTGTTTCTTGAAGATTTTTTTCACCAAGAAGAACAAAATCGCAGCAAAAGCAAAACCAATCAGTGGCGAGAACAATAAAGCCTTGCCCACTTTCATGACTTGTTCCATATCTACACCACTTGCACCCGCACCTGAGTTAATCAAGTAGTTCATAATCCCCACACCTAAAATCGAACCGATTAAAGTGTGCGAACTTGAAGCAGGAATACCGAAGTACCACGTTCCCAAGTTCCAGACAATCGCGGCAATCAACATGGCAAAAACCATGGCAAAGCCTGCGCCTGAACCGACATTCATAATTAGTTCGACTGGAAGCAAGGCGATAATACCGTAGGCAACTGCCCCACTGGCCACCATAACCCCAAGGAAGTTACAGAACCCTGCCCACATTACTGCCACAGGTGCAGACAGGGCATTGGTATAAATAACCGTTGCCACTGCGTTAGCTGTGTCGTGGAAACCATTCACAAATTCAAAGCCTAAGGCGATGAATAAAGCGGTCGCCAATAAAATCACCGAGTACATGCTTAGCGCAGGCACGTGGGATAAGTCCGCAGACAATTGGAAACCAATATAAATAAGGGTAGAAACGATGATCGTTAAAAACACCGGCATAAAAAATTTCGGTGTAGGCACATGAACATTGGTCGATTTAGTGGTCGACTTGTGTGCTGAATCTACAGGAGTTGGATTAGAATTCATGCAAGCAGAAAAGAGGATTTAAAATCCCCTTATTGTTCAATTAAATTGTGACAATTATATGACAAAGAGCTGCTATATAAAGCAACTTTCATACTTTATTTTCACACTTTAAGCTGTTTTTTTTGTGCATAAAATTAAAATTAACATTTAAATTTAAACACTTAGAATAAATAAACCTACTTTTCTTATGCCATTCTCTCTAATTTAGATTGTTACACCTTTGTCATATTTGCCTAAAATTTCAGACAAAATTTACCGTGAGCCAATTTTGCCTGAGCAATATGACAAAGCGATGACGCATCAAAGTAAAATCAAAATTAGAATGTTCCTCATCACAACTTTTATTTAGGTTCAAAAGCTACAGCAAAATCCTAAAAATACTGCTTTATGCACTATTTTTACGACTTCCACTCTCTCTGGTCGCTTCAAGTGCACGAAAGCCGTGCGAACTCTGCTAAAATAGCGCTCATTTCGGATTCAGTCATAAAGGGTTTTTTATGTCCACGCTTACCACCCTGAAAGCGCTTCTTGCCCAAAGAATTTTAATTATCGATGGTGCTATGGGTACTATGATTCAACGCCATCAATTGGAAGAAGCCGATTATCGTGGTGAGCGTTTTGCAGATTGGGCACATGACCTCAAAGGCAACAATGATTTATTGGTACTGACCCAACCGCACATTATTCAGGGTATTCACGAAGCCTACTTAGATGCGGGTGCAGACATTATTGAAACCAACAGCTTTAACGGCACACGCGTTTCTATGTCTGACTATCACATGGAAGATTTGGTTCCAGAAATTAACCGCGAAGCAGCGCGTTTAGCCAAAGCTGCCTGTGAAAAATATTCAACACCAGACAAACCACGTTTTGTGGCAGGTGTACTTGGGCCAACATCGCGTACCTGTTCAATTTCACCAAATGTAAACGACCCTGCATTTCGTAACATTAGCTTTGATGCACTCAAAGAAAACTATATTGAAGCTGCGCATGCCTTAATTGAAGGTGGTGCAGATATCCTGCTCATTGAAACTGTATTTGACACCTTAAACTGTAAAGCTGCGATTTTTGCGGTCAAAGAAGTGTTTAAACAGCTCGGGCGTGAATTGCCGTTGATGATTTCAGGTACCATTACCGATGCTTCAGGACGTACCTTAACGGGTCAAACTGCAGAAGCTTTCTGGAACTCGGTACGTCATGGCGATTTACTTTCAATTGGTTTTAACTGTGCTTTGGGCGCAGATGCCATGCGTCCACACGTTAAAACCGTTTCAGACGTTGCCGATGTGTTTGTTTCTGCACACCCGAACGCAGGCTTGCCAAATGCATTTGGTGGTTATGATGAAACGCCTGAAGAAACCGCAGCTTTCCTCAAAGAATTTGCTGAAAGCGGCTTGATCAATATTACAGGCGGTTGCTGTGGTACAACGCCTGATCATATCCGCGCGATTTACAATGCGGTAAAAGACATTCCACCGCGTAAAATTCCAGAGATTAAACCTGCATGCCGTTTAAGTGGTTTAGAACCATTTAACATTTATGATGATTCATTATTTGTGAACGTGGGTGAGCGTACCAACGTCACAGGTTCTAAAAAATTCCTGCGTTTAATTCGTGAAGAAAACTTTGCCGAAGCCTTAGATGTTGCTCGTCAACAGGTAGAAAGCGGTGCGCAAATCATCGACATCAACATGGATGAAGGCATGCTCGATTCAGAAGGTGCGATGGTGCACTTCCTGAACTTGGTGGCATCTGAGCCTGATATTTCTCGCGTACCTATCATGATTGACTCCTCTAAATGGGAAATCATTGAAGCAGGCTTGAAATGCGTACAAGGTAAAGCCATTGTCAACTCTATTTCCTTAAAAGAAGGTTATGACGAGTTTGTCGAAAAAGCCCGCCTCTGCCGCCAATACGGCGCAGCTGTCATTGTTATGGCCTTTGACGAAGTCGGACAAGCCGACACAGCAGCACGTAAACGTGAAATTTGTAAACGCTCTTATGATGTGTTGGTCAATGATGTTGGCTTCCCTGCCGAAGACATTATTTTTGACCCGAACGTGTTTGCAGTTGCGACAGGTATTGAAGAACACAACAACTACGCTGTTGATTTCATTGAAGCCACAGGCTGGATTAAACAAAACCTGCCGCATGCCATGATTTCAGGCGGTGTATCGAACGTATCTTTCTCATTCCGTGGTAACGAACCTGTACGTGAAGCCATTCACGCGGTATTCCTATATCACGCTATTCAGCAAGGCATGACCATGGGGATTGTCAACGCAGGTCAGTTGGCAATTTACGATGACATCCCGAAAGAACTGAAAGAAGCAGTTGAAGCCGTTATTCTGAACCAGAACCAAGGTGAAAGCGGTCAGGATGCCACAGAAAAACTGCTAGAAGTGGCAGAAAAATATCGTGGTCAATCAGGCGCACAAAAAGCCGAAGAAAACTTAGAATGGCGTAGTGAATCTGTCGAAAAACGTCTTGAGTACGCTTTAGTTAAAGGCATCACCACCTTTATTAATGAAGACACCGAAGAAGCGCGCCTGAAAGCCAAACGTCCATTAGATGTGATTGAAGGCCCGTTGATGGATGGCATGAACGTGGTCGGTGACTTGTTTGGTGCAGGTAAAATGTTCCTGCCACAAGTGGTGAAATCTGCCCGTGTGATGAAACAAGCCGTTGCATGGCTCAACCCGTACATCGAAGCTGAAAAAACCGAAGGTCAGTCTAAAGGTAAAGTCTTGATGGCAACGGTAAAAGGTGACGTTCACGACATTGGTAAAAATATTGTGGGCGTAGTCTTGGGCTGTAATGGATACGATATTGTCGATCTCGGTGTGATGGTACCTGCAGAAAAAATCCTGCAAACTGCCATTGACGAAAAAGTCGATATCATTGGCTTGTCTGGTCTGATTACCCCATCTTTAGATGAAATGGTTTTTGTTGCCAAAGAAATGCAGCGTAAAGGCTTTAACATTCCATTGTTGATTGGTGGCGCTACCACATCTAAAGCACATACTGCGGTTAAAATTGATCCACAGTTCTCAAATGATGCAGTGATTTATGTTGCCGATGCTTCGCGTGCCGTTGGTGTTGCGACAACCTTACTCTCCCCTGAAATGAAACCTGCTTTTGTTGCAGAGCATCGTGCCGAATACGCTAAAATTCGTGAACGTATTGCCAATAAGCAACCAAAAGCTGCGAAATTGTCGTATGCAGAAGCCATCGACAATGGTTTAAAAATTGATTGGGACAACTACACGCCTGCAGTACCAAAATTAATTGGTACACAAGTGCTGACCAATTACCCGCTTGAAACCTTGTTGCCATACTTTGACTGGACACCATTCTTTATTTCTTGGAGTTTGGCGGGCAAATTCCCGAAAATTCTGGAAGATGAAGTGGTGGGCGAAGCTGCAACCGACTTATATAACCAAGCGCAAGCCATGCTCAAAGATATTATTGCAAATAATCGCTTTGATGCACGTGCAGTCTTTGGGATTTACCCTGCCAACCGTTCTGCGGCAGATTCAGTACAAGTATATGATGCAGCACGTAATCAAGTAACGCATACCTTCCATCATATTCGTCAACAGTCAGACAAAGTCACAGGTAAACCAAACTTGTCTTTGGCAGACTTTGTCGCAACTACAGAGCAAGGGCAAGATTACTTGGGCGGCTTTACCGTGTCGATTTTTGGTGCGGAAGAAATGGCCAATGAGTTTAAAGCCAAAGGCGATGACTATTCTGCCATTTTGGTGCAGTCTTTGGGTGACCGTTTTGCAGAAGCATTTGCAGAGCATTTGCATGAGCGTATTCGTAAAGAATTCTGGGGCTATCAGCCGAATGAGCAGCTAAGCAATGAAGAGCTGATTAAAGAGAAATATGTAGGGATTCGTCCTGCACCGGGCTATCCTGCGTGCCCTGAGCACTCTGAAAAAGCCACACTGTTTAACTGGTTAGGTTCGACTGAAAAGATTGGCACACAGCTTACGAGCAGCTTTGCAATGTGGCCGCCTTCATCTGTGAGCGGCTTCTACTATGCCAACCCTGCTTCTGAGTACTTTAACGCGGGTAAAATCTCGTTAGATCAGCTTGAAGATTATGCACAGCGTAAAGGCTGGAGTTTAGATGAAGCGAAGCGTTGGTTAGCTCCAAACTTGGATGATTCGATTAATTAAGTGCATTGCGCTGCATGGGTGGTTCATCTGCCCATGCGCTATATAATGTCATTTCAAAAGCCAGTGAATTGTAAAATTCACTGGCTTTTTGTTAAAACGAAGATTTAGCTAAATTGCATTGAATTAATATCAGGTACAAAAATTTGCTTCAAAGAGACTGTAAATTAAATTGTATAACTTAGGGGGGAGATCTATCTCCGAAGCCTTTATGCAACAAGGCAAATTAGAACTATAATAGACCTTGTATCTCTTGCAAAAATCATTTTTTAATCAATTCCATGTTGTAAATTGCAGCAATCAAATTAAGGCGTAAACCCATGCGTTTACGCCGATTGCGATAACGTTCAGCAAGAATTCCAAAGGTCTTTAATTTACCATTTACGTGCTCAATTCGGATACGTCGTTTTCCAATTTCACGATTGATTTGCTTATGTAACAGCGTCAATGGCTTATTTTTGCTTGATTTAAAGGGAGTAAGGCAGTTCACTCCTAGTCGATTCAAACCTTGATAGCCTTTATCTACAAGCAACAATGCCTTGAATTTTTGTTTTTTATGCTGTTTTTTGAATAATTGAAAATCATGCACACTGCCTTGTGCAATGGCTGTTGATATAATCTGACCAGTTTTGTAGTGAATCGTCAGCTGAGCTTTGATCGTATGACGCTTTTTCTTGCCGCTATAGTACTTTTTCTGTTTTTTTTGGACGTTCTATCGTCATTTCGGTGGCATCAATCACGATAACCTCCCAATCTACACCTTCGCCTTGTGGTAACTTTTTAGGTAAATGAAATTTATCGGATTTTATTAAAAAGGTTTTCAATCTTTTGAATAATACGTGAAGCACTTGACTCATGGATACCATAGGTCATCGCAACATGGAAAAGTGTGCGATATTCACGCCAATAGCTTAAGGTCATCAATAGCTGATCTTCAAGCGAAAGGATTGAGGGTCTTCCTCGTCGACTATCACTTTGAGCGGCGCTCAATACTTCAAGCATTTCTGCAAAAGTTGAAGGTTGTATTCCGACAAGTCGTTTAAACTGCTGGCTTGGCAGTGTTTTTACTTTTGAGTAGTTCATGCAACAATGATAACCGAATATGGCTTATTGATCGGTACGAAAAATAATCACTAAATTGGTCGTTTTTTGATTTATGCAAGAGATCTATTCATATAAGTTGTAATCAACTCAATCCTCTTCGATCTAGCCTCATTAACCCTCTGATAGCTATCAAAAACACCACATGATTTATATATTTTAGAGTGGCTAAGCTGATATTTAGTTACCTGATAAGTAAAAAAATCTGACAAAAAAACAAAGGTCAAAATTATAATACCAAAAACTATATACCTTTTTTCCATAAACCTACCTTATTGATTTAAATCCTTATTGATTTTTAGAACTTTATTTCCAGTTCGAATAGCTTCCAATATCAGCCCTGTAAGAGGAGGTTGAGGGGTAAAATCAAAGACAAAAAAATAAGCCCTTGTAAAAACAAGGGCTTATCTTAAAATTTGGCGGAAGCGGTGAGATTCGAACTCACGGAGGACTCACACCCTCGTCGGTTTTCAAGACCGGTGCATTAAACCGCTCTGCCACGCTTCCAATGGCGGCTATCATATAAAGAAAAATTCAGCTTGGCAAATATTTTCTAAAAATTATGATCCAAATGTTCAAAATAAAATCAAAAATCAGTCATTTTCTGCAATTTCAGGCTTTTCATAGCGTATCGAATTAATAAACCAGCTCTTTTTGCCCAGCGGTGTCTGCACTTCCACCTCATCATCCACCTGTTTAGACAACAAAGCCCGAGCCATAGGTGAATCAATCGAAATATGTTGTGGATGATGATCATAAATTTCATCCACGCCCACAATTCTCAAGGTCTTTTGCTCGCCTTGTTCATTTTCAATTTCGACCCATCCGCCAAAATATACTTTACCCTCTTGTTCAGGTGCAAAATCGACAATGCGCAACTCTTCCAAACGCTTGCCCAAATAACGTACCCGACGGTCAATTTTACGCAAAAGCTGTTTGTTATATTGGTAATCTGCGTTTTCAGAGCGATCGCCGAGACTTGCCGCCCAGTTTACTTTTTTGGTGATTTCAGGGCGTTCTTCATGCCACAAATGCTGTAACTCTGCCACGAGTTTATCGTGTCCAGAACGTGTAATTAAGTTAGATTTCATGGTGTTTTTGCAGCCGGTTTTTTACATTTGGTTAACATCAATCCTATATTTTATTGCATTTTTATACACAATAAAAATTTATAAAATTTATTTCTCAATGAAATGAATATCTTATGTTACATTTTTCAAAAAATTTATGTACAAAATTTGACATCCAAAATTTTCATCTTTATTATTCGCACATCTTTTAGTTTTGATCACTTTTTAACCTGTGTATAAATTTTACACATTTTCCCTTTAATCCCAAGTCATTTTGAATGACGTCATGACTGCCCAACCCTTATTGAATTTATCAAACTTGAAAAAGTTTAAGGTGTGTTGCCTTTGCTTTTTAGGGCATAAATTACTTGTAGCGGAGCCAACATGCACAGTAGTTCAACGTCTGGGTCTAGGCTTAGCCTTCACTCATTTTTTAATCGCCTCCCATTCAAAGTCCTCGCTTTCAGTACTGTTCTTCTCCCATTCCACAGTATTAACGCAGGCAAAGCCGTTCATCAATTTGACAGCGTCGTCAATCAGAACAAATTGACCGTTGTGTCTGTGGAAAATCCAACCACAGTGTTTAAAGATGGACAACATTTACATGGCTTTGGTTATGACCTTGTGCGTAACTATGCCGACAGCATGAATGTGAAACTCGAATTTAAAACGGTAAGCGACAATGCGACCGCTTTAAAATGGGTGTCTTCTGGTAAAGCGAACTTTGCCATGACCACGTCGAGTATCCAAAGCATCGAAAAGCAGCAACTCACGGCATTTTCTGCCAGTTGTGGCGATTTAAATACTTTAAAGCGTAATGGTTTAAATAGTGAGCTGAACTGGGTGTTTAAACACGCAGATGATCCTCTTAGCCAAACCGCAAGCAACTTTGTTTGTCGTGGCAAGCAAAACGGCTCAATTACCCAATTGGCTTCATTTTATAATCGTAATGTGGTCAAACAAGAATCGTGGGATGTGATCCAGCGGGATTTGCGTAATCGTTTACCTTTATATAAGGCCAACTTTAAAAAGACTGCCACGCAGTACGATTTAGACTGGCATCTTTTGGCGGCAATTGGTTATCAGGAATCTTACCTCAAACCCAACTCGGTTTCGCCAACAGGTGTGCGCGGTATTATGATGCTGACCAATAATACAGCCAAAGCGATGGGCGTAAGCAACCGTACCGATCCTGCTCAAAGTATTCAGGGTGGAGCCAAGTATTATGACCAAATGCTAAACCGCTATGATCATATTCCGTTCCCTGATCGTAACTGGTATGCACTAGTGGCTTATAACATGGGCCCAGGCGCAGTCAGTCAGATTCAGAAGCGAATTCGTGCGCAAGGTAAAAACCCGAACAATTGGGTTAACCTATATGCGTATTTAGACCGTAACAAAGCGAGCAACGGTCGTTATCGTCAAGCAGTGCAATATGTGACTCGTATTCGCGCCTACCTTGAGCATATTAAGACCACACCGCAATTGGTGAATATCTAAAATTTACCTCGCGTGATTGAGTTGCAGTGTATATCAGCTGCAATTCAAACATGAATAATGCGCTGTTAAAGCTGCAGTGCATAAAAAAGCCTAGTTGATACTTCAGCTAGGCTTTTTTGTACTATAGCGGGAAATTCGCCTGCTACAGCGTAAATCGCTTGAATTAAGCAGATTGCTCAAGAATCTTCTTAAATAAGTCTTTTTGTTCTTGGCTTGGTTTTGCAGTTTGTAATGCCATTAATTGTGACATATCGCCCTGTACTTTGATTTTACCTGTCATAAAGGCTTGCATAGCAGCCGCCATGTCAAACTCTAGGAATACTTTACGTAAAGTTTCCGCATCCATATTTAATGTTGTTTTTGCGTTGTCCGCCAAACCTTTTTGGATTTTACCGCCATCTAAAGACAATTCTGTGTTGCCTGCAGCATCAGTCACCACTAAGTTAATTGCCAGATTTGCAAGTGCTGGAGGTAGGTTTAAATCACCAGCTTGAGCCGTTAAATTTTCTACAGTTGCAAACCAATCATCAGTTAAAAAAGCAGGCATGATTTTTCCTCAATATATTTGTGCATGTGTGTTGTCTATCCAGACACCATCATTATTAAGCTGTTTTGCTTGCTGATTGTTATAGCATGAACCTTTCGTGAAAGGCTAAGAAATTTTGTACGGGACGTTCAGTTTTTGTATTTTTAGTCGAAATGACGACTTTCTCAAATAAATCAAATTCATAAAAAAACACCAAGCTCTGGCTTGGTGTTGATTACATTTTAAAGGGATTGACAGGCTGTTATCGCTTAGTCTGCAGCGTAGCCTAAATTGACCATATTGATGCGTTTGTTTTGCTCTGCTGCGTTTTGTTCGGCCTGATCGGCAAAATCAAATACGCGCTGGCTGTCTAACGCTTCAAAGTCGAATAATTCACGGTCTGCCAACTGCGATGGCGATACATTCTGTAATGCGCCAAAAATACTGTGCAAACGCTTAGGATGTGCTTTATCCCACTCACGTAACATGTCGTTAATAATGGCACGCTGTAAGTTTTCCTGTGAACCACACAAGTTACACGGAATAATTGGGAATTTACGCATTTCTGCATATTTAATGATGTCTTTTTCTTCCACATAAGCCAGTGGACGAATCAGCATATTTTTCTTGTCTGATGACAACAACTTCGGTGGCATGGCTTTTAAGCTACCGCCATGGAACAAGTTTAAGAAAAAAGTCGCCAAAATATCATCACGGTGATGCCCAAGCGCCACTTTGGTTGCCCCTATTTCCTGCGCAAAGCCATACAAAGAACCACGACGCAAACGCGAACACACTGCACAGTAAGTTTTACCTTCAGGCGTTAAACGCTTGGTGATGCTATAGGTGTCTTTTTCTAATATGTAATATGGGATGTTATTTTCTTCTAAATAACGCGGCAATACATCTTCAGGGAAGCCTGGTTGCTTTTGGTCTAAGTTCACAGCCACCACATCAAAATTGATGGGTGCGATGCGCTTGAACTGCAACATAATGTCCAACAAGGTATAACTGTCTTTACCACCAGAAATACACACCATGACTTTATCGCCATCTTCAATCATGTTGAAGTCACGAATCGCATGCCCGACTTGACGACGCAGCTTTTTCAACAAACGATAATACGCAGAGCTGGTTGGAAGTTCTGGTTTGAAATTAAAGCCTTGATCGGACTCAACTGGTGAGAACATAGACGCGATTAACCCATGAAAAAAATTACCGCGCAATTTTAGCCGATTCAGACCAATCCCGCATCAAAAGAATGTAATTTCATCGCAATCTTCCTTTTCGTCAAAGAACTTAATTTCTGACTGCGCGTTCATTTCTGTTTACACACTTTATTTCTATCTGCGCAGATCGTTTTTTTCTGTGGCAAGTTTGAACCCTCAGGTTCACTTTTTCGCCAAGATGCTTATCTTTTGGACTTTTCCACAGTTTTCCACAAAAGCTGTGGATAACTTTGTGGATTTAAAACAACTTGACAACGCCTCTTGCCGTTATTCTAAGGCTTCTCTTTAAATTGATTACTTTTTGATCGATTTTATTTTAATTTAAAATCATACACTTAAGTGTGTCAAGCTGATCCAATTAAAAAAAAATAAATATTTTTTTTGATTACTCTGTCAGCAATTAAGCTTGATTTTTTTCGACACTACTGTAAATGAATTTGTACAAAGCCTTTTCATCTGTGAGATTTTTGTTAAACTCCTATTAACTGTTTGGGGACAGCTTTTAGTGTATTCACAGCATGAACAATAAAATTAATGCCTTTTTACTGTATATTTTGGGGACTGCCAGCATCATGCCTTTGGCAACGACAACGCACGCAGGTCAAATTTATATGTATAAGGACAGCAATGGCAGTACCTTGCTGACTAACCGCAAAAGTGCAGATCGTTCACTGACAAAAGTAAAAGTCACATATTATCCAGACAGCAATATTCACAGTTATCGCAACTGGGGCAATTCCGAAGCGTCGGTATTGCCAAGTTATAGCCGCAATAAAAACGCCTTTGACCACATTATTCAGCAAGCAGCACAACAACACGGTGTTTCAGAAGGTCTAATTAAAGCAGTGATGCATACCGAATCAGGTTTTAATGTCAACGCCCGCTCGCCTGTCGGTGCACAAGGTCTAATGCAGCTCATGCCTGCGACAGCACGACGTTTTAATGTCAGCAACGCTTATGACCCGCATGAAAACATTATGGCGGGTGCAAAATACTTGGCTTGGTTACTCAAACGCTTTAATGGCAACACCACTTTAGCTTTGGCGGGTTATAACGCGGGCGAAGGCAATGTTGCAAAATACGGCGGTGTACCACCTTTTCGTGAAACTCAGGACTATGTACGTCGTGTGACCAGTCGTTATAGCAACCTGTATGCCAACGGTGTTAGTGCAAGTGCTAATAACAATGCGATTACGGCAAATAACAATAGCAATACTCAGAGTCAAAATGCACAAGTGATTGCGCAGTCAGACAATTACACTGCCAGTAATCATCAAGTGGCGGCAAACAAACGCCCACAACGTCAAATTATTATGGCCGCCGATGGTCGCTTTACCGATGCACCTGCAGGTTCATACGCGACAGGGAATGCCACGGCTTCGGCACGTATTTTTATTTCAGAATAAAAGCTGCAGCACTTCATTTGAGATTGCGGCAACGCAAGCCTTTTTGAAATGCCAATTGCAGTATCAGCGCAAAATATTTTTAGTACAGTTTTATTATTTTTTCTTGAATTTTTAATACATACACCGCATATTTACGGCATGGTTTATTAATAAATCAGATTACATTTTTAATATAAGAGGATTTACTCAATGATGCGGATTGGTTTGTTCTTGCTAACCAACCTCGCGGTACTGGTTGTAGCTGGCATAATTTTGTCACTCTTCGGTGTCGGTAGTTACCATGGCGCGGGTGGCTTAAACCTAGGCAACCTGTTGGTCATCTGTTTTGTCTTTGGTATGGTTGGCTCTTTAATTTCACTATTCATGTCTAAATGGATGGCGAAAAAAACAACTGGGACTGAATTAATTGACCCGAATGCACCTCGTAACCAAGCTGAAGCGTGGTTATTAAATGAAGTTGCGCAATTGTCGCAGCGTGCTGGTATCAAAATGCCAGAAGTGGGTATTTTCCCTTCTTACCAATCGAATGCTTTTGCAACAGGTTGGAATAAAAACGATGCTTTAGTGGCTGTATCTACAGGGCTGCTTGAGCGTATGAACAAAGATGAATTACGTGCAGTTTTGGCACACGAAATTGGTCACGTTGCCAATGGTGACATGGTGACCTTGGCACTGATTCAAGGTGTGGTCAACGCATTCGTCATGTTCTTTGCCCGTGTTGCAGGTGACTTCATTGACCGTAATGTATTTGGTCGTGAAGACGGCGAAGCACCAGGCTTGGCTTATTTTGCAATTACCATTGTACTGGATATCGTATTTGGTATTTTGGCCTCTTCAATCGTGATGTGGTTCTCGCGTCAACGTGAATACCGTGCCGATGAAGCAGGTGCACGTTTGGCAGGTAAGCAAGCCATGATTTCTGCATTATTACGTTTACAGGCAGAATCTGAAATGCCTGATGCAATGCCAAAAGAAATGAAAGCTTTTGCGATTTCTGCAGGTAAAGAAGAAGGTTTTAGCTTGGCAGCGTTATTCCAAACTCACCCAAGCATTGAACAACGTGTTGCAGCTTTACAGCAATTAAATTTACCTTAATACTGCTAGCAAGATATTGTAACAGCGACACCAAAAAGCTTCCTCAGGGAAGCTTTTTTCATGTCTGTAAATTAGATCTGCCAGATGGTTTTGTACTTTAAACAGGTTCATTTAAACAGCAAAACTTTGTGACCAGTGCCACAACCAACTTGCACCGAGCCATGCTGCCCAAATAAAGAAAATAAGAAAAATCACACCAAGCAAATCAGGCAAATGTAGCCACAGCCATGCCACTACAGGATTACGCCAAAATGCTGACTGCTGCTGTTTACGTTCCAATCGCTCATGTAAAAAAGGATGTACCACATGATGCTCACTGTGAATCTGATATTCTTCACGGATATGCGTATGCACTACATCTAAAGCTTTACGGCTTGGACGAATAAATACATCAAATACTGTGCCGACAATTGGCACAAAACCAACTACTGCATCCATCACAGCAAGTTTAATCACGGGAGTGAGTTTGGTTTGTGGTACACCAATTTGTTTGGCTTTATAAATCGCATAACAGGTCAGTGCAAAACCTGCGACATCCCCCGCGACAGGTACAGTGCCTAATGCGGCATCTGCTCCCACGCCCTGCTTGGTAAATGGAATACGCACCACAGAATCCATCATATTGGCAAACTTGGCTAAATCGCGCTCTAAGCGAATCACCTCTTGCTGGCTAAGTTTTTTTGAAGATGCAGGTTCTGGCATAGAAAACGTATCGTTGGGTAAATGCAATCTACTTGAGAATAAAGCAGTTTTTTACTCAGGTCTGTTATGATTTTATAAACAGAATTTTGATCAATGCAAAAAGTTTAAGATGAGGTCTTGAATAAGTCATCATCACCGACAGTGTTTAAAGTAACAACTGTGAAGCAATAAATAAGTACACCACCACGCCCGTTGCATCACAAATCGAGGTTACCAAAGGCGCAGAGGCACTGGCAGGGTCTAGTTTCAGGCGATGCAAAATAAAAGGCAAACTCATGCCAATTAAACAGCCCATCAGCACAATGCCCAGCATACTCAGTGCCAATACCACAGACACCATCATATCGCCACGGTAATAGCCTAAAATTGAAACCGCAAAAGCCATAGTTCCACCCAAACATAGCGCCACCAAACTTTCACGTCCGAGTAAATGCAGCCAATCTTTAAATTGCACATCACCTGTAGCCAGTGCCCGTACCATTAAGGTCGCAGACTGAGAACCCGCATTACCACCACTACCGACCAAAAGCGGCAAGAAAAAAACCAGTACAATATGTGCTGCAATAGTGTCTTCATAATGCGCAATGCCAATTCCAGACAATAAACTGCCAAATACCAAAATCACCAACCAAAACACACGTTTGCGATATAAAAATAAAATTGGCGCAGTTTTTATACTCATGCCAGGTGAAGACGCTACCGCACTTGATTTTAAAAAGTCTTCTGTAGTTTCTGCCTGTACCACGTCCATCGCATCATCATAGGTGACAATCCCCAGTAAATGCTGTGCATCATCTACAATCGGTAAGGCCAAAAAATCATAATGGCTGAGTTTTTGCGCGATACTTTCCTGATCTTCTGTCACTAAACCAGTGACTAAATCTGTGCGCATCACATTTTTAATTTTCTGTTCAGGCGGGTTTTGAATTATTTCTCTTAAAGAAATCACCCCCAATAGTTTCATCAGTTCATCGACAATATAAATCAGGTACAAAGTTTCCCGATCTGTGGTCATTCTGCGTAATTCATCTATGGCTTGCTGCATGTTCAGTTCTGGCGAGAGCACCACGAAATCCGAACTCATAATCGCGCCCGCAGATTCTTCAGGATAGCGCGCTAAAGTCTGAATCTGTGCGCGTTTTTCTTCCGTAATGTGTAAGCTGACAAAACGCTGTAAATGTGGAGAAAGTAACTTAAATAAGTCGGTGCGGTCATCTGAATGCATGGCTGAAATCAGTTTGACCAATTGCTGCGGTGCCATCGCCTCTGCAATTTGATGTTGCGAATGCAGTGGTAAAAACTCCATCACCAAGGCAGCACTGTCAATTTGTTCAATTAAACTCAGCTGTGCTTTCAGACTCAAGTGCTGCATTAAGTCGGCTAAATCGGCAGGGTTGATACCATCGATCAAGCTGCGCACTGTACTTGACTGATGTAATTGCAAGGCTTGTTCTAACTGTTCAGCGTGCAGATTGGTCATTAATCTCACCCACTCCATCATTCCAAAACGTAAAATGAAGAATGGGCAAAGTTTCTCAGCCCAAACCAACCCTTAAAAACCCGAAAATCTGTAGATTTATACAAGATTTTTAGCGTTTCATATCATAGCCTATAATTTTGCTAAGTGCCTAATAAAAAAAATCTTTAGTTTATGGGTGATGAACGATTCACTTGAAATATAGAACGAACCAGCACATACATAAACGGAATAAAAACAAGCACTAAAATTGTGCCAAAAATAACTCCACCTAAAACACTCACCCCAATTTCCTGACGGCTTGCTGCACCTGCACCAAAGGCAAATACTAGCGGCAAAATACCTGCACCAAATGCCAATGAGGTCATTAAAATAGGTCTGAGCCGTAAGCTTGCACCTTCTAAAGCGGCTTGAATCACCTGTTTGCCTTGTTGCTGCGCAGCCGAAGCAAACTCCACAATTAAAATGGCATTTTTACATGACAAACCAATGGTGGTAAGCAAGGCAATTTGGAAATAAATGTCGTTCGGGAAACCTGCCAAATAGCTGAAAATAATATTTCCACCAATTCCTAAAGGAATGGCACTCATCACGGCTGTTGGAATACTCCAACTTTCATACAAGGCAGCAAGGCATAAGAAAATAAACCCGATGGAAACCAAATACAGTAACAAAGCCTGATTGCTGGACTGATTTTCTTCAAAAGACAACCCACTCCATGCCAAGTCAATGCCCTGCTGCTGTGCCACCATCTGTTCTAAATCACGCATCGCCTGCCCTGAGCTATATCCTTCGGCAGTATCGGCTTCCATTTGCACGGCGCTATACCCCATAAAACGATTGACGACTTCTGGCCCACCGCTCCAACTGAGTTGAGCAAACTGGCTAAAAGGTACCATTTGATTTTGCTGACTGCGTACCGACCATTGATTCAAATCTTCAGGTTTACCACGAAATTCGGCATCACCCTGCATAATCACACGTTTAATTCGACCACGGTCAATAAAGTCGTTGATATAACTACCGCCCCAAGCTGCCGCTAAGGTACTGTTAATAGCCGTTTGATTTAAACCTGCTGCCATCGCCTGTTTCTGATCAATCGTGACGTTTAACTCCGCTTTTTCAGGATTGGCACGTTGATCTAAATTTTTAAAGCTTTGATATTGAGCGGCTTGCTGCTGTAAATTTTGAAATTGCTGAATTAAAAAATCGCGTCCTGTACCATTCACATCGCGCATCCAGAACTCTAAGCCATCGGTTTGCCCCAAACCACGAACTGCTGCGGGCATGCCAATGGTAATTTGTGCATTGGGATGCTGTCGAAAATACTGCATGGCACGTTCACGAATAGCTTGTGCGGTATGCTGTTGCCCTTGACGCTCATCCCAATGTTTTAGCGCAATAAAACCCTGCCCTAAATTCTGCCCTGTTCCCGAAAAATTACGTCCATAACGAATCATCACCAAATCAACATTGTGGGCTTCATGCTGCATAAAGTATTCACGTATGCTTTCGCCCACTTCACGACTTTTAGACAACGGCGCACCTTCCTGTAATTTAAATTGCACCGACAACATGCCCTGATCTTCATTCGGGATAAAACTGGTAGGTAAGGCACGGTAAAACAAGGCAAACACCGTCAATAAACCTGCAAAAATAACCAGACACACCGCTTTATGCTGAATCGTCCAGCCTGATAATTTGAGATAGTGTTGTTTTAAGCGTTCCAGTTTTTGATTAAACCAGATGGCCCATTGGGCTGGTTGTGGATTGGGTTTTAAAATCAAGGCACACAAGGCAGGCGTTAAAATTAAGGCCACACCTAAAGACAGCACCATCGCAGTGACTAAGGTGATGGAAAACTGGCGATAAATCACCCCAGTCGAACCACCAAAAAATGCCATAGGAATAAATACTGCGGTCAAAACTAAGGTGATGCCGACCAAAGCACCGCTAATTTCCTGCATAGATGCGATAGATGCCTGTTTAGCCGAGAGCTGCTGTTCGTGCATTAAACGCTCGACGTTTTCGACCACGACAATCGCATCATCCACCAACAAACCAATCGCTAAAACCAAAGCGAATAAGGTCAGCGTGTTAATACTTAGGCCAAAGAGTTGCAACACGGCCATAGTGCCTAAAATCACCACAGGCACGGTTACGGTAGGAATGAGCGTCGCGCGCCAGTTTTGTAAAAACAAGAACATCACGATGACAACTAAAATCACCGCTTCAATTAAAGTTTTCACCACTTCATTAATTGATTCCTGCACGAAAGGCGTGTTATCTCGTGGATAGACAATTTGGTAACCTTCGGGCAATTGTTGTTTTAAATGCTCAATTTGTTTTTGAATTAAGGCTGAAGTTTGTAACGCATTGGCACCAGAAGATAATGAAATCCCCATCCCTGCCGATGGAAAACCATTAATGGTATTAAAGCTTTGATAATTTTCTGCACCAAGTTCAATACGTGCCACATCTTTTAAATAAACAAAGCCACCTGCCTGATCTGCTTTTAAAATAATATTTTCAAATTCTTCTACCGTTTTTAAGCGTGAACCTGAGGTGACTTTGGCATTGAGATATTGTTCTTGTGCTGTGGGTAATTCACCAATTGCCCCTGCTGCAACTTGAGTATTTTGTGCCAATACCGCAGCACGTACATCACTTGGCATCAGCACATATTGTTTTAACTTTATCGGATTCAGCCAAATCCGCATTGCATATTGCGCACCAAAAACATCGACCTCACCCACACCTTCAATGCGTGCCAACTCTTGCTCTAAATGACTCATCATATAGTCAGACAATGCAATATTGCTGCTTTTGCCTGTGGCATCGTACAGCCCAATGACCATGTGGGTATCACCCAATGATTTAAAGACATTTACCCCCTGACGCTGCACATCTTCAGGTAAGCGGTTAATTGCGCCATTAATCGCATTTTGTACCTGGACTTGTGCGGTATCGGGGTTGGTACCATTTTCAAAGCTAATGCTGATGCGACTTCGTCCTGAAGAATCACTGCTAGAACTGAAATACAGTAAGTGATCTAAGCCTTTAATTTGCTGTTCCAAAACCTGTGTGACGCTTTCTTCAACAGTTTCTGCCGAAGCTCCTGTATACGTTGCGCTGACGGTGATACGAGGTGGTGCAATGTCTGGGTAGCGTTCTACAGGTAAATTTAATACTGAAAAAATCCCGAGTGCCATCACCACAATGGCGAGCACACCTGCAAAAATAGGACGTTCAATAAAAAATTTAGACAACATAAAACTGGATCACTTATAGATGGCAATGTTGATATTTAAATATGAAATGAATCAAGTGGATGAAGATCATCAAAAAAACTTGAAACCGTTTTTCAAATTAACACAGCAAAATAGAACTTCGATGACTGCATATCAAAAAATCTAGTTTTGTCACAAAAATATTGATTGGTCTTCATTTTTTCTCACAGATTTTGTATTTGACCTCCCAATTTTGGGATAGCTCCTAGATTCATCTTATTTCTATACTTCTGACATAACAATTTGGATGACAAGGAATTCATGATGAAAAAAACCTTATTATGCTTAACTTTAGCAGGCTTACTCAGTGCATGTGGTGGTTCAGACAATGATTCTGGTAGCAATCAGAATCCGCCACCGAGTTCAGCAACACAGATTGGTGTACTGACCGATGGCCCTGTAACTGGGGTTAAATATCTCAGAGCTTCGAGTTCAGGTGAAAGTATTGAAGGTATCACCAATGATAAAGGTGAGTTTGAATATGCTGAGGGTGATACTGTTCGCTTCTTTATTGGTGATGTGCAACTTGGTGAAGCCATTGAAGCTAAAGCACGTATTACCCCACTAGATTTGGCTGAAAGTGAAAATGCCCGTACCAACTTAATGGTATTTTTACAATCTTTAGATAGCGATGGCGACCATAGCAATGGAATTGAAATTACTGCAGACACTCAAACAGCCTTAACCGCTGTGAATATGAATTTCGAGCAAACACCCGCAGAGTTTTCAACTACGTTTGTCAATGAAGTGATCCCTAAAACCGATATCCCACTAGATCGAATCGTGACACCTGAAAAAGCTGCAGAAAACTTCCAAGCCACTTTCTATAAAGATATTGCAGGCACTTGGGAAATTGGGCGTACTGAAAGCACTGCTGTTATATTACATATTTTACCAGACGGACGTTATGCGCTAGGTGAAGCAGATGTAGCTGATGAAATAGGGAAGTCTGGTATCGAAACAGGACGACTAAATTGGAATGCTTTAACTTCAGCGCTGAGCCCTGTGATCTCAGTAGATACTAATGGAGACTACGGGCTTTCACATCCAGACAATGATGGTCATTACCGCCTAAGTTATAACGGTACAGATTTAGTGCTGACCGATGTAGGAAGTAATAGCACCTATATTTTAACTAAAGTCAAACAATCATCAGGTTTAGTCGGCACTTGGCAATTTAATCAAACTCATTTATTTGCTTTCTTTGACACAGGATTCTATTTCTTGTTAGACACTGAAGGCGATGATGATTGCGCTAACCCAGGTATTGAATATGGCAAATATTCAATGACAGCCAATACACTTGCCGCAACAGAAGTGTTATATGACACCAACGATTGCGGTGGCTTACAAGACTCTTGGGATGGCAGTAAAGTGAATGCAACTTACAGCATCTCAGGAACAAGCCTAACCTTGCATCCGCAAGGCGAAGACTCTGTTACCCTACAACGTAGTAACTAAACATATTCAAAAGCTGCCTAAGCCAAACTTAGGCAGCTTTAACCAATATGCTCAAAATGAATGGTACAACCCATTAATAAATGCATAAGTTCAATTTGCGAGTTGCATTGGGTTTTTTCATAAATATTTTTAAAATAAGTGCGCACGGAACTGAGGGTAATCCCGCAATGTTCCGCAATTTCTTCTAACTTATAACCATTCAACAACAACTCACACAGCTCAAACTCGCGTTTAGACAATTGATAAGCTTGCTGCAAATAGGCTTGTGACAAGGCATAGTGCTGATGCATATCGGTCAGAAATACCGCAATTTGATGTTGTCTTGCATTTTGATGCTGCATATTTTTTAATTTAGAACAAGGTACGATAGTCAGCATTAATTGTTGTCCTTTCGCATCTGACAAAGACAATACACCGCCTACATCTGCGTTTAATGCCGACTGTCCCAACAACGCTGAATGTAATAATTGATCTAAACGACTTTGATCATAAGCATGGGTTTTTAAACGATTATACAAGTCCAAATCTAAACATGAATCGTGTTCCAGCATGCTTTGAGCTAAAGGGTTTGAATAAATCAAACTCAGCTGATGATCAAGCAAAATTACACCTGTTTTTAAATGATCGAGCACACTATACAAACTTAAATTTTCTTGTTTAACCAAACTAAATTGACGATGGATTTGTAAGGCACGGCGCAAATGCACACCCAAATGCTTTAAAAAATCCAACTCTTTTTGTTGATACGGCGCTACATCTGGCGCACGATGTAATCCTAAAACTGCCCAACGATGTGAACCCTGATCGAGCAAAACAGCCGAGATATAACTAATTCCCGTCGGATTCAAACACCGTTCATAAAAGATATATTCATCACTTTCAGGGTTTTCCCCATAATGCGATAAATCCGAGCTCGCTACTTGCCCCACACCTAAATTTTCCCACAATACTCGGTGTAACTGCATGTCAATCACGCGAATCCGCTCATCACGATAGGCATGCAAAGCTTCATCTGGAATATTGTGACTAAATAAAAAATCGTAACTTGGGCTAAATTGATCTAAGGCAGTAAAAATGGCGGTTTTACTGTCTGTATATTGAACAATTTTTTCAATTACTTGCGGCCATAAATTCACATCTACAGCGGCATCATAAATACTGCCTATAATTTCGTGTTCTCGGTTATCCATTTTTATCCCCTTTATGCCTACTCCAGCCTGCATTACACTTATTTAATCATTTGTTTTTCTTATTATTCCAAGTAGCATAGTGGGTTTTATTCACAAAAAAAAGCAGTTTAAATACATATCACGCATTTAATAAATAAATAAATGGAAAATGGCTAGGCAGTTTTGCTTTTTCATGCGTGCAAACTCTGAATTATAAAAACCACGCCATAAAAAAACCCCGTATCTGACGATACGAGGTTTTTGAAGTTTGGGTCCGCTGATAATTACATCATGCCGCCCATACCACCCATGCCACCCATATCTGGCATTGCTGGCTTGTCTTCTGGAATTTCAGTAATCATACATTCTGTTGTTAACATCAGGCCAGCAACAGACGCTGCATGCTCAAGTGCAGAACGAGTTACTTTTGCAGGGTCAAGAATACCCATTTCCAACATGTCGCCATATTCACCAGTCGCAGCGTTATAACCATAGTTACCTTCACCGTTCTTCACAGCATTGATTACTACAGATGGCTCATCACCAGCATTGGCTACGATTTGACGAAGCGGAGCTTCGATTGCACGACGAAGAATGTTGATACCTACGTTTTGGTCATCGTTAGCACCAGTCAGACCATCAAGTGCAGATGCAGCACGCACCAGTGCAACACCACCACCTGCAACAACACCTTCTTCAACCGCAGCGCGAGTTGCGTGAAGCGCATCATCCACACGGTCTTTCTTCTCTTTCATTTCAACTTCAGTTGCAGCACCAATTTTGATGACTGCAACACCGCCTGCTAATTTAGCAACGCGTTCTTGAAGTTTTTCTTTGTCGTATTCTGAAGTAGATTCTTCGATTTGCGCACGGATTTGCTGAACACGCTCAGAAATCTGATTTGCATCACCAGCACCATCCACAATCACGGTGTTTTCTTTAGAGACTGTAACTTTGTGCGCGCTACCCAAATGCTCTAGTGATGTTTGCTCCAAAGACATACCAATTTCTTCAGAAATAACCGTACCGCCTGTCAAGATTGCAATATCTTGAAGCATTGCTTTACGACGATCACCAAAACCAGGCGCTTTCACCGCACATACTTTGATGATGCCACGCATGTTGTTCACAACAAGCGTTGCCAGCGCTTCGCCTTCAACATCTTCAGCAATGATTAGAAGTGGCTTACCTGTTTTTGCAACCGCTTCTAGGACAGCAATCAGTTCACGAATGTTGCTGATTTTTTTATCAACTAGAAGAATGAACGGATTTTCAAGTTCTGCAGTCAAAGTATCTTGTTTGTTCGCGAAGTATGGCGAGATATAACCGCGGTCAAACTGCATACCTTCTACAACGTCAAGCGCGTCTTCAAAGCCTGAACCTTCTTCAACAGTGATTACGCCTTCTTTACCAACGCGTTCCATTGCTTGTGCAATGAGTTTACCTACTGTTTCATCAGAGTTTGCAGAGATCGAACCCACTTGCTCAATCGCTTTAGTATCAGATGCTGGTTTAGCCGTTGCTTTAATGTCTGCAACGACTGCCTTAACAGCAAGGTCGATACCACGTTTCAAATCCATTGGGTTCATGCCCGCAGTTACAGATTTGATGCCTTCATTTAAAATGGCTTGTGCAAGTACTGTTGCAGTGGTCGTACCGTCACCTGCGATATCATTGGTTTTGCTAGACACTTCACGTACAAGCTGAGCACCCATGTTCTCAAACTTGTCTTTCAAGGTGATTTCTTTCGCAACAGATACACCATCTTTAGTGATGTGCGGCGCACCGAAAGAACGGTCAATCACTACGTTACGACCTTTAGGGCCTAAAGTTACTTTAACTGCGTCTGCAAGTACGTTTACACCTGCAATCATTTTTGTGCGAGCTGAATCACCAAATTTTACGTCTTTAGCTGACATGTCTAACTCCAAATATTTTTAAATAATGTTCAAATTTGCTTTGAATATGAGTTCTGAAATTAGCCTTCAAGTACCGCTAAAATGTCAGACTCTTTCATAATTAGAAGTTCTTCACCGTCTACTTTAACTGTTGTGCCTGCATAAGTACCAAACAAGACTTTGTCGCCCACTTTTACGTCTAAAGCGCGTACGCCATTGTCTGTAATTTGACCATTACCTACTGCAATCACTTCACCTTGCGCTGGTTTTTCTGCTGCAGAACCTGGAAGCAAGATACCGCCAGCTGTTTTTGTTTCTTCTTCAACACGACGAATAACTACACGGTCATGTAATGGACGAATGTTGCTCATAAATAACTCCATCAGACTAGGTCTATGTACAGATTCCTGATGACGACTTATTTATTCCTTTGGTCATCATCAAAATAAATTTTAGATGACACAGTTGTGGGGATGGAAAAAAACGCTTCAAGGGGAAAAGCTAAAAATTTTTCATTTTTTGTTGTTTTTTTAGACAAGTTGGCTAGATCGGTGATTTATTCTGCATTTTGTTGCCACAATACAAATTGCTTTTGTGTGGCATCGAAAATGTAATGCTGCACATCACCATTTTTACACAATACATTTAAGCTATTCGGCATACCTTGATGCAAACGATACGAAATTGCAGTACCCGCATGAATATCCAGCACAGGATGCGCTGCGCCTAAGGCATAAATTTGATTTAAGTCATATACTGCGGGTTGATGTAAATGTCCATGCAACAAGGCATATAAACCATTTTTACTCCACTGCTCTAAGGCAATTCGTCCCAACACTGGGCAATCTTTAATGCCGTGGCGATCATCTGGTGGTGTATAAAATGGTTGATGCGCCACCAAAATTTTAAACTTATTACTTGGCGCGGTTTGCAGCAAAGCATCAATCTCCTGAATTTGATCTAAAGAAATGTGCCCACGCGTGTGAAAACGGCGCCGAATACTATTTACGCCTATCAGATAAAAATGTTGCGTTTCCAACACACTTTCCATGCGTCCAAAAAACAACTGATAACGGGCGAATGGACTCAAAAACCTTTTCCAGAGATGATACAGCGGAATATCGTGATTACCTGGTACTACCAAATACGGCACATCTAAACTGTCTAAAAAATGCTTACAGGCATAAAATTGTGCATAACGTGCGCGTTGAGTTAAATCGCCGCTCACCACTACCGCTTCAGGCTGCAATGATGCACACAACTGTTGAATCGCCTGCATACACGCGATATTTTCGGTGCCGAAATGCAAATCAGACAGATGCAATAACATGCGGCACCTTAATGTTGAGTGCATTCTTCTGCACCGAAATATGTAATGGCGGACGCATTTTGACAATTTCCCCATCTATCGCCACGGTCAGCTGCGTCTGTGTACTGTGAATTACCACCTGATCTGCAGCAAAACTATAAACATCACTGGCTTGATCTAGTTTGCCCTGAATCATTTGCCATAAAATTTTAAATAAAGTCAGCTTATCGCTTTTGGCAACCACGACACCCGCAACTTTGCCCTGTTCTGCCGCTTGCGCAATACGTAAATTCATTTCAGATAATTGCAATTGATTATTGCCAAAGAAAATCAACGGGGTTTTTAAGGGATAAAGTGTGCCATCGATTGCAATTTTTAATTTTAACTCTTTACGGTCACGAATCAGCACATCCAAACCTGAAGTATAGGCATGCAAAGGTAAACGTCCTAAATATTGGTTATAACGCTCGCGCTTTTGAATGAATAAAGGATACAAACCCAAACTGGCATTGTTTAAATAAATATGTTGATTGATTTGTGCCACATGCACAGCTCGCGTCGTGCCTGTGGCAATGACCTGTGCGGCTTCAATTAAATCCAGTGGAATATTCAATAAACGCGCCACGTAATTAAACGTGCCTAAAGGCAAAATACCCATCGGAATGTGAGTGCCTTTCAGTTTAGCCGCCACTGCATTTAAAGTACCATCACCACCTGCTGCAACCACAACACCGCTTAACTGCGCTGCTTGATGCCGTGCTAACACCTGTTGCATCAGTTGATCAAAATTGGCGATTTCACCCATTTCAAACAATTGGATTTCAAAACCATGCTGTGACAAAACATGCAACAGTTCTTCATATACACCTTCTTGCTGTGTGGCATGAAATCCTGATTTTTGATTATAAATAAGAGATAAAGGCTGTAATGTTGTCGACATTTTCTTCAATCATTTTAAAGCTTTTGCTCTAATTTCAACCAATTGATGCAGAATGAAAAGCAGCTTTATGTAAAAATCGAATGACGACCATTCATTAAATCAATAATCATTCTTTATAAAATTTAAGATATAAGTACATGTTTTAATTAAAAATAATTAAAATAAATAATGCCCATAATTTTTTTAAATAATGATAAATGGAACACAAAAAAGTTGTAAGCCCATGTTTCATATATGTTATTCATTATTTATATGGGTATTTTTCACATAAAGCTAAATCAAGCCTATGTCTTATTTTTTTTATGTTTTTGTGCTTTAATACAGCCACTTTTTTTTCATATTTCATCTGAACCATGTACCCCATCGTTCAGATTGTACTTTGTACACGATTTGTACACATTTAAGATAGGCCTCACCATGACCCAAGTGAACGCACCAGAATTCGTTCGTCACCCTAAGCTTATTGCATGGGTTGAAGAAATTGCAAAGTTAACGAAACCAGCAAAAATTGAATGGTGTGACGGTAGCGCAGAAGAATATCAACGTCTAATCGACTTGATGATCGCTAACGGCACCATGCAAGCATTAAACCAAGAAAAACACCCTGGTTCGTACCTTGCAAATTCAGATCCTTCTGACGTTGCTCGTGTTGAAGACCGTACTTACATCTGCTCTGAAAACAAAGAAGATGCTGGTGCGACGAACAACTGGGAAGCGCCAGCTGAAATGCGCGCTAAATTAAACGGTTTATTCGACGGTTCAATGGCTGGTCGTACCATGTATGTGGTTCCATTCTCTATGGGCCCATTAGGTAGCCACATTGCGCACATCGGTATTGAATTAACTGACTCTCCTTATGTTGCTGTCAGCATGTCTAAAATGGCTCGTATGGGTAAAGCTGTTTATGACGTATTGGGCACAGATGGCGAATTTGTTCCTTGCGTACACACTGTGGGCGCACCATTGGCTGAAGGCGAAAAAGACGTTGCTTGGCCATGTAACAAAGAAAAATACATCGTACATTATCCAGAAACTCGTGAAATCTGGTCGTATGGTTCTGGTTACGGCGGTAACGCATTATTGGGTAAAAAATGCTTAGCGCTTCGTATTGCTTCTGCAATGGGCCGTGAACAAGGCTGGTTAGCAGAACACATGCTTATTTTAGGCGTGACCAATCCACAAGGCGAAAAACACTACATCGCTGCAGCATTCCCTTCTGCATGTGGTAAAACCAACTTTGCGATGTTAATTCCACCTACAGGTTACGAAGGCTGGAAAATTGAAACTGTAGGTGACGATATTGCTTGGATCAAACCAGGTGAAGATGGTCGCTTATATGCAATTAACCCAGAAGCTGGTTTCTTCGGTGTTGCTCCTGGTACAAACACCAAGACTAACCCGAACTGTATGGCAACTCTGCACAAAGACGTGATTTATACCAACGTTGCTGTGACTGACAACGGCGAAGTATGGTGGGAAGGTCTATCTAAAGAAGTTCCTGCAAACCTAACCAACTGGAAAGGTCAACCACACACTGGCGCAGAAAAAGCAGCTCATCCAAATGCGCGCTTCACTGTTGCAGCAGGTCAATGCCCTTCTATCGATGCTGACTGGGAAAATCCAGCAGGTGTTCCAATTTCAGCGTTCATCTTCGGTGGTCGTCGTGCAGACACAGTGCCTCTAATTTCAGAAGCATTTGACTGGGTAGATGGCGTATATAAAGCTGCAACTATGGGTTCTGAAACTACTGCAGCAGCCGTTGGTCAACAAGGTATTGTACGCCGCGACCCATTTGCAATGCTTCCATTTGCTGGTTACAACATGGCAGACTACTTCTCTCACTGGTTAGAAATGGGTGAGAAAGTTGGCGAAAAAGCAAAAGCTGCAGGCAACAAATTACCAGGTATTTACAACGTAAACTGGTTCCGTCGTGATGCAGAAGGCAATTTCGTATGGCCTGGTTTTGGTCAAAACATGCGTGTACTTGAGTGGATCATTGATCGTTGCGAAGGTCGTGCAGAAGCTGTTGAAACTCCAATTGGTTTTGTTCCAACGTATGAGCAATTGAACTGGACTGGTTTAGATTTCTCTAAAGAGCAATTTGAAACTGTAACAGCGCAAGACAAAGAACAATGGATCAAAGAGTTAGAAAGCCACACTGAGTTATTCAACAAACTTGGTGAGCGCCTACCTGCTGCATTGAAAGCACGTCAAGCTGCTTTACTTGAAGCGGTTAAATCTGCGTAATTCAACGCTGATTGCTAAGAAAAGGTCACTTCGGTGACCTTTTTTTATTGCCCTAATATTTTAGTTGCTAAAAACATCAACATTCCAGCTTCAACATCCCCACCTGATGTGTAAATACTAAATAATACGAAGATTCAAGGTAAAAACATGACACCACAAGCACATGCTCATCAACCCAAAATATAGACAGCCTGCCACACCACTAACAAAGCCATGCTTTGTCCTCTCAGCTATGGCATACTTCAAACAAGAATTAATGACTTCAAAACATGGGACATGATCATGAATAAAACCATGAAGAATACAATGATTATTTTGGCTATGACGGGACTTGGGTTAGGTTTATCCGCTTGTCAAAGTTTGCCTGAGCAAAACGAGAATAGTTTTGTTGGCTATAAAGTCGAAAGCAAAACTGATCGCACCGCAGTATTAGCCTACACTCTTGCAGGACGTCAAAACCAACAGCGCGATGAAAGTAAATTACAGCGTGCTTGCCAAAAAGAACTTGGTGCGCATAAAACTTATCAATTGCGGATTTTAAGTATTAATGAAGTGGTGAATCCTGCAGCCAACCAACAAGACCCGTATGGTCGCCAACTTGGGCAAAGCCGCACCTCTATTGGCTTATCGAACACACCTGAGCTACATAGCAGTGAAAACTATGCTACACGTCAGGCCTTAGATGCTCGCCCAAGCACACTGCGCATTGTGCGTTATAGCTGCAATTAATTCGCGCCACAAAACTGGCTTCCTATAAGACGTGATGAGTTATCGCGTCTTATAAAAACTCACATTACGGAACTCTTTGGCTTCATCCAAATCTGGCCATGTGGTCGCGCTGCGTTCATCTATTTTTATATATTGTGGATGACTAAAGTTTTTCACTCGGCTGTCTGCCACCCAAACTTCTGGGGCGAACTTTAAGAACTCATCTAAAAAAAAGCGATTGCATTGATCATAAAGTACATCGGCAGCCAACAATACATCCACTTGTTCTGCTTTGTATAGATCATCTAAATATTCAAGCACCACATCATTCAATTCAGCATTGGCTCGACAGGCTGCAAGGCTAATGGGGTCAATATCACAACAAATTACCCGTTTGGCACCTGCCATTTTTGCAGCAATCGCCACCACGCCCGAACCTGCACCAAAGTCTAAAACGACTTTATTTTTTACTTGCTGCGGTTCTGCCAATAACCATTGCGCCATTGCAAGTCCTGAAGCCCAACAGAAAATCCAGTACGGCGTATCATTCCAAATACGACGAATCACTTCATCATCTAGCTTGTCGGTAGGAAATACTGGTGGAATAAGCCAAAGTGAAATAGGCGTTTCAGGCAATTGCTGTGCCAGTAATTCACAATTTGGAATTACATCATGTAAAGCATCTAAAAGATGTTCAGGGGCTTTAGGAAATTGAAAGGTACAGCTCATTGGATTTTTATTCGTTCTAATTTAAAAAGTTCCCTCTGCTTTTTTAAAGGAGAGGGAGCATTCATTATTTTTACAATGAATTCCCCACTCTTTTTTAGGAGAGTTAGGGAGAGAATTTTTAAGCCCTCATTCCAGCCTTCTCCCTGAGCCGTATACGGCGCAAGAGAAGGAGCATCCATTATTTTCACAATGAATTTCCCCTCTCCTGAGCAAAATTTAAAGCACTGCTTTTAAATTGAAGCGCAAGAGAAGGTTAGGGAGAGGTCTTCATCAACCTAACGCTTTCTCAGCCGCTTCAACCGTTTGACGAATCAAAGTTGTAATGGTCATTGGGCCAACGCCACCTGGTACAGGCGTATATGCAGAAGCAATCTCTTCAATGCCTTGCAATTGGATATCTCCAACACCACCGCCATCACGTGGATGGAAGCCTGCATCAACAACCACAGCGCCTGGTTTGATCCAGTCTTTTTGAATCAATTCAGCTTTACCAACCGCACCAACAATAATGTCCGCTTGTTTCACAAAACTTGCAAGATCTTGAGTACGTGAATGGCAAATGGTCACTGTGGCATTTGCTTCAAGAAGCATCGCAGCCATTGGTTTACCTAAAATTGCCGAACGCCCCACAACAACGGCATGTTTGCCTGCGATTTCAATGTTGTTTTCTTTAAGAATGGTCATAATGCCTGCAGGTGTTGCAGAACCATATGCAGCTTCGCCCATTGCCATACGACCATAACCTAAACAGGTCACACCATCTACGTCTTTTGCAAGTGAAATCGCATCAAAACAAGCACGCTCATCAATTTGCGCAGGAACTGGGTGTTGCAACAAAATACCATGCACATCAGGATTGGCATTCAATTTTTCAATTTCTGCCAATAATTGTTCTGTGGTGGTTTCTGTTGGCAATTCTACTTTTAAAGAATCCATGCCCACACGACGGCAAGCATTGCCCTTCATGCGTACATAAGTTGCAGATGCACCGTCATCACCGACCAAAATAGTCGCTAGAATTGGGGTACGACCTGATTTTGCTTTTAACGCTTCTACACGTGTTAACAGATCAGCTTCAATTTGTTTTGCCAATGCACGACCGTCTAAAATTAATGCCACGGCACATCTCCAAATGTTGATATGAATCAATTTTGCAAATAATACATGATTATTTAGACTATTTTATTCTATATGTCGAATTAATGTGCATCTGCTCATTTAATAGTATTGTTTTTTTTTCAGAGCTTGCTAATATACGCATCACAAGACGCGGCGGGGTGGCAGAGTGGTCATGCAGCGGACTGCAACTCCGTGGACGCCGGTTCGATTCCGACCTCCGCCTCCAATCTTGTAAAACTATGCCCGAGTGGTGAAATCGGTAGACACAGGGGATTTAAAATCCCCCGCCCTAAAAGCGTGCCAGTTCGAGTCTGGCCTCGGGCACCATTTTAAAATAGATTAAAATGGTGCAAATAAAGAACCCAGCATTAAGCTGGTTTTTTTATGCCTAAATTTTAGGTTTTCCCCTCTTTATTCAATATTCAATGATGCCTCTATGAACCCTAAACAAGCGCTTCTTGATTTGCAGCAATTGCAACAACAATACCCTGCTGCATTTAAAAGAAATATTTTGTTTTATGGTTTTATTCAAAGCAAAGGCATGCTGGATGATTGGAAAGAAATGATTCCATGGGTCTTGGCCTGCCTGATTTTTATTCCTATTTCAATCAGTCTGGCGCACGGGATTCAAAACTTTGCACCGCAGTACGATGCCTTTCAAGCCAAGGCATTGGCGATTTTAGCCATCATGTTAGGTTTTATGCTGCTTCTACCTTATGTGTTGTATCAAATTAAACACAGTTCGGCATCGTGGTATCAACTACAGCAACATGCCACCATAAAAATAGCAGTATTGATTCTGCTACAAGCGGTAAATTTCGCCTATTTTCAGAGTGCAATTCTGCAAGGGATTTTATTCTTTTTCTGCATCAGTTTTGGTTTTGTACGTTTCTATAAAGAGAATATGTTCCGTGACCACATAAGCCTTGAACAAAAATATTGCTTAACGCAATTTCGCCGTGCTGCGTATTGGTCATATCGTCAAGCTGCTAAAATTCAATATCGGATGTATTTTTCCAATAAAAATAGCCCTCGTTTTGCCCAATTGAATCAGCAATATCAACATGCAATTCAGTTACATCAACAACTGATGCAGGCTGAACACAATTTATGTAAAAGGATTAAGTACATAGATTTAGATAGTTATATTCAAGATAAACTCGATTAAAAACCTCCGCTTAATCATCAAAAAAAACCGAGCAACTTAGACTCGGTTTTCTGTAAATATCACACCAATTTTAAGCAGTTTTAGCGACATCAATGATTGGTTTTAAGTCTACACCATACTTCTGTTGATGACCACGCGTATCATCGAGTTTGTATTCACGTGCCTTAACCGTATCTATAAACTTCCAATCTGCAACCACTTGCGCACGATCAAAAGTCACCGTTAAATAACCACGTTGATTTAAGTTGCAATAATCCAGTTCATCAATCAGTTCTTGAAAGGCATATTCCAACGCTGCCATTTCGTCTGCAGGCACATTTAAGTAATACTCAATTCCGGGCGATGATACCGAGCTGGTCGCGAATTCCAACCCAACCTCATGATTTGTTTCATGTGTATGCAAGGTTGCAGCCCAAGCATTGTGAGTATCACCTGCCAACACCACTGCTTTTTTCCCAAGTTGCTGCAATGTCCCATACACAACTTCTCGCTCGTAGGCATAACCATCCCAAGCATCGAGGTTATAAGGTGCAACCGCATACAAACGTGCCTTATCTACTGCTGTCAAAGTTGGATCATTCGCTTTTAAACGCAATTTCAGCGTGACCAATTCTGTAATTTTCTGCTTCATTTGTGCAAGTGTTTCAGGTTGCTGGTCACCATTGGTGATTTTCGCTAAAGGCAATAACAGTTCTTGTGGAATCAGTATTTTCGCCATCAACACTTGTTGAGCCAAAACATTCCAAGTAGCCTTAGACTGCCCCAACTGCTTTTGCAACCATTCTCGTTGAACTCCACCCATCAATGTGCGTTGATCACTAAATAAATCTGCCTGAAATTTAGCAGCATCAATACCTTCTGCCGTCATATAGTTAGCATAATCTAATTGCTTATGACGCGCCAAAATACGCGTATCCAGCATCATCAAATTCACCAAACCACCAAAATCAAACTGGCGATAAATATTCAAATGATCATTTTCTGCAACTGGACGAATTGGCATCCACTCGAAATAAGCCTGTAATGCGGCAATTTTACGTTCTATAAAGCTGCCTTCACCTTCTTGATGATTATCTGCACCCGCTTCCCAAGTATCATTACTGAGTTCATGGTCATCCCAAATGACAATAAATGGATGGCGTTGGTGAGCAGTCTGCAAATCAGCATCGGTACGATATAAAGCATAACGTTTACGATAATCATCTAACTTGATAATTTCTTTATCATTGTCTGCAGCAAAGGTACGTCCTAACTGTTTTGCATCGTCAGTCGCGTAGCCACCTTGTCCATATTCATAAATATAATCACCCAAGTGAATAATCACATCCAGATTGTTTTCCTGTGCCATTTCTTTATACACATGAAAATAACCTGCGGGATAGTTCGAGCAAGAACAGACCGCAAATTTCACTTGATCGCTGCGTTGTGGCAAGGTTTTGGTCTGTCCTATAGCAGAAACCGTATTACCAAAGCGGAAACGGTAATAATATTTAGTCCCTGCCTGTAAACGATCTGCGTCCACTTTAACAGTAAAATCTTGCGCTGCGCTGGTTTGTACTTTGCCAGTATTTACCAATTGCTTAAACGCCTCATCGCTGGCAATTTCCCAAACCACTTCAATGCATGCTGCCATGTCACTTGGCGTTACACGTGTCCATAAAATGATACGATCATGCAGCGGATCACCACTGGCGACACCATGCAAAAACTGCACCTTTAATGCATTTTCTGCTGTATTTTCATTGTCATCACCACATGCAGTTAATGCGACTGGCAATGACAACGCCCCAAAACCAGCCAAACTTTTTTGAATCAGCTCTCGGCGAGTTAAGCGAATGTTCATGAATATTCCTTTTATTTTTCTTGAGCGCTCAACATAGAAATTTATGATTTCGCTTTGATCTCAAATTCATGAAATATTGATGACAAACAGCAGAAATATACTGCAAACCGAACTTTTTTCAAGCTAATAAGTTGAATTGATTGAAAAGAAAGCAATTGTAAATAAATTTACTTGCCAAGATTTATTTCGTCCTCTATTATTGCGCACATGCCCGAGTGGTGAAATCGGTAGACACAGGGGATTTAAAATCCCCCGCCCTCAAAGCGTGCCAGTTCGAGTCTGGCCTCGGGCACCATTTTAATGAATCAAATCATTCAAATGGTGCAAATAAAGAACTCCAGCATTAAGCTGGTTTTTTTATGCCTAAAAAATATAATATTGAAAACGATAACACTTATGTGCCGATGATTTGAAATGTCTCTACAACGCTTTATCTTCTCTTTCAAATGGGTGATCTGTTTATGCTGCTTGCTCAGTTTTGCAAGCCATGCACAAAATCCCAGCCTTGAGTCAGCAACCGAATCCGTAAACCCAATTGAAACTGATGCAGAATTTTATGATGTTTTTGCAGGAACATTGCAATATAAAAATCAAGAATTACAATTACGTCGTTGCAGCTTAGGCAACAATTTATATTTATTAAATTTCCAAAATCCTGAAGAAGAAAAGCAACTCAAAACTTTGCTGCAACAAAATACAAAGTTTTGGGTCAATTTAATTGCACAGCCGAATGAACATAATGGGCTATATACGTTGAATGTTCGGGAAATTGCAGAACTACATACACAGCAAAGTTGCCATTTGGATGATGTTTTAGATGATTTATTGAATCACTCATAAATTAAAGCTGAAAGAGAGTGACCTATCACCACTCTCTCGTTGCAATCAACTCTTCCATTTCAATGTCAAAATGACCCTGATCTTGCAGTACCATCATCATCGCTTCTGCAATATAGTCAGTTGCAGCATCATCTAAATCTGAATCTAAGTCTTGAAATTGTGGCTTCATTTGGTTAATCGCCTGCACTGTCTGATCTGCAAAGTAGTAAATATCAGTTTCCGAAACACCCGCTTGCGATACCTGTTTTGCAAAGCGCAAAATGAGTTGCTTAAGTTCAGCAACCAAAATATCTGGGTAGTATTCGTCATCAAACATCGGGAGAAGTAAATCTGCAAACATACAGGCACTCAAAAAAATACAGAGATTTAAGCGTGCCTATATACCATAAGCCTAGCCTTTATACTAGCTTAGGCAAAATTTCACAGGCCTGAATGATTTATTCAAGTACGTTTATTTAAGCACTTTGCATGGCTTGCCATATTTTAATGGCATCTGAGGTGGCTTTTACATCATGCGCACGTACCATACATGCACCTTGCTGAATACTAAGTAAATGCGCAGCCACTGACCCCACGGCACGCTCTGTAGCTTCTACCGCACCCGTAGCTTCACCAATAAAACGCTTACGCGACAATGCAGATAAGATTGGATAACCCATGCGATTGAGTTGATACAGCTCATTAAGCAATTTCAGGTTTTGCTGTGCATTTTTTGCAAAACCAAAACCTGGATCAATCATAATATTTTCAGGCTTTACACCTGCAGCCAGCGCATCTTGAACCCGTTGCTGCAACTCAGCAATCACGTCTTCCGTCACATCATCATATTGATCTAAATTATTCATGGTGGTCGGTTCGCCACGCATGTGCATAATGATCACAGGGATATTTAATTCAGCAGCCGTTTGCAGTGCATAAGGACGCGTCAAGGCACGCACATCATTCCAAATATGCGCACCAGCGTTTACTGCAGCACGAATTACCTCAGGCTGTGAGGTATCAATGGATAGCACCACATTATGTTGTGATAAGGCCTCAACCACAGGTACGACACGACTAATTTCTTCTTCAACACTTACAGGGCTCGCACCTGGGCGAGTTGACTCTCCCCCAATATCAATTACGGTCGCTCCTTCGGCCATCATTTCCAAAGCACGTGCTACAGCATCCTCTTTTTCATTATGACGACCACCATCACTAAACGAGTCTGGTGTCACGTTCAAAATTCCCATGACATGCGGTTGAGATAAATCCAAACTCAAACGTCCGCATTGCAATACACGTTTAGGCAATGGCATGAGCTGCATGCTGATCTTCCTGTTCATTTGAAAGTCGTATTTTAACAAGGCTAGTTTTTAAGATGTTGAATTCTTTTCACCCTCAAACCATTTTATAGCCTATAAGTACAAGATTGCGCACATGCTATAGCGATAAAAAAAGAGCCTTATTTAAAGGCTCTTTTTTAAATTCACAGCATTGCTTAGCGTGTTGGTATTAGCTTGCTGGCAATGGTGGCGGTGTGCTTGGGCCATCGTTTGGGGTTACATCAATTACAGGATTATCTGCAATATAAACCTTCGGTGGCTGTGGCTCACGACCTTCCATAATGTCACGGATTTGGTCACGATCAATCGTTTCCCATTCCAACAATGCTTTCACCATTGCATGTGCGATGTCTTGGTTATTTTCCAAAATATCACGCGCAACTCTGTATTGCTCATCAATGATACGGCGCACTTCAGCATCTACTTGCTGCTGAGTCGCTTCAGAAATTGTACGACTGCCTAGACTGCCCATGAACGACTGTTGTGTATCATCTTCATACACCATGACGCCCAGTTTGTCTGACATACCGTATTTCGTCACCATTGCACGGGCAAGTTTAGTTGCACGCTCAAAGTCGTTAGATGCACCTGTCGACATTTGATTAATAAAGACTTCTTCAGCAATACGACCACCAAACAAAATTGACAGATCATTCAGCATTTTGTCTTTGTAATGGCTAGTTTGGTCATGCTCAGGCAACTGCCAAGTCACACCCAATGCCCAACCACGCGGCATAATCGTAACTTTATGCACAGGGTCTGTACCTGGTAGCATTTCAGCGACAATCGCATGGCCTGCTTCGTGGTAAGCGGTCGCACGGCGCTCTTCTTCACGCAGTACCATCGACTTACGTTCAGGACCCATATACAACTTGTCTTTGGCGTCTTCAAAGTCGTGCATATCTACCGTATTTTTATTACGGCGTGCAGCAAACAATGCAGCTTCATTCACAAGGTTTGCCAATTGTGCACCTGAGAAGCCTGGTGTACCACGTGCCAATACTTTGACATCTACACCCGTAACTGAAGGTAACTTTTTCAAGTGTACATTCAGAATTTGCTCACGACCTTTAATGTCAGGCAAGCCAACCATCACTTGACGGTCAAAACGGCCAGGACGTAACAAGGCTTTATCCAGTACATCGGCACGGTTCGTCGCAGCGATGACAATAATGCCTTCATTGCCTTCAAAACCGTCCATTTCTACCAGCATCTGGTTCAATGTTTGCTCACGCTCATCGTGACCACCACCTGTACCAGAACCACGGTGACGACCAACTGCATCAATCTCATCAATAAAGATAATACATGGCGCATGGCGTTTGGCTTGCTCGAACATATCACGAACACGAGATGCACCCACACCTACAAACATTTCAACAAAGTCAGAACCTGAAATGCTAAAGAATGGAACTTTCGCTTCGCCTGCAATGGCTTTAGCAAGTAAGGTTTTACCTGTACCTGGTGGGCCAACCATCAACACGCCTTTAGGAATTGTTGCACCTAGACGTTTGAATTTTGCAGGGTCTTTTAAGAAATCTACAATTTCAACTACTTCTTGTTTTGCTTCATCACAACCCGCAACATCTGCAAATGTGACTTTAATTTGGTCTTCAGACAACATTTTAGCTTTAGATTTACCAAAGCTCATCGGGCCGTTTTTACCACCTGCACCGCCACCCATGTTGCGCATAAAGAACATGAATAACAAAATGATTAAAAGTACAGGGAAACTTGCGATCAATAGTTGCATTAACAAACCTTGACGTTGAGGTGCAGTACCTTCAACAACAACGTTGTTTTTAATCAGATTCGGCATCAGTTCAGGGTCTTGAACTGCTGGACGAATGCTTTCAAAGGACGAGCCGTTGACTTTTTCGCCACTAATTCTTTCGCCATCAATTGTGACTTGCTTAATTTGACCAGCATTCACCGCTGTAACAAACTCTGAGTAGTTCATTGCAGTTGGCTTTTCACTGTTATTGATGTTGCTGAAAATTAGAATCAGCACACCAAGTATAATCAGCCACAATACGGCATTCTTGAAGAGATCGCTCAAAGCTTTATTCCCATATCAATCTAATTTGATCATGCCCGTTACTGGGTGACCTTTCATTCAAAAAGCTGAAGATCAGCTAGACAATTCGTTAAAAACGTACAAAATGCACAATTTTTAACGGCTTGGCAAGTAAACTTTATTTAGACGCCTTTTTACGTCCTTGTCCAATAAGGAATACTTCTTTGGAACGCGCCCGTGAAGCAGCGGGTTTTGCTGTCTTTAGAACATCAAAACTGTCCACGACCTGTTTACGAAATTCGTCAAACCCCGAACCTTGGAACACTTTGACCACAAACTGGCCATTGGGTCCCAATACACGGTTGGCAAAATCGAGCGCCAACTCGCATAAGTAAATTTGACGCGGTTGATCTACAGCTTTATTACCTGATGTATTGGGGGCCATATCAGAAATTACAACGTCTACCGTGCGTCCGTTTAAAATATTTAACAATTTTTCGAACACTTCCTCTTCACGGAAGTCACCTTGTAAAAAGGTCACATCTGGTAGTGCGTCCATTTCCAAAATATCGGAAGCAATCACCAAGCCTTTGTCGCCCACAAGTTGCCCTGCAATTTGTGACCAACTGCCTGGAGCAGCACCTAAGTCCACCACAGTCATACCGGGTTTGATCAGTTTATATTTTTCTTGAATCTCAAGTAGTTTGTATGCAGCACGTGCACGATACCCTTCTTTTTGTGCTCGTTTCACAAAGGGATCATCTAAGTGCTCTCTCATCCACGCACGACTACTTTTGGATAACTTTTGGTTGGTAATGCGTGTTGCCATAACTCTCTTAATAATGAATAGACATCTAAATTGCGATTGTACGTGAAAATTCACCCGCTTGCAGTAGACATCTGTATCTAAATGCCAAGAACTGACCTGTTTTTTCTATTAAATCCATCGCTTATTTCTGTGCTAAGGCTTCAAAAAGTTACTTTGACTGTTACAGATAAATATCACCAAGTATTCAGATTCAATATTTTTACAAGGCAGTAAGATCACAGATTATTTGCATAGAATTTACAGCGTTTCAAACTGGCTTTTGTTATACTAAGCCGTTTTTAAAATTAGGTTATCTTTATGGCGGCTCTATCTATTCAGGAACGCAAGCGTTTACGTCAAATTGGTCATGCACTCAACCCTGTAGTGATGATTGGCGGTCAAGGTTTGACTGAAAATGTAATTGAAGAAACCAACCGTGCTTTAAACGATCACGAATTGATTAAAGTCAAAATTGGCGGTGAAGACCGTGAAGTACGTGCAGCTGTGATTACTGAAATTGCTGCAGCAACAGGTTCTGAAGTGGTACAAAGCATTGGTAAAATTGTCTTGCTCTACAAAAAAGCAGCCAAACAAAATGCTAAATTATCTAATTTAGTTCGCCACGCTCACTTGTCTAACTAATCTCCCTCAATGGCAAGTTACGAACTCAGCGCATTTAATCGTCAATTTCAGGCCATTTCTTTGGTCGGTGCAATTGAACAACAAAGCCCATTTACGTTAAATGTGGGCTTTTGGCTACGCGATCCAAATCAGTGGGTCGAATGGCCTGCTTTGGTAGCGTCACATCCACGTCAGGATTTTTTGTGGGAACACACCTGCTTTGAAATTTTCATTGGGGTTCAGGGCGAAGATTTTTATCGTGAAATCAATTTATCCCCTTCTCAAGCTTGGCAAGCCTACGCCTTTGAAGAGTATCGTTATCCTGAGCAAATGCCGCCCGTGGCTGCTTACGATATTGAACTGAATCAGCTGAAACGCACACATTATGGTTTGAATGTGAGTCTGGATTTAACCGAATTTATGCTGAAACATAAACTAAAATGGACGGATTTGTTTATAGGTCTGACGGCAGTGCTAAAAACCAGTCAGGGCGAACAGTTTTATGCCATGCAACACAGCAGTCCTGCAGCCGATTTTCATAATAAACGAGATTGGTTACATCAGTTCTAATCTTGTCTAGTTTCAAAAAGCGTAATCAGATTTTCATTTTGTACTTGAGCAGAAATTTGAATAAAAAAAGTGAGGCCGAACCTCACTTTTTTTATGGCTGATTAGGCTATAAGTCTTACTTGTTTAAGCTTGATCAGTCTCGTCATTCGTTTCAGTTTTTTGTGGATTAACTTTTTTCCACGCTTCTAAAGTGTGTTCTTTAGAACGCTGAAACGTTTCAACCAATTGGTCTTTATGTTTCACTGAAATACTGCTGACATCTTCTTTCAACTCTTTACCAAGTTTAGAAAGATCTTCAATAATTGCGCTAAATTCAGTTTTTACAAAGTCTTTTAATTCGCCCAAATCTTTAGGTGAACTGCCAAATTGTGCTTTTAAAGCTTCAATTTTTTGCAACACATCTTGCTTTAACTGACCCAATTGCTCTTCCACGCTGGCATTGAGTTGTTTTGCTTCGGCTTGAAGTTTTTCTTGCGTTTCTGCAACCACATCAAGCACCTGCTCTTTGGCATCATGCGTTACTTTTTCAAGCTTTTCAGCGCCTTCACTTACTGCTTTGATTGCACTGTTTTGTGGTTCAGTGGCTGATTTATCTTGTTCAGTCATTCGCTTTTACCCAAGGTCGTTGTTGTTTATAAATTAAGCATAAGGCAATTTAGACTCAAATGGGTTTTGGATTGTCTAACAATCGTAGATTGCTTACATTTGGACTACACGCTAAAACATAAACCTAGCAAAAAAAGCAAGTCTTTTATCTTACATATTCGTTAGATTCACAATGGACTTTTGGCGAGCTCATGCGTATAATGCAATGTTAAGTTCAAGCGAGCAGACATAGGAGGGTAGGTTTAAATATTGACCTTCCTTTTTTTTCGTCTACTCGCTTTTTTACAGCCCTATTTTTGTGGTTTTAGTTCAGGAGCTTTGGTTTGAGCACCCCCGCCATTTTAGCCCTCGCCGACGGTACAATCTTTAAAGGTACGTCTATCGGTGCAACGGGAAGCACGACTGGTGAAGTCGTTTTTAACACTGCCATGACTGGCTATCAAGAAATTTTGACCGACCCGAGTTATGCACAACAACTTGTGACTTTAACTTACCCACATATTGGGAACACTGGTTGCAATGATGAAGATGTTGAGTCAGGTCGAATTCATAAAGTATGGGCAAACGGTTTAATTATCCGTGATTTGCCTTTATTACACAGTAACTTCCGTTCTACTCAATCTTTAGGCGAATACTTACAACAACACAATGTTGTTGCAATTGCCGATATTGATACCCGTAAATTGACCCGTATTTTACGTTCCAAAGGTGCGCAAAACGGTTGTATTCTTGCTGGTGAAAATATCACTGAAGAAGAAGCAATTGCAAAAGCACGTGCATTTGGCGGCTTAAACGGCTTAGATCTTGCAAAAGTATGCTGCGACCCTGAAGGTTTTGAATGGACTGAAGGTTCATGGGAACTTGGCAAAGGCTTTACTCAACCTGAACTTAAATATCATGTGGTTGCATACGATTACGGTGTCAAAACCAACATCCTGCGTATGCTCGCAGACCGCGGTTGCAAATTAACCGTTGTTCCTGCACAAACCCCTGCTGAAAAAGTCCTTGCGTTAAACCCAGATGGCATTTTCTTGTCAAATGGCCCTGGCGATCCTGCTGCATGTGACTACGCAATTGAAGCTGTAAAAACAATTGTAGAAACCACGAATACTCCTGTATTTGGTATCTGTTTAGGTCACCAAATTCTTGCACTTGCATCAGGTGCAAAAACAATGAAAATGCCACACGGTCACCACGGCGCAAACCATCCTGTACAGAACTTAGAAACTGGTACAGTGATGATTACTTCTCAGAACCACGGCTTCGCGGTAGATGAAAGCACCTTACCAAGCAATGTATGTTCAACGCATCGTTCATTGTTCGATGGCACAAACCAAGGTATTCATCGTACAGACAAGCCTGCATTTAGCTTCCAAGGTCACCCAGAAGCAAGTTCAGGTCCACATGACTGCGCACTCTTGTTCGATCATTTCATCGAACTTATTGAAGCCGCTAAGAAGTAATTAAGGAGCGAAATAATGCCTAAACGTACGGATATTAAAAGCATCTTAATTATTGGTGCTGGTCCTATTGTTATTGGTCAGGCTTGTGAGTTTGACTATTCTGGTGCTCAAGCATGTAAAGCGCTGCGTGAAGAAGGTTACCGCGTTATTTTGGTAAACTCGAACCCTGCGACCATCATGACTGACCCTGCAATGGCAGATGCAACTTATATCGAGCCAATCACTTGGCAGACTGTTGCAGCAATCATTGAAAAAGAACGTCCAGATGCAGTACTTCCGACCATGGGTGGTCAAACTGCATTGAACTGTGCGCTTGCATTAGATGCCAACGGTATTTTAGCCAAATACAATGTTGAATTAATTGGTGCAACCAAAGACGCGATTGAAAAAGCCGAAGACCGTAAATTGTTTGATGAAGCAATGCGCAAAATTGGTCTTGAGTGTCCAAAAGCAGCAATTGCTGAATCTATGGAAGAAGCACTTGAGATTCAATCTCGCTTTGGCTTCCCTGTGATTATTCGTCCATCATTCACCATGGGTGGTTCTGGTGGCGGTATCGCATATAACAAAGAAGAATTCCTTGAAATCTGTGAACGCGGTTTCGATCTTTCTCCAACCAAACAATTATTGATTGATGAATCACTTATTGGTTGGAAAGAATATGAGATGGAAGTTGTACGTGATAAAAACGACAACTGTATCATCGTATGTTCAATCGAAAACTTTGACCCAATGGGCGTGCACACTGGTGACTCAATCACCGTTGCTCCTGCGCAAACTTTGACGGACAAAGAATACCAATTGATGCGTAATGCATCTTTAGCAGTACTGCGTGAAATTGGTGTAGAAACAGGTGGTTCTAACGTTCAGTTCGGTATTTGCCCGAATACTGGTCGTATGGTTGTGATTGAGATGAATCCACGTGTATCTCGTTCATCTGCACTTGCATCTAAAGCCACTGGTTTCCCAATTGCAAAAGTTGCAGCGAAATTGGCTGTGGGTTATACCCTTGATGAACTGAAAAATGACATCACAGGCGGTACCACTCCTGCGGCATTTGAACCATCAATTGACTACGTTGTCACTAAAGTTCCACGTTTCAACTTTGAAAAGTTCCCTCAAGCAGACGCGACTTTAACCACGCAGATGAAATCTGTAGGTGAAGTCATGGCGATTGGTCGTAACTTCCAAGAATCTGTAAACAAAGCCCTTCGTGGTTTAGAAACTGGCGCTTGTGGTTTTGACGAACAAATTGAAGTGGGTGCTGAAGGCGCACGCGACAAGATTTTAGTTGAATTGAAAGTTCCAGGTCCTGAGCGTATTTGGTACGTGGCAGACGCATTCCGTCACGGCTTTAGCTTGGACGAAGTTTTTGAAGCGACCAAAATTGACCGTTGGTTCTTAATTCAAATTCAAGACATCGTTAACACTGAAAATGAAATCAAAACTTTAGGTTTTGGCGATCTAAACGCTGACAACATCCGTTCGTTCAAACGTAAAGGTTTATCTGACTTGCGTATTGCGAACTTGATGGGAATTTCACAAAAGCAATTCCGTAAACACCGTTGGAACTTGGGCGTAACCCCAGTTTACAAACGTGTGGATACCTGTGCTGCAGAGTTTGAATCTGACACAGCATATATGTATTCAACTTACGATGAAGAGTGTGAATCAAATCCTTCAGCGAAAGACAAGATCATGGTGATTGGCGGTGGTCCAAACCGTATTGGTCAAGGTATCGAATTCGATTACTGCTGTGTACACGCTGCGCTTGCAATGCGTGAAGATGGTTTTGAGACCATCATGGTGAACTGTAACCCTGAAACAGTATCTACCGATTACGACACTTCAGACCGTTTGTACTTTGAACCAATTACTTTGGAAGATGTACTTGAAATCGTACGTACTGAAAAGCCAAAAGGCATTATCGTACAGTACGGTGGTCAAACTCCACTTAAATTGGCACGCGCTTTAGAAGAGGCAGGTGCGCCAATTATTGGTACATCACCAGATGCAATTGACCGTGCAGAAGACCGTGAGCGTTTCCAGCAAATGATTCAACGTCTGCAATTGCGTCAGCCTAACAACAGCATTGTAAAATCTGCTGAAGAAGGTATCGCAGAAGCAGCGAAAGTGGGTTACCCGCTCGTTGTTCGTCCATCTTATGTATTGGGTGGTCGTGCAATGGAAATCGTGTATAACGAAGAAGAATTGAAACGCTACTTGCGTGATGCAGTTCAAGCATCTAACGATGCACCTGTACTGTTAGACCGTTTCTTGGATGATGCGATTGAAGTTGACGTAGACTGCGTATCTGACGGTAAAGATGTGGTGATTGGCGGTATTATGCAGCACATCGAACAAGCAGGTATTCACTCTGGCGACTCAGCATGTTCAATTCCACCTTATTCATTGTCAGATGAAGTACAGGACGAAATGCGTCGTCAAACTGTTGCAATGGCAAAAGAGTTGGGCGTTATTGGTCTAATGAACGTACAGTTTGCAGTGAAAGGCAATGACGTTTATATCTTAGAAGTGAACCCACGTGCATCACGTACTGTTCCGTTCGTTTCTAAGTGTATTGGCGAATCATTGGCTAAAGTTGCAGCACGTTGTATGGCAGGTCAATCTTTAGAAGCACAAGGCTTTACTAAAGAAATTATTCCGCAACACTTCTCTGTGAAAGAAGCTGTGTTCCCATTCAACAAGTTCCCTGGTGTAGACCCTGTGCTTGGGCCTGAGATGAAATCTACAGGTGAAGTGATGGGTGTGGGCAAAACTTTTGGTGAAGCATTCTATAAAGCTGTGTTAGGCTCGAATGATCGCTTACCAGGAATCCCAACTGAAGGCGAAGTAAAACATGCATTCTTATCTGTACGTGAGTCAGATAAACCGCATGTGGCGCGTATTGCAAAACAATTGGCTGATTTTGGCTTCAAACTTGTTGCAACGGGTGGTACGCATAAAGTCATCACCGATGCAGGTATTGAGTGTGAACGTGTGAATAAAGTGACTGAAGGTCGCCCACACATTGTAGACCGCTTGAAAAATGGTGAGATTCACCTCATCATCAATACTTCTGAAGGCAAACAAGCTCAGCAGGATTCATTCTCAATCCGTCGTTCTGCATTGCAAGGTAAAGTGTATTACACCACGACCTTGAATGGCGCAGATGCTGTATGCCAAGCCTTAGCGATTAAATTACCAATGGATGTATATCGCCTGCAAGATCTTACTGTAGGTTAATACATTTCAATAAAGTCCCGTCACCTTTCGGGTGGCGGGCTTTTTTCATTTATAGACTTCAATATTTTTAAAGAGGGACAACATGCAACGTTATCCTATGACGCCTGAAGGTAAACACGCTTTAGAGCAAGAATTACAACAACTTAAATCGGTTGAACGTCCACGTATTACTGCAGCGATTGCAGAAGCGCGTGAACATGGCGATTTAAAAGAAAATGCTGAATACCATGCCGCACGTGAACAGCAAGGTTTCTGCGAAGGTCGTATCCAAGACATCGAAGGTAAATTAGGCGCTTGCCAAGTAATTGATGTTAAAGAATTGGAACAAAACGGACGTGTGGTTTTTGGTGTGACTGTGACCATTGAAAACCTAGACACCGAAGAGCAAAAAACCTACAAAATTGTAGGTGATGATGAAGCTGATTTTAAAATCAATAAAATTTCAGTGAATTCGCCTATTGCACGCGGTTTGTTGGGCAAAAATGCAGGCGATGAAGCCAAAATTGTCACTCCGCAAGGCGAAGTGGAATATGAAATTGTGAATGTAGAATATCTTTAAGTTTTAATAAAGATGACTACACGCGATGCCCCTCTTTGAGGGGTTTTTTATTGCCTATAAATCATACAGCCGAGCTTATAGATTATACTGCGATAAAAATAGAGGAAAATAAGATGGAAAATCGCATCATTCATGCATTTGTTTATGCGCTTTCTGGGGCTGTGTTAGGACTGATTTTAATTCCAGTCTGGGGACTCTTTATCAATACACAAACCAGTCCTGTCAGTATCGTATTGGCATCATCACTCTTTTTTGCTATTTGGGGATTCTTATTTCCAAACAGTGTTAAAAATGTTTTTATGTATTTGTGGAATTTTTTAAGATAGATACTTTAAGCTTTCAAATCACTAAAGTGTAGTGGTCAACTAATATTTTGAACATTCCCTCTCCTTCTAGGAAAGGGCTAGGGAGAGGTTCAAAATTTCAGATATAATCCCCTCATCTCTCCACACGAAAAAACCATGTCCGAAACGCTGATTAATTCCCCTGTTAAACACTGGTGCGAATTTGAGTTCATCTCCAAAACTGTGAAAAACCCCAACATCCACATCAAAGGCAATTACTCTTATTATTCAGCCTATTGGGATCAGGGTTTTGAACGTTGTGTGGTGCGTTATTTACATGACAAACCTGCAACAGCAGACAAGCCAATTGATCAATTACATATTGGCAATTTTGTCTGTTTTGGTGCGGAATGCGTGATTATGATGGGTGGCAATCAATTGCATCGCAGTGACTGGGTTTCGGCTTTTCCGTTTGATACTCGCAGTTTTGTTGCGGCAGGTGATACCACAATTGGCGATGGCTGCTGGATTGGCAGTCGCGCCATGATTATGCAAGGTGTTGAACTAGGCGAAGGTGCAATTGTGGCGACAGGTGCAGTGGTTACGCAAGATGTACCGCCTTACGCTATTGTGGCAGGTGTGCATGCCAAAGTAATTAAATACCGCTTTAGTGAAACAGAGATTGCTCAACTTTTGGCGCTAAAACTGTATGATTTTGATGAAAAATATTTACTGAAAATCCGCGAACAATTGCAGAGTAATGATGTCAATCAACTGATCGATTTTTTGACAAACACGCAAACAAAAAATGACTAAAACTTTAGTTGAATTGAAAGCACAGCTTCATAATTTCATGCTAAATTAAGGTGAAATAAGGACTTACAGCACTCAATTATCTTTATGAAATTACTGGGTTTTATTCTATATGAATTCAGCGTAAGATAAGACAGGACTCAGAGCGAATATTTTATTAAAGTATTGAAATTACAATAAGGAGAAACACTCATGGCTTACCAAAACATCCTCGTACCAGTGGACGGTTCTGAAACTTCTTTTGCCGCTGTTGCAAAAGCTGCTGAACTTGCAAAAGCATTTGGTAGTAAAATCACTGTGGTACAAGTACTTACACTTGACCCGTATATTGCTGCAGAATACATCACTGCAAACCAAACCAATGACTTGATTGAACGCGCTCGCGCTTCTATCGTAAAAACCTTAGAAGAAGCAAAGCAAAAATTCACTGAACAAGGTGTTGAAGCTGAAACTAAACTACTTGAAGGTCAAGTAATTGCACGCGAAATTACCAATGCTGCAAAAGACTTAAATGCTGACCTTATCGTGATTGGTTCACATGGCCGCACTGGCTTGAAAAAATTATTCTTAGGTAGCGTTGCGCAAAGCATCCTAAGTGAAGGTACAACACCTGTATTGGTTGTACGTCAATAAGATTGCGTGTTCCTCATTTCTACGGAAGTGAGGAACTTCCCCTCTCATTTAGATTTCTTTGTTTGTTCTAAAATTTTTATTTGCAGCACTCTATTCAGCAAATTTTCTCAGTATCACCATATCTCAATATTAAACGCTCGATTTAGCAGCTCAGTTTAATTCTGCCATTGGTATTGTTTTAAATTCACCTTTTCTGCAATTACCACAATCCCTTCTTCCTGTAATTTTAAAGTTTGTATATTTTCTCCTTGGGCGTTTAGTTTGCTTAGGCTAATTTTTCCTTGCGCATTAATCACCCGATGCCACGGCACAGTATGTTCTGCCGATAAATGCCTGAGGACATAACCGACCAAACGTGCATGTTTGGGCAGACCCGCTAGGCGTGCCACTTGCCCATAGGTCGCAACCTGACCTGCTGGAATCAAACACACCACGTTCAAAATCATGTGTGCTAATTCATCACTCGGTTTACGGCTTAACGTTGTTTGCATCTATCCACTCGCATTCATTTAGCCTATAAAAAAGGAGCGACTGGCAGCACTCCTTTTGTTTATAAAACTTGATTTTTAAGTCAGTTAAATTGCGGCATTGAATGTATCACAATCACTGATCAAGCCTGATTTTAAGCCAGTCTGGAACCATTGTACGCGCTGTGCACTGGTACCATGCGTAAAGCTATCAGGCACGACTTGCCCACGTGCACGTTTTTGTAAATAGTCATCGCCAATTTTATGTGCCGCATCCATCGCTTCTTCAATATCACCTTGTTCGAGGAATTGAGTACGTTGATGGTTATGATGCGCCCACACTCCCGATAAACAGTCCGCTTGTAATTCCTGACGTACCGAAAGCTGATTACCCTGTACTTCGCTGACTTGCTGACGTGCTTTATGCACTTGTTCTGAAATCCCTAAAATGGTCTGAATATGATGCCCAACTTCATGCGCCACCACATAGGCTTGAGCAAAATCGCCCGCCTGATCATTTCGGCTTAATTCAGTCTGATTTTGTTCACCACCAATGCCCATTTGCTGACGCATGGCTTGGAAGAATGAAGTATCAATATATACTTTTTGATCGGCAGGACAATAAAATGGCCCCATTGCCGATTGTGCCGTACCACAGCCAGAATTGACCACACCTGTAAATAACACCAGTTTAGGTGGTATATATTGGCTATTTAACTGCTGCTGAAACACTTGTGACCACGTATCTTCTGTATCGGCCAAAACAGTGCCCACAAACTCCATCGCCTCTTGTTGTTCAGGAGTTGGATTATCTAAACCTTTAGTTTCAGCACTTTGCGCATGTGATGTGACTTGCTTGGTCGCTTGATAAGCCGATTGCGGATCGATGCCAAAGAACTTCCATGCAACAAAGGCCACCACTAAGCCCAAAATACTGATACCGCCCGCTTTTGCTCCACCGCCACCACGGCGGTCTTCTACATTCGTGCTAACTCGACGACCTTTCCAACGCATTATTCTTATCCTTCTCTTAAACTCTGATAATAGATTAAGCCGATTTAGACTTTGACCACACTTTTTGAACAAGTGCGACCACAATCACCACCAAGATGCCTGCCAAAATACCCACGACAAGGTTCATCAACATTGGCGTGAGTGAACCTACAATACTGCCCATCGTTGGGATATCTTGTACATACTCTACCGTATCTTCTGTGAAATGGTGCACAAAAGGAATAGCATGATTGATAATTCCTCCACCAACCAAGAACATCGCTGCAGTACCCACCACAGATAAAGTCTTCATTAAAATTGGAGCAAATGCCAGTAAACCACTCCCAATACGTTGTTTAAAATTGGCAGCTTGTTCTGTGAGGTATAAACCAATGTCATCAATTTTGACAATTAACGCAACGAACCCATAGACACCCACCGTCATGGCAATCGCAATTAAACTTAATACTGTCACTTTGGTTAGAAAGCCTGCCGCAGCCACAGTCCCCAAAGAAATCACCACAATTTCCGCCGATAAAATAAAGTCAGTACGCACAGCACCTTTAATTTTTTCGGTTTCATAAGCCGCAAGGTCTTGCTCAGTTTGAATTAGCTCAAGTTGCGCTTCTTTAGCCGTTTGGGCTTTTTTGTGTTGTAAGGTGTGCATGATTTTTTCCACACCTTCATAACTTAAAAATAGACCACCAACCACCAATAAAGGATTGATTAACCACGGCGCAACGACACTAATTAATAACGCGAGCGGTACTAAAATTAGCTTATTGATGAATGAACCTTTAGCCACACGCCATACCACAGGCAACTCACGCTCTGCACGTACACCACTGACTTGCTGCGCATTCAACGCCAAATCATCGCCCAAAACCCCTGCGGTTTTTTTTGCAGCCATTTTGCTCATAACTGCCACATCATCTAAAACTGTTGCAATGTCATCTAATAAAAGTAATAAGCTGCTCGCCATTGCGTTGTTATCCTTATATGATTTTCAAGTTATTTTAAAACTGAATTTATATAGGGTCTGTATTTACTTCATTAATTTTTACAGCAAAATTTTTTACAGTAAATTCTATTCAACTCACTTAAGGAAGTGACATTGAAAAATGTTATGCCTTACAATGTAGCAATTCATCGGTACATAGATGTCGTAGATACGACTTGGAATAAAAAATGAGTAATCAAGATAATCGTCCTGTGATTTTGACAGGCGATCGTCCAACTGGACAACTACATTTAGGTCACTTTGTGGGTTCTTTACGTTCACGTGTAGGTTTACAAGACTCACATCATCAACATCTGTTACTTGCCGATGCTCAAGCCTTAACTGACAATGCCGATAACTTTGAAAAAGTCCGTCGTAATATTATTGAGGTAGCAACCGATTATTTAGCGGTGGGGATTGATCCAACAAAAACCACCATTTGCGTGCAATCTTGCCTGCCTGCATTAAACGAACTCACCATGTTGTATTTAAACTTCGTGACTGTGGCACGTTTGGAGCGTAACCCAACCATTAAATCTGAAATTCAGATGCGTGGTTTTGAGCGTGATATTCCTGCAGGTTTCCTGTGCTACCCTGTAGCTCAAGCAGCCGATATTACTGCATTTAAAGCAACGGTCGTTCCTGTAGGTGAAGACCAAATTCCAATGATTGAACAGACCAATGAAATTGTGCGTCGGGTGAATCGTCAAATTGGTCATGACTTGCTACCTGAATGTCAGGCATTGTTGTCAAATGTCGGACGTTTACCTGGTTTTGATGGTAAAGCGAAAATGTCAAAATCACTGGGCAATACCATTGTGTTAGATGCCACAGACAAAGACATTAAAAAAGCTGTCAATGCAATGTACACCGACCCAAATCACCTGCGTATCGAAGACCCAGGTCAGGTTGAAGGCAACGTAGTATTTACTTATTTAGATGCCTTCGATACCAACAAAGAAGAACTTGAAGAACTGAAAGCGCATTATCGTCGTGGTGGTTTGGGCGATGGTACGGTGAAAAAGCGTTTGGAAGGCATTCTAAAAGAATTGATTGGGCCGATCCGTGAACGTCGTATCGAACTTGCTAAAGATCCTGACTACATTATGGATATTTTGAAAACAGGCACCGACAAATGCCGTGATATTACCCAGCAAACTTTAGATGAAGTGAAAGCTGGCTTGGGTGTATTCCGCTTCTAAGCATTTTGTAGATACAAATATTTTAAAGTCTCTTATTCACATGAATAAGAGACTTTTTATTTGAGTGAAAAATCAACATAAGATGACGTGATTCACAAAAAACACTTATTACTTACGTGATTTAACATCACGTAACCTGAATACTGCGGATTAGTATTTCTTCTCAGTTTAGTATACTTACATGCTTTAGGAGTAATCCTAATTTCATAACATTTCTCCGTTATCGAAGCTGTGAAAGCAGATTCGTTTTCATACGCAATGATCACCCCAATCATTGCGTATTTTTTTTATTTGAATCAGCTGTTTATACAGCTTGTTCAACAATAAAAAATCATTTCCCTAGATGCAAAAACTACTTGAACGGCTTTGTCGCACAAAGATTTCATAACTATATGATTTAAAAGTTTTGATTATTTTTTGATACAAAATTAAATTTATTTAAATCAGATGCTTACATATTTATGCAACAAAGCAATACCAAATTAACTCTTATCATATACTTTATCTCTCAAATGTGGCTAATTTTTCAACATAAAAAATCCCCAAAATTGGGGATTGAGTACTGAATAAAATCAAGATCTTCAAAATTTGTTATTTAAGCAAACCTTGATCTTTTAATACTTGCCACATGGTAGAACCCAATTCAGCAGGGCTACGCGTATAAGCAATTCCAGCACGCTCAAAGGCTGCAAATTTTTCTTCCGCAGTGCCTTTACCGCCTGAAATAATTGCACCCGCATGTCCCATACGCTTACCTTTAGGTGCTGTCACTCCTGCAATATAACCCACCACAGGTTTGCTAACATTCGACTGGATATATTCCGCAGCTTCTTCTTCTGCCGTACCACCAATTTCACCAATCATAACAATCGCATCGGTGTCTGGGTCGTCTTGGAACAATTTTAAAGCATCAATTTGGTTCATACCTGGAATTGGGTCACCACCAATCCCGATACAGGTCGATTGCCCTAAACCTAATTTGGTGGTTTGTGCCACAGCTTCATAGGTCAAAGTACCTGAACGTGAAATAATGCCAATTCGTCCTGGTTGATGAATATGCCCTGGCATGATGCCAATTTTACATTCACCTGGTGTAATCACACCTGGGCAGTTTGGTCCCACCAAACGTGTACCATTGCCATTGGTTTCTAAATAACGCTTGGCTTTGAGCATGTCGATGGTTGGCACACCTTCCGTAATCACCACAATCAAACCTACTCCAGAATCGACTGCTTCTACAATCGAATCTAAAACAAACGGTGCAGGCACATAAATCACCGATGCATCTGCACCTGTTTCACGTACAGCTTCTTTCATGGTGTTAAATACAGGTAATTCCAAATGGGTTTGACCACCTTTTCCTGGCGTTACCCCACCCACCACTTTAGTTCCATAATCAAGTGCTTGTGCTGAGTGAAAAGTACCATTTTTACCAGTGAAACCTTGTACCAATACTTTGGTGTCTTTATTAATTAATACGCTCATCCTGATTCTCCTTAAGCTTTCACTGCAGCAACAATTTTTTCTGCGGCATCAGACAAGCCGTTTGCAGAAATAAGTTTTAATCCTGATTCATCGAGTAATTTTGCACCAAGTTCCGAGTTGTTCCCTTCTAGGCGAACCACTACAGGTACTGTCACATTTACTTCCTGAACCGCTGCAATAATTGCTTCCGCAATCATGTCACAACGTACAATTCCACCAAAAATATTAATCAGTACGCCTTTAACCGAGTGATCTGCCAAAATAATTTTAAAGGCTTCAATTACGCGTTCTTTGGTTGCACCACCACCTACATCCAAGAAGTTCGCAGGCTGACCACCATAGAGTTTAATAATATCCATGGTTGCCATCGCCAAACCTGCACCATTCACCATACAACCAATATTGCCTTCTAAAGCAACATAGTTCAGGTCAAATTCTGATGCACGCAATTCACGTTCATTTTCTTGTGTTTTATCGCGCAGTGCTAAGACTTCAGGCAAACGATACAACGCATTGGAATCAATACCAACTTTGGCATCCACACATAAAATTTCGCCATTTTCACGTACAGACAATGGGTTAATTTCAAATAAGGCAAAATCATTGTCGATAAATGCCTGATAAGCCGCTGTCATAATCTTCACAAACTGCGTGATTTGACTGTCTTTGAGTTTTAATGCAAAAGCCACTTCACGTGCCTGAAATGGCAATAAACCCACTAAAGGATCAACTTCTACTTTAATAATTTTTTCTGGGGTTTCTTCAGCCACTTTCTCAATTTCAACACCACCTTCAGTAGATGCCATAAAAGTGACGCGACGGCTAGAACGATCTACCACTGCACCCAAATACAGTTCACGCTCTACAGGATAAACATCTTCAGCCACTAAAATACTGTTTACAGGCTGACCATAGGCGTCGGTTTGATAGGTTACCAAACGTGTTCCAAGAATTTGGTTGGCATAGTCTGCTGCTTCTTGTGCAGATTTTACGACCTTCACGCCGCCCGCTTTACCGCGACCACCTGCATGCACCTGAGCTTTCATCACTGCAAATTTACCGCCCAGTTGCTCGAAAGCTTGCACGGCTTCTACGGCTGTAGTTGCCAAAATGCCTTCTTGTACTGGCATACCATATTTTTTTAATAGCGCTTTTGCTTGATACTCATGTAGATTCATTGACTAACCTTTTACTACTTCTTTTATTCAGTTATCACCACCAATATCAAACCGAAGTTTTAATATTGCTTTCCTTGTGTGGTGTTTTTCCTATGCTCTTTACTTTTAGATGATTATTCCCATAAATACAACCATCAAATGCAAAAAGAGCGGCCTAAGCCGCTCTTTTTAGTTTTATTTACGTTTACGCTGAATCGCGTGAATCGCACGCCCATCTACAGCTAAAGCGGCTTCATGCACCACTTCAGAGAAGGTTGGGTGACCAAATGTCATTAATTGTAAATCTTCAACTGAAGATACGAACTCAAGTGCAATCATACCTTGGTGAACGATGTCAGACGCAGCAGGTCCAATCACGTGCATACCCAATAAACGATCTGTTTTTGCATCTGCAACAAACTTCACGAAACCAGCACCTTCGCCTGCTGCTAAAGCACGACCATTTACCGCGAAACCGAATTGACCAGTTTTCACTTCGTGGCCTTTTTCTTTCGCTTGCTCTTCAGTTAAACCAACCCACGCCGCTTCAGGGTGTGTGTAGATTACTGAAATGATTGTGTCGTAGTTGACTTGTGCAGCATGACCATGAATACGCTCAACTGCCATTACGCCTTCTTCCATTGCTTTGTGTGCAAGCATTGGACCACGTACCAAGTCACCAATTGCATATACACCTTCAACAGAAGTTGCACACCAATCGTTTACTTCAACCAAACCACGTTCAGTCAGTTTAATACCGCAGTCATCTGCCAATAAACCTTCAGCATAAGCACGACGACCTACACAAACGATCAATTTATCGAAAGTTTGTTCTTTGTCTTCGCCGCCTTGGGTATATTTAACAGTCACTTCACGACCATTAACTTCAGTACCTGAAACTTTCGCACCGATACGGATATCCATACCTTGCTTAGTCAATAGTTTTTGGTAGTCTTTCGCCAAAGCTTTGTCAGCCATTGGTAAGAATGCATCCATTGCTTCAAATACAACAACTTCTGCACCTAGACGACGCCATACTGAACCAAGTTCAAGACCAATTACGCCTGCACCAATCACACCTAAACGCTTAGGCACTTCTGGGAATTCTAATGCACCAGTAGAATCAACAATAATGTCTTGATCTACAGGAGCAACAGGAATATTTACAGGAACTGAACCAGTCGCAAGAATCACATATTTAGGCTCTAAAACTTGAGTTTCACCTTCGTGAGAAACGAACTCAACTTTTTTACCTGCAAGTAATTTACCTGTACCTTTTAACCACTCAACACCGTTACCTTTTAATAACTGATCAATACCGCCAGTTAATTGGTCAACGATTTTGTCTTTACGTGCTAATAGCTTCGCAAGGTCAAACTGTACTTCACCTGTGGTGATACCATGATCAGCCAAGTGATGAACCGTATCTTCATAACGATGTGAAGAATCAAGTAATGCTTTAGATGGGATACAACCCACGTTTAAGCATGTACCGCCCAAAGATGGTTTACCTTTGTGAATACGTTTTTCGATACACGCAACTTTAAAGCCAAGTTGAGCCGCACGAATTGCCGCTTCATAACCACCTGGGCCACCGCCAATAACAACAAGATCAAATTGTTGAGACATTTTTATCTCCAAAAATGGGCTTAGAGGATCGCTCCAAGCCCACTGATTTATTCTTTAGAATTAAAGGTCAAGGATGAGTTTAGCTGGCTCTTCTAACAATTCTTTGATTGTTACAAGGAAACCTACAGCTTCTTTACCATCAATTAAACGGTGGTCATAAGAAAGCGCTAAGTACATCATTGGCAAGATTTCAACTTGACCATTTACCGCCATAGGACGCTCTTGGATTTTGTGCATGCCCAAAATAGCAGTTTGTGGCGTGTTTAGAATTGGTGTAGATAACAATGAACCGAAAGTACCACCGTTAGTAATGGTGAATGTACCGCCAGTCATATCTTCAATACCAAGCTTACCGTCACGTGCTTTGTAAGCATAGTCACGAATACCGTTTTCAACTTCAGCATAGTTCATGCGGTCTGTATCACGTAATACAGGAACCACTAAACCACGGTCAGAAGAAACCGCTACACCGATGTCGTAGTAACCGTGATATACGATATCTTCACCATCAATAGAAGCGTTTACTGCTGGGTAACGTTTCAATGCTTCAGTTGCAGCTTTTACGAAGAAAGACATAAAGCCTAAACGTGCACCATGGCGTTTCTCAAATGCGTCTTTGTATTGTGCACGCATTTCCATGATTGGCTTCATGTTCACTTCGTTGAATGTTGTCAACATTGCAGTTTCTTGAGTCGCTGCAAGTAAACGCTCTGCAACACGCTTACGTAAACGTGTCATAGGAACACGTTTCTCGATACGCTCACCTACCGCAACGCTTAATGGCGCAGCTGCAGCAGCAGGTTTAGCTTGATGATTTGCAACATCTTCTTTAGTGATACGACCACCACGACCTGTACCTGACACGTCTGCAGCATTGATACCTGTTTCAGTCAACGCTTTACGTACTGCCGGTGCTTGGTCAGCAACAGGTTGTGCACGCTCAACAACTGGCGCAGCGCCCGCTTCAGTTTTCGCCGCAGCTTGCTCTACTTGTGCTTCAGACTGAACTGCTTGAGTTTGAGCAGCGCCAGAAACAGCACCCGCTTCAAATTGAGCAATTACTTCGTCAGAAAGAACTGTATCGCCTTCGTTTTTGATGATTGCAGAGATTGTGCCATCAGCAGGAGCGACTACTTCCAAAACAACTTTATCGGTTTCAATATCACAGATCACCTCATCACGTGAAACTGCTTCACCTGGTTGTTTGTGCCAAGTTGCAATCGTACCGTCTGCAACTGACTCTGGAAATACCGGTGCTTTAATTTCGGTTGCCATTACTTCGAATCTCCTGTTATTCAGCTACGATCGCAAGCGCGTCATTGATGAGCTGAGCTTGTTGTTTTGCATGCAAATATGGTGAACCACACGCTGGTGCTGCAGATGCTTCACGACCCGCATAACTAATGCGAATCTGTTTACCAGTTTTCATTACGTCATCATATAAACGTGGCGCGATGAATAACCAAGCACCTTGGTTCTTCGGCTCTTCTTGAGTCCAAACTAATTCTTTTACGTTTGGATAAGAAGCAAGAACTTCAGCAAGACGTTGTTCTGGATATGGGTACAACTGTTCAATACGAACAATTGCAGTATTGTTCAATTCTAATTCACGACGCTTTTCAAGCAAGTCGTAATACACTTTACCACCACACAATACCAAACGCGTCACGTCTGATTTGTTGATGTTGTCAATTTCATCAATCACAGTCTGGAATGTACCAGTTGCAAGCTCATCAAGGTTAGACACTGCTAACTTGTGACGAAGTAAAGACTTCGGCGACATGATGATCATTGGCTTACGGATTGGACGAATCGCCTGACGACGTAAAGCGTGGAAAATCTGTGCAGGTGTTGTTGGTGTCATCACTTGCATGTTTTCTTCCGCACAAAGCTGTAAGAAACGCTCTAAACGTGCAGATGAGTGCTCAGGACCTTGACCTTCAAAACCGTGTGGAAGAAGCATCGTTAAACCACATACACGCTCCCATTTGGTTTCGCCAGATGAGATGAACTGGTCAATCACCACTTGAGCACAGTTTGCGAAGTCACCAAATTGTGCTTCCCAAATGATCAAGCTCTTTGGAAGTGTCGTTGCATAACCATATTCGAATGCCAATACTGCCATTTCAGACAATAAAGAGTCGTAGATTGCAACACGTGGTTGGTTCTCTTTGATATGGCATAACGGAATATAAGTTTTACCATCGACTTGGTTGTGCAATTTCGCATGACGGTGTGAGAAAGTACCACGACCTACGTCTTCACCAGTCAAACGAACTAAATAGCCTTCATCCAACAAAGTTGCATAAGCTAAAGTTTCAGCTGCACCCCAGTTCAGTGGCATTTCACCTGTTTGCATTTTCAAGCGATCGTCAATCACTTTGGCAACTTGGCGCTGCATCACGAAACCTTCTGGAAGTTTACGCATGGTTTGACCAAGTTCTTTCAAACGCTCAACAGGGAAAGTCGTATCCCAAACGTCTGTATAATCGTGACCTAAGTACGGAGACCAATCTACAAACATTTTGGTATTTGGCTCAAGTACCAACGCATTCGCAACGTGATTACCCGCTTCTAAATCAGAACGGTAGTCTTCAACCATTTGATCTGCCGCAGCACGATCCAACACACCTTCTTGCACCAATTGGTCAGCATATAAAGTACGTGTTGTAGTCTTTTTGTTGATCACTTGATACATCATTGGCTGAGTTGCTGCTGGCTCGTCAGCTTCGTTGTGACCACGACGACGGTAGCAGAACAAATCAATCACAACGTCTTTACGGAATGTATGACGGAAATCGTGTGCCAATTGAGATACAAAAATCACCGCTTCAGGATCATCGCCATTCACGTGGAAAATTGGCGCCTGAATCATTTTTGCAATGTCAGTACAGTATTCAGTAGAACGTGCGTCACGTGGGTCAGATGTTGTGAAACCAACTTGGTTGTTAATCACAATGTGAACTGTACCACCTACGGTATAACCGCGAGTTTGTGACATTTGGAAGGTTTCTTGGTTAACACCTTGACCTGCAAATGCGGCATCACCGTGAACGATTAATGGCAATACATCATCACCACCAATGTCTTTACGACGTACTTGGCGCGCACGTACAGAACCTTCAACCACAGGTCCAACAATTTCTAAGTGCGATGGGTTAAACGCAAGTGCCAAGTGCACTTCACCACCCGGAGTCATCACGTTAGATGAGAAACCTTGGTGATATTTTACGTCGCCAGAACCTTTTTTATGCAAGCTCTTACCTTCGAACTCACCAAATAGGTCTGCAGGGTTTTTACCCATGATGTTCACAAGCAGGTTCAAACGACCACGGTGTGGCATGCCAATCACGACTTCTTTACAGCCAACAGCACCCGCACGTTGAATGATTTCATTCACCATAGGGATAAATGATTCACCGCCTTCTACACCAAAGCGTTTCGCACCAACGTATTTATTACCTAGATATTTTTCTAGACCCTCAGCTGCTGTTAAGCGCTCAAGAACGTGTTTCTTTTGATCTGCAGTAAATGTGAACTTACCACGTGCGCTTTCTAAGCGTTGTTGAATCCAGCGTCTTTCTTTGGTATCAACAATGTGCATGTATTCTGCACCAATTGAACCGCAGTAGATCGCCTGCATGGCATCAACCATTTCGCCTAGTGTTGCTTCAGACTTACCAATTTCCAAATTACCTGTATGGAAAACAGTATCTAAATCAGACTTGGTTAAACCATGTGCAGCAAGATCAAGATCTGGCACGTCTTCACGTTTTGCCAAACCTAGTGGATCTAATTTTGCTTTTTGGTGACCACGGTTACGGTAAGCAGCAATCAGTTGCAACACGCCAATTTGACGTTGTTCATGTTCAGAACTCACTGACCCTTGAACAATGGCTTGAACGCGATTTGAATTACGACCTAATAAAAGGAATTGCTCACGTACATTACTGTGTGGTTGATCACCCTTCGGGAATTTATCGAAATATTCGCGCCAATCAGCACCGACTGATTCCGGTGACGTCAAATAATGCTCGTAAAGTTCTTCAATATACGCTGCACTATCAGCGGAAAGTTCAGTGTCAAGACGCAGTGCGTCAGCAACTTCTTGCATTTGTGGACCCATTTCCTATTGCAAAAACATTTTCCAGGATGCTTTTTAAGCAAAACCCATGATTGATAATGTCAAATTGGTAACATGACATTAGTCCCCAGTTGACATATGTCATGAGGCGTTATCACTACATTAGGAAAACCCAATGTCATTTATGAATCATAACGCCCTCATTGGCATCATCACTCATTTATATACTCGACCCAAGCCGAGCAATTTTTTGCAAAATCGTTTTAGAAAAAATAAGTGCTCAGTCTTAGCTTTTCTAATACGACTTTTCTGCAATAGTCCTGATTTAATAACACATCATTTGCACTTAAAATGTTGATAAAATGTACGAAAATTCAACATTTTTCAGATATAGTCATTTGTTAATCGTAACATGATCTCAGAAATGCAATTGATTTTTTTGACACATACCTCCTATAAATTGGCGAAATACACTGATTCTATTTTCATCTAACATATGGTGCTTTATTTAAAAAACAGATGCAATTTAGACCAAAGTCCAACACCGCTATTTCAGATAAAATAAAAGAGAGCACATCTCTCAATCTGCCCTCTCACTTACACGTTACATGATAACATCTAAAAATAAATATTGCAGCTAAACTTGGCATTTGCCCATGCTTTACAACAAAATAGCAGCACTGGATTACAATTGTGTGCAACTTTAGTCGGCTAAATGCTGTTTTTGTCTATTTATCCAACAGTTATACCTAAAAAATATCAAATACTCACTTTTTAATCACTTCTTTGCATGCAACATTTTTCATTTACGTACTCATCAAAAACAAGCAACTTATCACACGACTTTTATCGTAATTTTGGCACAAAAAAAAGCACACCTAGGTGTGCTTTTCTCAACTGATCACGCAGTCTATTAGCCAGCCATATCTAAAAGCATGTTACGGATGTGACCGATTGCTTTAGTTGGGTTCAAGCCTTTAGGACATACAGATACACAGTTCATAATACCTTTACAACGGAACAAAGAGAATGGATCGTCAAGACGAGCCAAACGCTCTTGAGTTGCAGTATCACGCGAATCGATAATGAAACGATATGCATTCAACAACGCTGAAGGACCCAAGAACTTGTCTGGGTTCCACCAGAATGATGGGCATGAAGTTGAACAACATGCACAAAGAATACATTCATACAAACCATCAAGATGCTCACGCTCTTCTTGAGATTGTAAACGCTCTTTTGGTGGCGCAGGTTGGTTGTTGATCAAGAACGGATGAATCTTGTTATACTGATCGTAGAACTGATTCATGTCTACAACCAAGTCTTTAATTACAGGAAGACCTGGAAGCGGACGAATTGTGATCACTTCTGGTAAATCGTTTAGGTTCCAAAGACACGCTAAACCATTTTTACCATTGATGTTTACACCATCAGAACCACAAATACCTTCACGACATGAACGACGGAATGTCAAAGATTCGTCTTGTACCTTCAATTCAAGAAGTGCATCAAGCAACATACGGTGCTTATCAGTCAATTCAAGCTTAAAAGTTTGCATGTACGGTGCTTTATCCTTATCAGGATCGTAGCGGTAGATATTAAATGTACGAGTACCTCTACTCATCTTACTTCTCCCAATTAGAATGTACGTGGTTTAGGTGGAATAGCAGCTACAGTAAGCGGCTTGTAACGTACTGGTTTGTACTCAAGACGGTTATCTGTAGAGAACCATAAAGTATGCTTCATCCACTCATCATCACGACGACCATAAGAATAAGTTGGGTGATCTGGTGGTAACTCAAAGTCTACAACCGTATGCGCACCACGACATTCTTTACGTGCAGCAGCTGAGATTAGTGTCGCTTTAGCAACTTCATACAAGTTTTCAACTTCTAATGCTTCTACACGTGCAGTGTTGAATACTTTAGATTTGTCTTTCAAATGAATGTTGCGAACACGTGGCTCAAGCGCAAGAATTTGTTTCACACCTTCATCAAGCAATGCTGAAGTACGGAATACACCTGCGTGGTCTTGAACGATGTTACGAATTGCATCAGCAACTTCTTGAGCGTTTTCACCTGAAGTCGATTCGTCAAGTTTACGAATACGGTTCACAGTGTTTTCAAGTACAGTTGTTGGAAGTGGTTCGTACTCACCATCGTGTTGCTTAGTCACATACTCAATGATGTGTTGACCCGCAGCTTTACCAAATACAACCAAGTCAAGCAATGAGTTTGTACCTAAACGGTTTGCACCGTGTACAGATACACATGAACACTCACCAATTGCATAGAAACCTTTTACTGGTTTAGCAAAGTCACGGTCACCCGCGTTGGTTGTATATGTATCAGTTTCTGCGTTGTAGTTCGCAACCAACTCTTGAGTTTCACGGCTTTCTGGAACAACCACTTGACCATGAATATTGGTTGGAATACCACCCATTTGGTAATGGATTGTAGGCACAACAGGAATTGGCTCTTTAGTACAGTCAACGTTCGCGAATTTCTTACCAATCTCAAATACAGATGGAAGACGCTTCATGATTGTGTCTGCACCTAAGTGCGTCATATCAAGCAAGATGTAGTCTTTGTTTGGACCACAACCACGACCTTCTTTAATTTCTTGGTCCATAGAACGTGATACGAAGTCACGTGGCGCCAAGTCTTTCAAAGTTGGTGCATAACGCTCCATGAACGGCTCGCCTGAATCGTTACGAAGGATACCCCCCTCACCACGACAGCCTTCCGTTAACAATACGCCCGCGCCCGCAACACCTGTTGGGTGGAACTGCCAGAATTCCATATCTTGTAATGGAATACCTGCACGCGCAGCCATACCAAGACCGTCACCAGTATTGATATATGCGTTTGTAGATGCACGGTACACACGACCTGCACCACCTGTAGCAAACAATGTCGCTTTCGCTTGGAATACTGCAATTTTACCTGTTTCTTGGTCAATTGCAGTCACACCTAGTACATCGCCAGCTTCGTTACGGATCAAATCAAGAGCAATCCATTCTACGAAGAATTGAGTACCCATTTTCACGTTGCTTTGATAAAGCGTGTGAAGAAGTGCGTGACCTGTACGGTCAGCTGCAGCACATGCACGTGGAACTGCTTTTTCACCGTAGTTTGCAGAGTGACCACCGAATGGACGTTGGTAAATTGTACCGTCTGCGTTACGGTCAAATGGCATACCCAAGTGTTCTAATTCATAAACCACTTGTGGCGCTTCACGCGTCATGAATTCAATCGCGTCTTGGTCGCCCAACCAGTCAGAACCTTTTACTGTGTCGTAAAAGTGGTAGTGCCAGTTATCTTCTTGCATGTTACCAAGAGATGCACCAATACCACCCTGCGCTGCAACAGTGTGTGAACGTGTAGGGAATACTTTGGTCAATACCGCAACTTTCAAACCTGCTTGAGCAAGTTGGTAAGATGCACGCATACCTGAACCACCACCACCAACGATGACTGCGTCAAAGAATTGGTGTGGAATATTTGTATAATCTTCTTTAGGGTTAATCGCGCCCATGATATTTTCCTATCAATTCGCCCAGAAAATCTGGATTGCCCAGATTGCGTATGCAAAAACAGCAATAATCACTGCTGAAGTCAGCACTAGGCGTAAACCTGAAGCTGAAGGACCCATTTGACGAGTAGTCACATAGTCAGTGAATACTTGCCACATACCGATCCAAGCATGTGCAACAAGAGATAAGACTGCCAATAAAGACATAATCTTCATTGGTAATGTCATCATAAAGCCGTACCACTGTTCAAAGTTGAATCCACCGTTAAGAAGAATCCAACCAAATACCACAACGGTATAAACAGCAAGAACAACAGCACTAATACGTTGGATAAACCAATCGCGAGAACCTGAACCCGTTAAACCTGTAGCACTTTTCATTAGATTACAATCCATACAAATGCTGCAACGATACCGATAGCAGACAAGATCAATGAAATAGTAGCTGCAATGCGACCACTTTGCAGTTCTTCTGCAAAACCAAGGTCAGCAAGTAAGTGCTTAACACCAGCAATGAAGTGATAGATTAAGCCGGCTACAAATACCCATACGATAAAGCGCACAAAGAAACCGTTAAAAATTTCTTGAACTTGAGCAAAACCTTCAGGTGAAGACAAAGACTTGTCTAACAACCATAAAAGTACCGGTACGAGTAAAAATACGATGACACCAGAAAGACGGTGTAGAATTGATGCAATAGCCACGGGCGATTTTAAGTTTACTTCTAAAACTTGACCCATGGACAAATTGACAGGTCTGTTGCTTTTCACAGCGGGCATCCTGTAAGTAAAAACTCCATCCGGAGTTTGTTGGAATAAATTCGAAGGAAAGCTGGCATTGTCAGGCAAATTCATGCCTAACCTTAAAACGACACTGAATTATAAAACGTCAACTGTTAAAATACAAACAACTCTACTCGGCTTTTTGGCTAAAAATCCTTTAAATAAGAATCATTAACAATTATAAAAGCAAACCACTCGCCATCAATAACCACACAAGCAAACATAAATCCATGTTTTTTAAATAAATTATTAAAGTGAAAACTCTTGATGACACAATCAGTGGCTTTAGAATATTTAGACTAAAGATAAATTTGTACTTTGTTTTTCAGATGTTCTTCGGGTTTTCACATACTTATATATAAGTAGCAGCACTATATATGTGTGTACTCCACTGTTTGCAGCAATTTACAACCACAACACAAGACTCTTAGATCCAGACAGCCCATCACTTTGCTTTGGTCAAGGTACACCTGATCATGGATTAAACTTTAATGTCGGCACATACCTCAATCTATTTATACAACTTATATTTACTTTAAACACCACACCTAAATAAATATTAAAAATGATAATCATCATGCGAATGAATGACTTATCCAGTATTTTTTGTATCTGTATGGATAAATAACCGCGCTTTATTCACAAAGATTTCATCATTTCCCACTCAAAATATGATGGGTTATGGCTATTTTCAGGAGTTTAATCAGTCATTTTTTGATCAATCAATATCGAATTTAAATACCAGACTTACTGCCTATTACAAACAATCTGACCACCCTACCGTGTATGTAAAAACGTGTAAGTTATGAGAATTAGATAAATTTAAGTATTGGACTGAATCCTGCTAAAGAAATAGCACATCAAAACTAGTATTTAAAATTGCTTACAATTAATCCGTATTGATGATTTTTTTCTGCACATCCGACAAATTTTGACTTATGATACGGCGGCTGTGCTGTGATTTTATTGATTTTTTTACTGGAATTTTTTCGACTTTTTCTATAAATAGTCGTCTGCTTAATCCATAAGTATAATTGACAAAATTTCAGTACTCTCTAATCTTAGAGCTAATTTTTAATCCGTCTGACTTGCGCATTAAAAGATTGATACTTCGAGTCAGATCAACATTCACCAGGACAGGAGATCTATTGAATGTCTGAAGCAACTGGCAAAAAAGCCGTATTACAGCTTGATGGAAAAGAAATTGAATTACCAATTTACAGCGGCACATTAGGCCCAGATGTAATTGACGTTAAGGATGTGTTGGCGGCAGGTCACTTTACTTTTGATCCTGGTTTTATGGCAACAGCGTCTTGCGAGTCTAAAATTACGTTCATTGATGGTAACAAAGGTATTCTTTTACACCGTGGTTACCCAATTGACCAATTAGCGACTAAAGCTGACTACTTAGAAACTTGCTACTTATTATTAAATGGCGAGCTTCCAACTGCAGAACAAAAAGCTGATTTTGACGCTAAAGTTCGTAACCACACTATGGTTCACGACCAAGTAAAACGTTTCTATAACGGTTTCCGTCGTGACGCTCACCCTATGGCAATCATGGTAGGTGTTGTTGGTGCGTTATCTGCGTTCTATCACAACAACTTAGACATCGAAGATGTTAACCACCGTGAAATCACAGCGATTCGTTTAATCGCGAAGATTCCTACTTTAGCGGCTTGGAGCTACAAGTACACTGTTGGTCAACCATTTGTTTACCCACGTAACGACTTAAGCTACGCAGAAAACTTCTTGTACATGATGTTTGCTACACCAGCAGACCGTGATTACAAAGTAAACCCTGTTCACGCTCGCGCAATGGATCGTATTTTCACGCTTCACGCTGACCACGAACAAAACGCGTCTACTTCAACTGTACGTTTAGCTGGTTCTACTGGCGCTAACCCATACGCATGTATCTCTGCAGGTATTTCTGCACTTTGGGGTCCTGCTCACGGTGGTGCGAACGAAGCTGTTCTTAAGATGCTTGATGAAATCGGCTCTGTAGAACACGTTGCTGAGTTCATGGAAAAAGTGAAGACTAAAGAAGTTAAACTTATGGGCTTTGGTCACCGCGTTTATAAAAACCATGACCCACGTGCGACTGTAATGAAGCAAACTTGTGACGAAGTACTTAACGACTTAGGTATCAACGATCCACAACTTGCACTTGCAATGGAACTTGAGCGTATTGCGTTATCTGATGAATACTTCATCAAGCGTAACTTATACCCTAACGTAGACTTCTACTCAGGTATCATCCTTAAAGCGATTGGTATCCCAACAGAAATGTTTACTGTAATTTTCGCACTTGCACGTACAGTTGGTTGGATCAGCCACTGGTTAGAAATGCACAGCGGTCCTTACAAAATCGGTCGTCCTCGTCAGCTTTACACTGGCCACACTCAACGCGACATCAACCGTTAATTCGGTCTGCGTTGTAGCGTGTAAAACGACACGACAAAAAAACCACCTTCGGGTGGTTTTTTATTGCTTTTATTTAGCCGATAAAACTCGTTACAGCTTTACTTATTCCAAACAACCACCAAGCCACAAAATAAAATTTAGATCATTGCAGATTTAGGCTATATTTTTGATGTCAGCTACTTACAACTCATTTCTATGCTACAACTGCATTTATTCATTCTCAGCTTATTGATGCGACTGCTCAAACTAGATCAGTTTAGATGTCGAAGCCTAACTGCAATGGAAATACAGTTGTGCCAATCTGTGTTTGGCAATCTGATTGACTACAGCCAAGTCAAAGTTATGAACCATCCTTATTTGCCTTGGCAGCCACAGCACATTTTTATGGCCCCCTGTGGCTATATTCATGTGCGTAATCGGCATTATCTAGCCGACTACAGCCAAGCACACCGTGGCTATCAAGCGATCTTTATTCATGAGATGGCGCACATTTTACAGCATCAACATCACATCAATGTCTTACTGCGTGGTGCGGTATTGCAAACCGCGTATTTTTTGAGTTTTAAGCGTTACAATCCATATCATTATCGCTTAATTGAAGCGAAACCTTTTTTTGCTTACAACATTGAGCAACAAGGTGAAATTGCCAAAGATATTTTTCTTAAAAAAATAGACAATATTATTTTAAACAGCCCGCACCGCTCGACTTAGCTCACTCATCTTGGTACATGCTTATTTCACGAAAAACACATGCATCATACAACCTAAAAATATAATGCTTTTCAAATAAATAGCATAAAAATTCTGTCACATTTCAATAATATTCTTGCAGACAAGACAATAAAGTGTATTCGATGCTAGCATCTATTCTAAATTAAGATAAAATAGCAAAAGTCTCCATTTTTGCACTGCAAAATAAGATCTTTATCTGTTAGATAATAAATGGTTTTTATTTGTGCCTTTCGGCAGTCGTTTAATCCACAATACACTACGCTGAAATTTTTATAACAATAATCATCAGCCACTTACGTGTATTCTACACCTATAGGAATAGGACTTAATTTAAATGAAATCTTTTAAAATTGCCCTTGCACAGTTCTCTCCACACATTGGCAATCTCGAAGCAAACGCGCAAAAAATGCTTGAACAAGCAAATGAAGCGAAAAAACAACATGCAGATTTGATTATTTTTCCTGAACTTTCAATTTTGGGCTACCCTGCAGAAGATTTATTACTGCGCCCAAGCTTGAATCAACGCACACAACAAGCATTTGAACAATTACGTGAAATTAAAGATATTGTTTTAGTTTTCGGCTTTGTCAATGAAACTGAAGATGGTCAGCGCTTTAACTCGGCTGCCGTCATGAAAGATGGCAACATCTTAGGTATTTACAACAAGCAAAATTTACCAAATTATGCTGTATTTGATGAAAAACGCTATTTTGATGAAGGTCATCAACACTTAGTTTTTGAATACCTTGGTCATAAATTTGGCGTTTTGATTTGCGAAGATTTATGGTCTTTGCCAACCGTGCAGCAATTGGCACAGTTGAATGTAGAAACTGCATTGGTCTTGAACGCATCGCCTTATGAAGTGGGTAAACCGCAGCATCGTGTACAGACCATGACCGAACTGGCAAAACAATTACATCTCAATGTGGTATATGTAAACCAAGTTGGCGGTCAAGATGATTTAATCTTCGATGGTACGAGCTTTGTGATTAACCAAGCAGGCAATGTTGCATTACAAGCCCCAACCTACCAAGAAGGTTTATTCTACGCAGAATATGACGCTGCACAGAAGCACTTTAAAACTGCCGAAATTAGCCCAGCTTTAGACACCCTTGCAGAAATCTATCAAGGTTTAGTATTAGCAACCCGTGACTACGTGCAACGCTCTGGCTTCCCTGGTGTAATTCTTGGCTTGTCGGGCGGAATTGATTCAGCGCTCACTCTTGCTATTGCGGTTGATGCAATTGGTGCAGATAAGGTACAAGCGGTAATGATGCCGTACACTTATACCGCGCAAATTAGTGTGGAAGATGCTGCAGAGCAAGCCAAAACTTTAGGCGTGACTTTTGGTATTGCCGAAATTCACCCGATCGTAAATAGCTTTATGCAAACGCTGTATCCTTTCTTTGGTAACAGCCCTAGCGATACCACAGAAGAAAATCTACAAGCCCGTGCCCGCGGCACAATCTTAATGGGTTTGTCGAATAAGTTTGGTAACCTCGTGCTTTCTACAGGTAACAAATCTGAGTTAGCAGTTGGCTATTGCACGCTTTATGGCGATATGGTCGGTGGTTATGCGGTACTCAAAGATGTGTACAAAACCATTGTGTTTGAACTGGCTAAATACCGTAACAGTATTGCCGATACTCCTGTGATTCCTGAGCGTGTGATCACGCGCCCACCTTCAGCAGAATTACGTCCTGACCAAAAAGACCAAGATTCTTTACCACCATACGAAGTGCTCGATGCGATTTTGTATGCGTATATTGAAGAAGATCAGAGCCAAGAAGACATCATTAGCAAAGGCTTTGAACGCGCGATGGTCGAGAAAGTCATTCAATTGGTTGATCGCAACGAGTACAAGCGTCGCCAAGGTGCATTAGGACCACGTATTAGTTCACGCGCTTTTGGTCGTGAACGTCGCTATCCGCTCGTCAATGGTTGGAAAGCAGGGATTTAACGCTAAAGCATTGCTTAAACAAAGATATAAAAACCAAGCTACGGCTTGGTTTTTTTGTACCTGCCATTAAACCAATGCTGCAAAAAGTAGCCTAAAATTTTGACATAAAAAAAGACCAAGCTGAGAGCTTAGTCTATAAAAATGGTGGCTATGACGGGACTTGAACCTGTGACCCCCGCATTATGAGTGCGGTGCTCTAACCAACTGAGCTACATAGCCATAAACTGTGTGCGCATTATCTAAACTTAGCCCTGCATCGTCAAGTATTTTAATTTACAAACGCTCACAGTTTAAGCAAAAACAGTGCAATTTGTTTAATTTTAATCAAATTACTATTTTCTTACGGAGATTCTTAAATATTTGCAGCAAAATCTATATCAAGTCACACAGAAAAAAGAGAATAAATTTAACCATGATCTTGAAGTCTATAATACTGAGTAGCCTTGTTGTTGGCTTAAGTTCCTGCGCTTTGGTTTCACCTATTTTTGTAGATTACAACGGTGTACGGCGTGATGTTGCGCAATTTATTAATTCTAAAATGAGTTATAGCATCGCAGACCGACGTGTCTTGGTTGCTTATGCCAAAGGGCAGCAAAAGATTTTAACGGCACATCAACTCAATGCTGCAGCGCAGCAACAACTGGCTTATGAGCGTGCTGTAGGGCGTTATTGTGCATCACAACACATTTCGCTAAAAAAATTAAATCAGGTCGATGCCAAAATTTTTGCTCACTCTGATCAACAAGCCAATTGGCAACAGATTCAAAACCTACAAATGCAGATTCAACTGGATACAGCTCAAATAGATTGCGCAGACAAATTTTAAACAAAAAAAGACCACGTTAGTGAACGTGGTCTGAAAAATGGTGGCTATGACGGGACTTGAACCTGTGACCCCCGCATTATGAGTGCGGTGCTCTAACCAACTGAGCTACATAGCCAAAAACTGTGCGCGCATTATCTGCTGTAATCTAGGTAACGTCAAGCCTTATCACGCATCAATTGCTTAAAATTTGGTGAAGTGAACCGATAAGCCGGGTTCTGTCGAGAACGATCATTCCTCTAGGCGTACAATCACTCATACGCTCAAGCGACCTACCCGAATCCAGTACGGGCCGTACCTCAGGATTCCTATTTGGTCTTGCTTCTGGTGGGGTTTACCATGCCATGAACTGTTACCAGCCATGCGGTGCGCTCTTACCGCACCCTTTCACCCTTACCTTCAATTTCTTCCGAAAAAGAAACCATACGAAGGCGGTCTACTCTCTGCTGCACTTTCCGTCGGCTCACGCCGCCCAGGCGTTACCTGGCACCCTGCCCTATGAAGCCCGGACTTTCCTCCCCTGTTTCAGTCACGGAGACCTCCACAGCAGCGATCGTCTGGTTCACTTCGAAGGCGCATCTTAGCAAAATTATAAGTTAATTGCTTGCGCTTTTTTGAGCAATCAGTTTTTTATATTTTTCCAGCAATTGTTCCTGTGTTTCTACATGCTCTGGATCGAGCGGAATACAATCGACTGGGCAAAATAACTGACACTGCGGCTGCTCGTGATGTCCTACACATTCAGTACATAATGCTGGATTAATCTCATAAATCAGCTCACCCATATAAATTGCCTCATTTGGGCATACAGGTTCACAGACATCACAGTTAATACATTCATCGGTAATATATAAAGACACGCTACCAACCTTGTCGTAATTTACGCTCAAAGGCTTCGACCACAACAGGTGCAACAAATTTAGTCACATCACCTTTTAAGCGTGCAATTTCACGAACTAATGTAGAAGAAATAAATGAATATTGCTCTGAAGGAGTCAGAAATACCGCTTCATATTTCGCATCTAATTGACGGTTCATATTTGCCAACTGAAATTCGTATTCAAAATCTGAAACAGCACGCAAACCACGCAAAACTGCAGTCGCATTTTGCTCACGGAAAAAATTAACCAATAAACCATCAAATCCGACAAATTCAACATTAGGCAAATGCTTTAAAGATGCCTGTGCCAATTCCACACGTTCTTCCAAAGTAAAAATTGGATTTTTATGATGTCCAATGGCAATTGCGACCACGACTTCATCAAACATTTTTGCAGCACGTGTCACCAAGTCAATATGACCATTAGTAATCGGGTCAAAGGTGCCCGGATAAATTACGCGAGTTTTAGACATCCATTATGCTCTAGTTGGTTTTGTCAAAGTTAGTTTAACAAATACAAAAAATTTTAGTGAACTAAAGTCTACCAAATTATGAAATATCAAAGCAGTTTAGCCAACAGTTGTGATGATTTTGATTTGTCAGCAAGCCTTGGTTTGAGGCACAATAGTCATAAGTTTGGAAGTAATTGAATATGGCGAAGCTAACTGTAGTTAAAAAAAATACGGGCGGAACAATTGCACAGAATAAACGTGCACGCCACGATTATTTTATTGAAGAAAAATTTGAAGCAGGACTTTCTTTGCAAGGTTGGGAAGTCAAATCTTTGCGCGCAGGACGTATGACTATTACCGAAAGTTATATCCTGTTTCGTGACAATGAAGCCTTTTTATTTGGTGCACAAATTCAACCACTCTTGTCGGCTTCAACGCATGTAGTGCCTGAAGCGACCCGTACCCGCAAACTCTTACTTTCACGACGTGAAATTGAAAAGTTGATGGGTGCAGTCAATCAAAAAGGTTATTCTTGCGTACCTTTAGCATGTTATTGGAAAGGCCCTTTAGCGAAGCTTGAAATTGCTTTGGTGAAAGGTAAACAATTGCACGATAAACGCGCTTCTGAAAAAGACCGTGATTGGCAGCGTGATAAAGCACGTTTGATGCACAAATAATTTTGCACATTCCGCCCATAAAAAATGCTCGAGATCAACATCGAGCATTTTTTATGGAAGTTGTAAAACTAAAAATGCTTAGTCTTTAAGTTTTAATTCCACCAAATATTTACCAAATTTGACTGCAGTTTCCAAATCACCTTCGGGTGGCGTAATTTCAACACAGGCATTATCAGACTGCGTCATTAAACCCAAAAAGCTCGACATGCGGTTAATATCGTGTGGACTACGCCCTGTCGGCATAAACGGTAAACCTGACCACAACATGCCATGCTGCATCGCAAATAAATTAATTTGTTGCAGCACCGCCAGTTTATCGCCACTTAAACCACCGCCATTGGTAAAACCTGCCGCCAGTTTGCCCTGCCAAGTTCTGGCCAACCAACGCTTAGACGATTGCTCCATAAACTGTTTTAAAGCCGAAGTAATGCTGCCCATATAAGTTGGACAGCCCATAATGATAATATCGGCTTGATCTAGGCTATCCCATTCAATTTCAGCCACATCCATCAAAGTCACCTGAGCATCCATTTGCGCAGCACCTTGTGCAATATGCTGTGCCACCTTAGCAGTATGACCATAAGGACTGTGATAAACCACCGCCACACGAATAGCAGCGCAAGAAGATGTTGAATGAGTCACTGACATGAGAATGTTTAAAACCAAATAATTAAGTCAAGTTTAACACTAAGCCTGCATAAACACGAATGTTGCCATACGTCCTGTACGTGCTTGACGGCGGTAAGAATAGTAATCATCGGCTTGTTGATACGAGCACTGATCACCGCCCAAGACCGTTGTAACACCATGCTGCTGCAAAATAAAACGCGCGATCGCATACAAGTCAGCAAGATATTTACCTTGCTGCTGCCCTGCAATAAAAGCCGTGTCTAATTCAGGATATTTATCGCAAAATGCCTGTTTCACCTCAGCCCCAACTTCAAAACACGGCTGACTAATAGCCGCACCCAACCACGCCCATGTTGGAGCACTTTGCATTTCGACGATGGTGTTTTCGATAATACCGTTGGCAAGACCACGCCAGCCTGCATGCAGATTCGCAACCTCAGTGCCTTCGGCATTGCCCAAAACCACAGGTAAACAGTCTGCGGTCATCATCATTAAAGCATGCGCTTTACGCTGAGTGACCAAACCATCGCCTTCTAAAGCTTCACAAGTGATTTGCTCATTAATGGTCTGACACAACACGCTATGTGTTTGCGTCATCCACGTCATTTTATCGACCCCATATTCAGCAAACTCTGCCAGTAAACTCATACGATGCTGCTGCACACGCCATGCATCATCCTGCACATGCAGCGCCAGATTAAAACCAGATACATCGGCACAGTCTGTCGCTAAAGCTTGCACATGTTGTATGCGGGTTTGCCCAACATACACACCTGCAGGTAATCCTTGAACAAATTGCATAAATCTATCCTTAGTCGTTTTCTGGCATTGCCGTATCTGAGTTGATCTTGTTAATGCTGTCTATGCAACAATTAATAGGCAGCATTTTCACTGCGTAACACGTCTACCAATTGTTTAAAGTCTTCAGGCCACGGCGCTTCAAACATCATTTCTTCTTGAGTACGTGGATGCACCAAACCGAGTTTGACGGCATGTAAGGCCTGACGTTTAAAGTTACGCAAGGTATCGTTTAATAATGCCGATGCGCCTGCTGGCACACGTACACGTGGCGTATAAACAGGATCGCCAACCAAACCATAACCAATATAACTTAGATGCACACGAATTTGATGAGTACGTCCAGTTTCCAAACGCGCCTGAACACGAGTGAAATGCTGAAAGCGTTCTTTAACATTGTAATGTGTGACGGCGTCTTTGCCGCCCGGCAAAACAGCCATTTTCACTCGATCTACAGGATGGCGTTTAATCGGCTCATCGACAGTGCCTCCCGCAATCATGTTGCCGTACACCACCAAGTCGTATAAACGATAAACTGACTTTTTCGCCAGTTGCTTGGTCAAGGCAAACTGTGCTTCCAGATTTTTGGCAACCACCAGCAAACCCGAAGTATCTTTATCAATACGATGCACCAAACCTGCACGAGTTAACTCTGCCGATTTTGGATAATGATGCAGCAAGGCATTTACCAGAGTTCCAGAGCTATTTCCCGCCCCCGGATGCACCACCATGCCCACAGGTTTATTAATCACCATGATGTCATCATCTTCATAAATAATATCCAGTGGAATATCTTCAGGTAGGCTGCGGGTTTGCGCTTCAAGCTCGACTTCTAGGGTAAGAAGCTCATCACCTTCACACTTATATTTAGGTTTGACCGTGTTACCATTTACCAACAAATGACCGTCTTTGAGCCACTGTTTTAGCTTTTCACGTGAAAATTCACTCCAAATGATGGCTGCAACTTGGTCGATGCGTAGTCCTAAGTGGCTGTCATCCAATTGAAATTGCAACGATAAACGTGTTGCAGTTGAGTCTGAAGTATGGTTATCTGCATCCTCAGCATCTTCAAGTAAATTGAACTCAGTTTCAGGTAAATTGGAATGGGTAGATTGTGCTTGACTCATTTGCTCATTCAGACAAAAGTGGTTTAATAGCGCAATTGTAGCTCATTGCCCGTATTAACAGAGGAATTTTTATGTCGCTACCACGTTATAAAATAACAATGCTTGCTCTTTCACTCGGCGTTGCGTCTGCAATTGTGGGCTGTAGCAGCAATCCAAAAAAAGAAGTGGTCGATACTGGTCCGCAATCTAGCGAACAGGTTTATATTGAAAAAGCAGAAAAAGCACTGGATCGTGGTCAATACACCGATGCCGTTAAGCATCTTGAAGCTTTAGAAACCTATTACCCAACGGGTGATTATGCGCAGCAGGCGCAGCTTGAATTGTTGTATGCAAAATTCCAGCAAAAAGATTATGAAGGCGCAATTGCTGTTGCAGATCGTTTCATCCGCATGAACCCGCAGCATCCTAAAGCCGATTATGCCTACTATGTACGTGGTGTGGCGAATATGGAACAAAACTATGATGGTTTGTTGCGTTATACCTCGCTCAAGCAATCACACCGTGATGTTAGCTATTTAAAATTGGCGTATCAAAACTTTGTCGATTTTATCCGTCGCTATCCATCAAGCACTTATGCGGTAGATGCTGCACAGCGCATGCAGTTTATTGGTCAGGAACTGGCGGAAGCCGAAATGAATGCGGCACGTTATAACATTAAACGTAAAGCATGGGTGGCTGCAGTAGAGCGTTCATTGTGGGTAGTTGAGCATTATCCGCAAACTCCGCAAATTCCGGAAGCGTTGGCAACGGTGGCTTATGGTTATGGCAAATTGGGCGATCAAGCCACAGCTCAACAATATATTGATGTGTTGAAACTGAACTATCCAAATTTGGTTAAAGCAGATGGTAGCGTGAATTTACGTGCTGCCCGTCATGACGCAAGCTGGATTAACCGTGCAACTTTGGGTATTTTCGGACGTGAAGCGCAAAGCAGCACCGAAGCACAACAGTCAGATACTAAAGCACAAGCAGAGCCATCACGCAGCCTCACCAACCGTTTGAGTTTTGGCTTGCTCGATCGTCCAAAATCTCAAAACGACAGCACTGAATAAAACCATTCCGACTGATTTTTCAGTTTTGAAAAATGCAAAGGGCAAGTTATGATACTTGCCCTTTGTTCTTTTATGGGCTTGTTTCCTGTCCTAGAAAAAGATACAAAAGAGAATACTCATTGAGTCAATCAGCACAGTCTGATGTATTCAACCTGTTCGGCGAACCTTTCACTACCAAGAGATAACAGACAAAACCGTATGGCCATTCCACAGCACACGATTGATCAAATTTTAGATCGCACTGATATTGTCGATCTGATTAGTCAGCGCGTGAAATTAAAAAAAACTGGTCGTACCTATTCGGGCTGCTGCCCGTTCCATCAGGAAAAAACCCCGTCTTTTCACGTTTACCGTGACAAGCAGTATTATCATTGCTTTGGCTGTCAGGCAAATGGTAACGCCATCCGTTTTTTAATGGATATTGATAACCGCAATTTTGTAGATGTCATGAAAGACTTGGCCAGTCAAACAGGCATCGAACTCCCAAAAGATCAGCACGACAATAAAAAACTCTCTTATAAACGTGAAGCCAAAAAGCCAACACCGATAGCTCAACCCAAACCAACAGCAAAAGACCAGAATGAAACTTCTGCAGCTCAAACCACATCAAGCGAACATACTTTTGAAGCTTCTGGCATCGACTTTGATCCTTTTGCCGAGTTTCAAAGTGCTGAATACGCAAACTCGGAATTTCAGAACTCGGAATTTCAAAACAATGCCGACCCGTTTGCAGGTTTTGAGCAATGGGACACCATGCAGGACACACCTGCACAAGAAGGCAACTTATACGACTTGCTAGAAAATATAGCGCAATATTATGAGCAGCAATTGCCGCACAGCCCTGCCGCGCAACAGTATTTTCAAAAACGTGGTTTAACCGCACAAACCTTGCAGTTTTGGCGCTTGGGTTACGCACCCGAAGATTGGCAGCATTTAGAAAAAGCCTTTCCGCAAGACATTGCAGGTTTAAAACTGCTAGGCTTAATTCGTACCAGTGACAAGGGACGTGACTTCGATTTATTACGTGATCGGGTGATTTTTCCAATCCGTGACAGCAAAGGACGTGTGGTCGGCTTTGGTGGTCGCGCACTTAATGATGAAATCAAACCCAAATACATCAACTCGCCCGATTCGGAAGTGTTTCATAAAAACCAATTGCTCTATGGTTTATATGAAGGACGCAAACAAAAAGCCCAAGATTATTTAATGGTCGAAGGCTATATGGATGTGATTGCCTTGCAGCAATACGGCATTCATGGTGCTGTAGCGACACTCGGTACAGCCAGTAATACCGATCATTTAAACATTCTATTCCGCCAAAACAACCGCATTACCATCGCGTTTGATGGCGATGCCGCAGGTCAAAAAGCCGCACGTCGTACACTGGAAATTGCACTGCCTTTGCTCAATGATGGACGTGAACTGAAGTTCTTTGTTTTACCCAATGAGCACGACCCTGACTCACTTATTCGTCGTGAAGGCATCGAAAATTTCCGACGTTTATTAGATCAAGCACCTTTGCTATCAGATTTTGTCTTTGCGCATCTCACCCAAAACCATAATATCAGTACCCCTGAAGGCAAAAGTCAGGTCATGGGTGAACTGCGGCAGTTGACCGAACTTTTGCCCAAAACGGGTTCTTATCGCTATTTGCTGCAACAGTTTTTCCGTGAAAAGTTAGGCTTTAACCGTAAATGGCAGGCACAGACCAATAACGATGCATCTTTGAGTTTTAGCACCAAAGTCGATGCCGAAGAATATGTGATTGCGATTCTAATCAATCACCCGTATTTGTATATTCACTTTGAACCGTTACGTGCGCTGATTCCAAATGATCATCTGCTACACCAAATCTTAAATATTTTAAATACTATTTTTGATGATCTACCCGATGATCCTGAACAAGCCAAATATTATATTTTGGGTGCATGCTCAGCGTATCACTATGAATTACAGCGCATTTTACAACAAGCCAATGTCAGTGATTACACGACTTCTCCTGAACACGTCGATAAATTGGCGCAGGATTTTTCGACCAAATTGCAATACGACTGTTTACAGCAAAAAATTCGCTCCAAAAAATTCAGCAGTATTGAAGAAATGAAGCGATTGAAACATCAAATTTATGAAATTGATAAAAAAAGATCGCTGACCTTGTTAGAGGAATAAGCGATCTGATTAGATTAAGTTTGTATCATCAAAAATCTTTTTTGTGAATCACGTTAATCTTGCTTATTTGCGACGATGTTTGGCAGTCGCTGCTAAATTTTCCTGCATAAACTCAAAACATTCAGGCTCATCACCTTTGGCTGCTTCACGCAATAAAATAGAAGTTGGATGCAGCAGTTTTTGGGTTAAACGATAGGAAAATTCCTGCAGAACCTGTGCAGCATCTTCACCTTTGGCAATACGCGCCATCGCCAAATTTAATTCTTCCTGACGCAAGCTTTCGCCATGTTCACGGTAAGCATGAATGGTCGCACCTGCTTGCTGAACTTTTTGATGGGTCACCAACTCAGTCACAAGCTGATTGACCATTAGCTCTGCTTCCACAGCCGCCTGACGACGCTGCGCCAAGTTTTCATCAATCACGCTTTGCAGGTCATCGACCCCGTACAAATACACGCCATCCAAGTTTTCAATTTTAGGATCAATATCACGTGGTACGGCCAAATCGACCAACAACATTTGCTGATAGCGACGTTTCTTTAACGCTGCTTTTACTTCAGGATAAGCAATCACCTGATGCAAACTACCCGTACAGCTTGAAATTACATCAGCGCGGTGTAAATTGGCCGCTAACTGATCAAATTCAATAATTTCAACTTCAACCCGATGCGCAATTTCTTGTGCCAAAGCTTCGGCACGAGCGCGGGTACGGTTACAAATTAAAATTTTAGCGACGCCCATCTCGGCCAAATGCTTCGCCACAAGGCTATTCATTTCGCCTGCAGCCACCACCATCACTGTTAGTTTTTCAGGATGGCTAAATACTTGTAACGCCAGTTGCGCTACCGCATAACCCATAGACACGGCATGGCTGCCTACGGCAGTTTCTGAACGTACCCGTTTGGCAGCATAAAACGCATATTCAAAAATTCGGTTGAGTTGTTGCGAAACCGTATGTGAGTCTTTGGCTAAAGACAGCGCAGTTTTGACCTGACCTAAAATTTGCGGCTCACCCAACATGAGTGAATCTAGCCCACTGGCTACGCGCATTAAATGCGACACCGCCTGTGCATTTTCATAACGATAAACATGACGACTCAATTGCTTCGCATCAATACCATTGACGTGTGCAAGCCAATCCAACACCTGTTCTGGATGTTCAGACATGGCGTAGACTTCGGTACGGTTGCAGGTAGACACCACCACCAAATCATTCAGTTCGGGATGTTGGCTTTGCTCAGCAAGTAAGGCACTTAACTTTTCTGGGTTAAATGCAATTTGCTCGCGCAACTCTACAGAGGCGGTTTGATGGTTGACACCCAATGCAAAGAAAGACATATCAGATCATCATTTCGCTAAATTTATGCTATTGTGCAATAACGGTGTCATAAAAAGCATTACTTGGATCAAGAAAAATTGCGTCAAACAAATAGCCGACCATACGGCGCGACAATTAAGCAATATTCTACCACATTCTTACTGGTCGGTAGCATGGCTTCAGTTGCTCATCTTAGAGCATCTGAAGAAATTTATCATGCAAATTCAAATTATAATGCGGTAAAACAAACCATGGTGGCAGAATTTGCCTTGGCTTATGGCGATATTCCAACTGCATTACACAACTACACGGTCTTGGCAATTAAGAACAATTCGACTTCCATTAAACAACGCGCCCTGAATATTGCCATTGAACAAAATGACCTACGTGCCGCATTAGATATTGCAACACATTGGGTGGTACAAGAACCATCCGATGTCCCTGCACTGTTTTATTTGGCGCACATTGCACTCAAAGCGCATGAATATGACTTGGCTGCAGAAACCTTAGATAAAATTCTAAATATTGATGCCACGGCTGACTTAGAACAAATTTTGGCGGGAATTTCCCCTGAATCTGTAGAAGACCGTGAATTTCTGATTCAAGCCCTGCGCACCAGCAAAGCCAAAGACAATCCATCTATTTTGGTATTGATTGCAGGTTTAAAAGCGCAAAATGGACAATATCAAGCCGCGCTCGACACCATTAACAGAGCGTTGCGCAAACGCCCGAAAGTCACTGGCTATATTTTAATGAAAGCCAATTTGTTGAGCGTACTTGGCAATGAAGAAGAAACGGCAGCTTGGTATGCAAAATCCAGCCGTAAACACAAAAATAATTTTGAAGTCCGTTTAGCCGAAGCCAAATATTTGGTCAAAAAAAATGAAGCAACTTTGGCGCTAACAAAGCTAGAAGCTATTTTAAAAAAATGGCCTACGGAAGATGAAGCCTTATTTATTGCAGGTTTGACCAGTATTGACTTGAAACAATACGAAAAAGCCGAAAAATATTTAGTAGAGTTGCGCTATTCAGCCCAATATCAAAACGAAGCCTATTTCTATTTGGCAGTCAATGCCGAGCGTAAACAGCACTTTGAAACAGCCAAAGCCTATTATCGTTTGGTCGATGGTAGCCTTTATACGGTTTCACGTCGCAACATGATCAGTATTTTTGCCCAGCAAGATAAACTGAACGATGCCCTGCGCTTTTTAACGCAGGAACGGGTCAACTATCCGCAGCACGCCAGTTTTTTATATCAGGCACAGGCCGATATTTTAAAACGCATGGACAATAAAAAAGCAGCACTGCGTTTGTTAGATGAAGCCATCAAAAACCTGCCCGATGATCCTGACCTGATCTATTCAGAAGTCTTACTATTGGATGCACATCAGGAAAAAGACAAACTGGATCAACTGCTCACCAAGTTACTGGAAATTGAGCCGAACAGCCCAACCTATTTAAATGCCTACGCCTATACTCTTGCACTGCAAAATCGTCGTTTGGATGAAGCGCGTCGCTATGTAGAGCAAGCACTTGAGTTTGCACCTGAACAAGCCTCTATTTTAGATACTTTAGGTTATGTCAGCTATTTGCAAAATGACTACACTGCTTCGGCACAGGCTTTGGAAAAAGCCTACGCGCTGAGTCATAGTGCCGCGATTGGCTCACGTTATGCAAAATCGTTGTATATGCAAGGAGATATTCAAAAATTCAGCCAAGTGTTACAACAATTACAACAAAATCATCCGAATGATCCGCAATTGCAACAATTAAATTCGCTATTGTTAGCGCAGCCCGTTAAAAAGAGTTAAGTGATTTTATGCGTTTATTCTCAAAATTAGGTCTTACCCTGTTTGTCAGTACCAGTCTGTTCATCACAGGTTGTCAGCCTTTTGTGCAATCTCCTGCCCATGTTTCACAGCAAGTTGAAGCCGAAAATCAGTTTAACCTACAAGGCAAAATTGGTGTGCGCACTCCGCAGCAATCTGGCAGTGCCTTTTTTACTTGGGTACAGCAGCAACAGCAGTTTGATATTGAACTGAGCGGCATTTTGGGCGTTGGTAAAACGCAAATTAGCGGACAACCAGGACAAGTCACCCTCAACAGTGCCAAAACAGGGATAATTTATGCCGAAAGTCCTGAAGAACTGTTAGAACAAGCCACAGGTTGGCAAGCGCCCATCACCCACTTGGTCGATTGGGTACAAGCCCGACCTGCAACGGTCAATGCCCAAATTCAAAAAGACCCCCAACAGCGCCCGACTCAATTTATTGAAGATGGTTGGACGGTCGATTTGAGCTATAACGACAGTGCCAGTTTGCCAAACCGTCTGATTTTGAAACAAGCACTTGAATCAGGGCAAGAAAACCGTATTACAATGCTCATCCAAAATCGTTAATCACTTGCCAAGTTTCGCCATGATTCGTGTACCCTCACCTGCCAAATTAAATCTGTTTTTGCACATTACTGGGCGTCGTGACAACGGCTACCATGAATTGCAGACTATTTTTCAACTGATTGATTTATACGACTGGCTAGAATTTGAAGTCAATGATACTCAAAGCATTCAAATTCAGGGTTTAAACAGTGTCAATTTAGAGCAAAACCTGATTTACAAAGCCACGCAAATTTTAAAACCCTACGCGAAACAAGCCACAGGTTTAAATATTAAAATTGAGAAGCACATCCCTATGGGTGCAGGGCTTGGCGGAGGTTCATCCAATGCCGCAACCACCTTAATTGTAGTCAATCAACTTTGGCAATGTGGCTTGGATACTCAAAAACTAGCTGAACTTGGTTTACAGCTCGGAGCAGATGTACCGATCTTTGTGCATGGTCGTAATGCATGGGCAGAAGGCATTGGTGAACAGTTAACATTCATAGACTTAGCCCCAAAACAATATATTGTGTTAAAACCTGACTGTTTTATCAGCACTCAACTACTTTTTTCACAAAAAACATTGACAAGAAACACGAAGCCCACTAAATTCTGCGGCTATCAGATAAAGCCATCTGACTTTGGAAATAATTTTGAGCCTGTGGCACGAAATTTATACCCCGAAGTTGATGAAGCAATGCGTTATTTAGACCAATTTGGTCAAGCAAAGCTTACAGGTACAGGTGCTTGTGTCTTTACTGAAGTGACTGCAGAAATGAATGTAGACGACATTTTGGCACACTCACCATGTACTGCGTACGTTGTGAACAGCTTAGATGAATCTCCATTACGACATTTCACAGTACAATAGGGGTATCGCCAAGTGGTAAGGCACCGGTTTTTGATATCGGCATCCGTTGGTTCGAATCCAGCTACCCCTGCCATCTCTTTCACCTGTAGATTACTGTATTAGGGGTATCGCCAAGTGGTAAGGCACCGGTTTTTGATATCGGCATCCGTTGGTTCGAATCCAGCTACCCCTGCCATCTTACAGTGATCAAATCTAGGGGTATCGCCAAGTGGTAAGGCACCGGTTTTTGATATCGGCATCCGTTGGTTCGAATCCAGCTACCCCTGCCATTTTCTCGCATTAGACAGAACCCCCAATATTACCGCTATCCTGTTAATTTACCTTGACAGAACGCAGTAAAAATATTAAAGTTCTGCCGCATTAGGGGTATCGCCAAGTGGTAAGGCACCGGTTTTTGATATCGGCATCCGTTGGTTCGAATCCAGCTACCCCTGCCATCTATTCTTACATACACCAACCGCCAAGGGTGCTTCATGCCCAATCTTGTCGTTTTTAGTGGAACCGCGCATCCACAATTCGCTCAAAAAGTCGTAAGCCACTTGCACATTCCTTTAGGTGCTGCATCAGTTTCTACCTTCTCTGATGGTGAGATTGCTGTAGAGATTACCGAGAATGTCCGTGGTAAAGACGTATTTATCGTACAACCTACTTGTGCGCCAACCAATGACAACCTCATGGAAATCTTGGTGATGGCTGACGCGTTGCGTCGTGCAAGTGCAGGTCGTATTACTGCCGTTATTCCTTACTTCGGTTATGCCCGCCAAGACCGTCGTCCTCGTTCTACACGTGTTCCAATTACCGCTAAAGTGGTTGCAGATATGCTCACCACTGTAGGGATTGACCGTGTAGTGATGATTGACTTGCACGCAGACCAAATTCAAGGTTTCTTCGACATCCCTGTAGACAACATTTATGGTACGCCTGCGCTATTGGCTGACCTGCGTCAACAGTCACACGACAATCTCATGGTAGTTTCACCAGACGTTGGTGGTGTGGTTCGTGCGCGCGCTGTTGCAAAACAAATGGGTGATATCGATCTTGCAATTATCGATAAACGTCGTCAAAAAGCGAATGAATCACAAGTGATGCATTTGATTGGTGATGTAAAAGATCGTGACTGTGTCATTGTAGATGACATGGTGGATACTGCAGGTACATTATGCAAAGCTGCCGATGCACTTAAAACTTTTGGTGCTCGCCGCGTTGTTGCTTATGCTACCCACCCTGTACTTTCAGGCAAAGCGATTGAAAACCTGAAAAATTCTGTGATTGATGAACTGGTTGTTACAGACACCATTCCTCTTTCAGAAGAAGCTCAAGCACTTGGTAAAATTCGCCAAGTATCTGTAGCAAGTATGGTTGCAGAAACAATTCGCCGTATTAACAACGAAGAATCTATTAGCGCAATGTTCGATTCTTATCTATAATAGAGCGCTAAATTTTCAAAGCCCTGCCACTTGGCAGGGTTTTCTATCACTAGATTGGTCGCAGATCTAGTTTATTTAAACTCAAAATAAGGATGTCTATCATGGCAAACTTCGTATTAAACGCTCAAGCGCGTGAAGCAGCTAACCAAGGGAAAGGTGCGAGCCGCCGCCTTCGTCACGCTGCATTAGTTCCAGCTATCATTTATGGTGGCGACGCTGAGCCTGTAACAATCACTTTAGAACTTCGTGAGCTTGTAAAAGCTTTAGAAAGCAATGCTTTCTTTGAAGAAGTTGTAGAAATCAAAGTAGGCGACAAAGTTGAAAACGTGAAAATCCAAGCGTTACAACGTCACCCTGCTAAAAACACACCTATGCACGCTGACTTCAAACGCGCATAAGTGTTCATGGTATAATTAGTGGCTAATATTTCACTGATTGTTGGTTTGGGCAACCCTGGTAAAGAGTATGCCCAAACCCGCCATAATGCAGGCTTCTGGTTTGTAGAACGCCTTGCAGATCAATATGGCATTACATTAAAAGCCGATCCTAAATTTCACGGGATCAGCGGACGTGGTAATATCGAAGGTCAAGACATTCGTCTGTTATTACCCACAACCTTTATGAATCGTTCTGGTCAAAGTGTTGTTCCCTTCGCCAAATTCTATCAAATTGCACCTGAAGCAATGCTGATTGCCCATGATGAACTGGATATGAACCCAGGGATCATTCGCCTAAAAACGGGTGGTGGTCATGGTGGACATAATGGTTTACGTGACATCGTGCCGCACACAGGTCCAAACTTCCATCGTTTACGCATTGGTATTGGGCATCCGGGTTCAAAAGAACGCGTGTCTGGTCATGTACTGAGCAAAGCACCAAGTAGCGAGCAAACTTTAATGGATGATGCACTTGCACATGCATTAGGTCGTATCAAGTTACTGGTCAATGGCGAAGTACAACAAGCCATGAATCAAATCAATGCCTATAAACCGAACTGATGAATCCACAATTGTTGAACAATCACACTTGCCATGTCGCAATTTTCAGAGCAAAATGCGCTTTCTGCTCGGAACTGACATCCAGCAAGCAGTGTTTGAATTCAACCATAAGATAAAATCTTAGGTCCACTAAGGAGACGCTCACCATGCTATCTCGTTTATTAAAATGCAAAATCCACCGTGCTTTTGTAACTCATGCAGAACTTCACTACGAAGGTTCATGTGCAATTGACGGAACACTCATGGATTTGGCTGGCATTCGTGAATATGAAGAAATCCACGTATGGAACGTGACCAATGGTAAGCGCTTCACAACTTATGCAATTCGTGGTGAAGACAACTCAGGCATCATTTCAGTCAATGGTGGTGCTGCACACCAAGCCGATGTAGGCGATATTATTATTATTGCAACCTTTGGTGACTTCACTGAAGCAGAAGCCAATGCACACGAACCACGTTTGGTCTATGCAAACCCAGACAATACCGTGAGTCACACTGCAAACTGTATTCCTGTACAAGTGGCTTAAGCCATTCCTGTACAAAATAAAAAAACTCGCAAATTTTGCGAGTTTTTTTATGGTTCAATAAAAGTCTTTCTAACCTTTAATCGCAAGAATTACAAATTAATCATCTTGCAAGCTATGCAATAAGCTATGGCTAATACCATCAGCCCTTAAAAATGCAAAATCATAACTTGCGGTTGCAAGCGCCAACACGCGACGTTCAAACTCCTGCCACAAAGGTCGCACTTCTTTGTAGTGAATGCCCAAGCCGCTTTCATCGGTAAAATGTCGATTTTTTTCACAAATTTTCAGTGCGTGATACAGCTTACGCCCTTTTGAAGCATCATCGCGTAAACGCACACGCTTAGAGCGGATAAACCCTTCGACATGACGCAAGTCAGCAAAAGGCAACATAGGCACTAAAATCTGATCAAGCTGTGCATCTAAACGACGCCAAACGGCAGTGTGTTGTTCAGGCGTATAACTGTTCCATTGAATCACTTCATGGTTAAAGCGACGGCAACCTCGACAGACAGCATCACCAAACACCGTAGAACAACGACCTGCACACGGGGTTAAAGTGGCAATTTGACGATCCTTACTCAACACAACACTCCAATATTTAACAACACCTGTTGGCGCATCAACATGAACACAACATTCTTCTTTGAAACGAGTGGCATCATACCCCGTTCTGCTACATTTTTAAAATGTTGTGTCGTGCTTTAAAACCATGTACCGCACTCGGTTTTCTCGCATATTCACACAAAGCAGGTTAGAATATGCGCCTTAAATTTTTGTCTTTCATCTATTGGAGTACTCCATGAACGCTACTGTAGAACAGCTTGCACCTGTAGAACAGCCAGCGACCACGACTTGGGTTGTTGCCGCACTTTATCAATTCAAAGAAGTTGCAGATCCTGCCGATCTTCAACAACGCTTATTAGATTTGGTAAATTCAATCAACCTTTGCGGTACTCTTATTGTGGCAGGTGAAGGCATTAATGGAACTGTAGCGGGTGATCGTGCCGCGATTGATCAAGTTCACCAATTTCTGTTGAATGAAGGCTTTACTACAATGGAATACAAAGAGTCGCACAGCTCTGAAAAGCCATTCCGTAAAATGAAAATCAAGCTGAAAAAAGAAATTGTGACTTTGGGTGTAGAAGTAAAACCACGTGATTTAGTCGGTCACTACCTAGACCCGAAAGAATGGAATGAACTGATTGCCCGTGACGATGTCATTCTGATTGATACCCGTAATGACTATGAATACAAAGCAGGAACGTTTAAGGGCGCAATTGACCCGAAAACTGAAACGTTCCGTGAATTTCCAGAATATGTGAAACAAAACCTAGAACAGCATAAAGATAAAAAAATTGCGATGTTCTGCACAGGCGGGATTCGTTGTGAGAAATCGACCTCGTTATTGTTGCAAGAAGGTTTTACCGAGGTTTATCACTTAAAAGGTGGCGTACTTAAATACTTAGAAGAAACACCAGCAGATGAAAGCTTATGGGAAGGTGAATGTTTCGTATTTGATGGCCGTACTGCGGTGACACATGGTATGCAAGAAGGTCAAAACACCAAATGTCATGCTTGCGGTTGGCCATTACTGCCTGAAGAAGTTGAATTACCAAGCTATGAACACGGTGTATCTTGTGTGTACTGTATTGATAAAACCAGTGAGAAACAAAAAGAAGGTTTCCGTATGCGCCAATCACAAATTGCCGCAGCTAAACGTAAACGTCTGTAATCCGTACAGGCTCATACACATCAACAAGGTCTAACAAAAGCCATGTTGATGTTGTATCGACCACTCTAATCATATTGAAAAAGTCCTCATCCAGTATGGGGATTTTTTATGTCTACATATATGCTTCACGCAAGATTACATAGAACATAAAAATACAACGCTTGTTTACCAAGCATTGCGCAATATCCCCAGATTGGGTGATAGCATTCAATCAAAATAAGCCACAAAATCTGTGGCTATATTGGTGCAGATGTTCAGCACAAACTCAACATCTCCCATAACCCAAAATTCAAGGATCGTTATGTATTCCTAAATTTATATGCCGCAATCAGGAGTGACGCTATGCCTAAAACAACAATTTCAAATTCAATGCACACACTACGTTTTACGCCTGTAAAATCTGTGACTGCTACGCATAGCGCAACAATGCAAGATGGTTTGGAACATGAATCTCATACTTTTATTGTGGCTTTAGGTGCAATTTTAGGCGGTATTATTGCGGCATTTGTTGGCTATCATCTACAAGCGCATTTCTTGAATTACGCCCTGCTCTGTGCCATTCCTATACTTGTGGCATATAGCTTAAGACGTGTATATATCTATACCCTGACCCATGCAGAGCTTGATTAAGTCTAAATTGCGCAAGACTTTACTGTTCGTCCAATACTGCTTAGGATAGAAGCACTTTTCTAAAGCACAACCTGCATGAACTTAACTGAATGGATTATTTCCATTATGGAACAACTGGGCTACCTTGGTATTGCCCTGTTAATGTTTCTAGATAATGTTTTTCCACCCGTTCCTTCTGAAATTATTATGCCCTCTGCAGGCTATTCTGCATCGCAAGGGCAATTACTGCTATTGGGTGTCATCATTGCAGGCTGTATCGGCTCGTTGTTCGCAGCGGCAGTGTTATATTGGGTAGGTTATCGCTGCAAACATGAAAGTATTTACCACTGGGTCAATCGCTACGGTAAATATCTATGGATTAAAGAACAAGACGTCCGAAACTCCCTGCATTGGTTTGAACAATATGGACATCGGATTGTATTTTTTGGGCGCATGATTCCCGCTATTCGTTCTCTCATCAGTATTCCTGCAGGCATGAGCCACATGCCATTTTGGAAATTTATGTTTTATAGTGGTTTAGGCACAATTATTTGGACCACTTTTTTAGCTTGCGTGGGTTATTATTTTGGTGAAAACCAACAATTGATGCAGCAAATTTTCAGTCAGGTCAGCCATGTCATTATAGGCTTGGTGCTCTTAGTCATCGCAATTATTTTATACCGTAGGCATCGCCGTAAAATGCGTGACTAATGCTTGTGTTGCTGCGCAATTGAATCAATTTTTTGGGGAAAATCAGACATGAAACCATATTTATTATTTTTTGCTGCGGTTTACAGTATTACGCTGGTCTTACTCATTACCGTATTGATTTTTGGTCTGAACTTAGGTGGCTTGACCTTGCTCCCTGCATTAATTGCCGCAGCATTCATTAGCGCAGGACATTTTGTCAAAAAAGAACAACGCTTACCGAGCAGTGATGAAAAAATTCAACTGGTTTGGGGCTCAAGTGCGGTGGCAATTATTATTGGTAGCTTCTTTGTGTTTTTCTTGGTGCTGATGAATCCGAATGCAGAAGCCATTTTAAAAGCTGCAGATAAAGCAGGACTAGCACTGGCTGCGGTGGTGATGCTGTGTTTGATTGCGATTCATGGTGCAGTTTTTCATGTTGCCTATGGTTGGTATGCGAACCGTTATTATCAAAAAAAGTACTTATAAGCTTACCTAAAGTACGTATTTCACACTGAACCGCAACATCAAACACTTAAAATCAACATCAGGCTGATATATCACACATAAATTTACGTCTGACATGCGCTGTAACTGAAATGCATTCTGAATAGGCTATAAGCCTACATTGTAGCAGCGTAGATTAAGCCTATTCATAGCGATTTATGAATATAGGAACGCTATAACGCATACAAAGATAAAAAGGTGATTCGAATGTCAGATTTTGAACGCAATGAAAAAATTGACCGTGATGTGGTTAAGAACTTACCAAAAGAAGAACGTGATCGCTTAAATGCCGATCCAATTACAGGAGAACCTGGTGCACACCCTGTCGGTACTGGTTTAGGTGCTGTTGGCGGTGCGGCTACTGGTGCAACAGTAGGTGCGCTGGGTGGTCCAGTAGGTGCTGTGGTCGGTGGTGCTGTAGGCGCTGTAGTGGGTGGTTTGGCAGGTAAAGGTGCAGCAGAAGTTGTGAACCCTACCGAAGAAGAAGCTTACTGGCGTACCAATAGCTTAAATACAACCTACTTTACAGAAACACGCAACCATTATCATGATTTAGATTATGATCGTGACTATCAAAATGCCTATCGCATTGGTTATGAAAACCGCCCACATTATGATACGCACACACGTTTCGAAGATGTTGAGCCCGATCTAAGAAGCAAATGGGGGCAAATTAAAGGCAGTTCACGCTTAACGTGGGAACAAGCTAAATTTGCTGTCAAAGATGCTTGGGATCGTGCGACACGCTAATTGGTAACATGATCATTGAAGCGCCATAATAAAAAACGCACTGCGATTTGCGCAGTGCGTTTTTTTTATGAGGATTACATATTACACAATATGTAAACCAAGCCATTAATCAGGCGTGTGGTACATCAAATATAATTCATTCAGGTTTTCAGGAATTTCTTCTGCAATTTCGTCCATTAACTGACCATTGCGACGGAAAGATTCCATTTGTGGATCTTCTTCATCAATGCCGCTAAACACCATCATTGGCAAAGTTAAATCAACCAATTGCTCTTCAAATTCAGGCGTAAACCATGCTTCTTCGTTTAAGAACATCGCATCGACAAAGCCAACGCTCCAATCACCCAAACTTGAATCAACTTCTGCTTCTTCAATTTCAAATGGAAACTCAATGCCTTCTTCATTGGCTAAACTTTGGCGAATGCTTTCTAACCAAGCCTGAATTTGCGCAATAATTTCAGCAGGCACTTTCTTTTGGTTGCCTTCAAACAATTCATTTAACCATGGGTCAAATTGAGGTCCAACTGCAATGGCACACAAGAAACCATGCGTTGCAGCGAAGTCTAGACCATACTCGTTTTGGTCACCATCTAGATATTCACTTAACAGGTCTAAATCTAAAGCAGTCATTTCAAATCCATCGGTGTCAATTTAGGGGTGTAGCATAGCATTTTCAATGCCAGATACAGTACCTGATTTTAGTCATCTTCATCGTCAAAATCGTCGTCATCGTCAAAATCATAATCAAAATCTTTGAGCTCACGTTCCAAACGACGTTGTGCGAGTAAATCATCAATCAAACGGCGCTTTTCTAAAGATTCTTTCGCGCTTATTTTGTTTGATGCCTCATCGAAATTAACATCATCATCACCGTAGTTATCATCTAGTTCAAAATCTGTAGAAGACACTAAAACTACCTCAGAATGAAAAAATGTGAAGGGTCTAGCCGCTATTTATCTGCCTTTATAAATATTGTCAAGTTTTATTTATTTTTTTCAAAAAACTGCAACATAGACAGCTTGCAACATTGCGGCAAATTTGTGTATTTATGAACAAGTTAGTATCATTATTTGAGATTCGCCCCAATCATAAAAATATTTTGCGGGCAAAAAGGAAATTGACTTGAAAAACAGTAATGAAGCCCCATATTCCTATCACATTCTTCATTCAAACATCATTTTAAAATCATGCTTGATTGATCAATTCACCCCCTATTTAAAGCGAATTGTGCTATCATGCACGGTTTTTCACTGCCACAGATTCAACGAAGAGTAAGCAAAGATGAGCGATATGAATTCCCCTACTTCGCAAGTAGCGGCTCTGATTAGCCGAGGCAAAGAGCAAGGTTACCTAACTTACGCTGAGGTTAACGATCATCTCCCGGACTCAATCACAGAAAGCGAGCAGATTGAAGACATTATTCAAATGCTTCAAGACGTCGGTATTCCTGTGCATGAACGTGCGCCTGAATCTGATGATGCAATGTTCGAGGATAATGCGGAAGCTGCCGACGAAGTTGCTGAAGAAGAAGCTGCAGCGGTACTTGCCTCTGTAGAAAATGAGCCTGGTCGCACCACAGACCCTGTGCGTATGTATATGCGTGAAATGGGTACGGTTGAGCTGTTAACGCGTGAAGGTGAAATTAGCATTGCGAAACGTATTGAAGAAGGGATTCGCGATGTACTTCACTCGATTGCCTACTGGCCAAACGCAGTGCAAGTGGTACTGCAAGAATATAAAGATTATGAAGCAGGCGAACGTCGCCTTGCCGATATTTTATCAGGTTATTTAGACCCTGAAACCGATGAAGAAATTCCAGAAGTTTTAGAAGACGAAGCCGATTTAGACAAAGAAGAAGACACCAGCAACAAACCAACCAAAGACGTCAAACTTGATGATGACGATGAGGAAGAAGAAGCTGAAGCCGAAGAAGAATCTGAAGCAGATTCAGGTCCAGACCCAGAAATTGCAAGAATGCGTTTTGGTGAATTGGAACAGGCTTATCTTGCAAAAATTGCTGCCATTGAAAAACATGGTCGTGAAAGTGCCGAAGCTCAAGAGGCTTTAGAAGCTTTAGCGACTGTATTCATGATGTTTAAATTTACGCCACGTTTATTCGATATTATTTCGGAAATGATTCGTGGTACACATGAACAAATTCGTACTGCTGAACGTGAAGTGATGCGTTATGCGGTGCGTCGTGGTCGTATGGATCGTACTCAATTCCGTACCTCATTCCCAGGTCAGGAATCTAACTTTGCTTGGTTAGACGAGCACATTGCCAAAGCACCTGCCGACCAAAAAGGCTATTTGGAAAAAGTACGTCCAGATATTTTGGCGTTCCAACAAAAAATTGCCGACATTGAAAAAGAGTTAGGCTTAGATGTTAAAGGCATCAAAGAAATTTCTAAGCGTATGGCAGTAGGCGAAGCCAAAGCCCGTCGTGCGAAGAAAGAAATGGTTGAAGCCAACTTGCGTCTGGTTATTTCGATTGCAAAAAAATACACCAACCGTGGTTTACAATTCCTAGACTTGATTCAGGAAGGTAACATCGGCTTGATGAAAGCGGTAGACAAGTTCGAATACCGTCGTGGTTATAAGTTCTCGACTTATGCAACATGGTGGATTCGTCAGGCGATTACCCGTTCTATTGCCGACCAAGCGCGTACCATTCGTATTCCAGTACACATGATCGAAACCATTAACAAGATCAACCGTGTATCGCGTCAATTGCTTCAGGAAATGGGTCGTGAACCGACTCCAGAAGAATTAGGCGAACGCTTGGAAATGGATGAAGTTAAAGTTCGTAAAGTTCTGAAAATTGCCAAAGAGCCGATTTCTATGGAAACGCCAATTGGTGATGATGAAGATTCACATTTGGGTGACTTCATTGAGGACAGCAACATCACCTCACCTGTTGATGCGGCAACCTCTGAAGGCTTAAAAGAAGCGACCCGTGAAGTGCTTGAAAACTTGACTGAACGTGAAGCCAAAGTTCTGAAAATGCGTTTTGGTATTGATATGCCAACCGATCATACTTTGGAAGAAGTTGGGAAGCAGTTTGATGTGACCCGTGAACGTATCCGTCAGATTGAAGCCAAAGCCTTACGTAAACTTCGTCACCCTTCTCGTTCTGAACACTTACGCTCGTTCTTGGAAAATGACTAAGATTACTGCATAAATGAGCTATTGAAATTTTAAAATTCAGCCTCATTTATTCAACAAGAAAAAAACGCCTGCCCTATGCAGGCGTTTGATATAGAGATAGAGACACACGCTTATGACGTTATTCAACCGTACCCCATCTCGTGAACTACAAGAGCATCTTTGGGTGTTTCCAATGGATTACCCAATTAAACTCATTGGTGACGCGGGTGATGAACTGCGTATTGCTGTGGTTGAAATTTTAGTGAAACACTTCCCTGAGTTTGATGCACAAAGCATCAGCATTACCCCATCACGCACAGGCAAGTATCATTCAATTACAGCACAATTGCGTTTTGAAGAATTGGAACAAGTGCATGCCATTTATGCAGATTTGGCAGCTTGCCCACTGATTAAAACTGCATTGTAATTTTGCAGATTGGTCTTAAAAACACGCTTTCGGGCGTGTTTTTTGTTTCTGTACCGACAAAATCTTATTCAATCCACAAATCCCCTACTACCGCCACATTTTCGTATAATAAAATCAATTTCTTGCTTTTATGGATAGGACTGCATCACTGTGGATACTGCACAACGGCCAAACCTGATTATTCGTCAATATCATGACCTGACTGACTATCAAGCACGCTTTCAGGAAATGAAAGAGTGGACTGAACAACGTGATGCAGACAGCCCTGACCAACTCTGGATTTTGCAACATCCGAATGTACTGACCCAAGGGCAAGCAGGCAAAGCCGAACATATTTTAATGGCGACAGATATTCCTGTGGTACAGACTGATCGTGGTGGTCAAGTCACATGGCATGGCCCAGGCCAATTGGTCGCCTACTTCATGTTTGACCTGAACCGTTTAGGCTGGAATGTCCGTACTTTGGTATCTTATGCTGAAAACTTGATGATTGAGCTGCTTAAAAAATACGGCATTGAAGCCTATGCCAAAGCAGATGCACCAGGGGTATATGTCAATGAACGAAAAATTGGCTCACTCGGTTTTAAAATTCGTAAAGGCCGTAGTTATCACGGTTTAGCCCTCAATATTGATTGTGACTTGACTGGTTTTCAAAGTATCAACCCTTGCGGCTATGCAGGTTTGGAAATGGTACGTGTGATGGATTTAGTCAATGACTATCCACATTTTGAAAACTTCTGCGCAGATATCATTGAAACTTTACAAAACAGCGGTTACTTTAATGACGTTCAAGTCATTCACGTATAAATGGCTTTCTTTTCAATAAGAAATAAAATAGAGTATTTACTCTAAATAATGATTTATAACACAGGGATTCAGCGCGTGATTTCAACTAAATCTGTGAAACCCGCTTTGCAACTGGCCTATGTCAAACTCATGATGGATGTGATTGGCAGAGGTTTAGTCATGGCAAGTCAGGTCGATGAAGAAATTAAACAGGAAGTTGCAAAATTCCCCAGCAACTTTGTGTTGTCTATGAAAGTTTTTCCGAATGGTCCAGCCTTTGTTGCCAAAGTCACTGCAGATCATCAATTAGAACTGTTACAGAATACGGCACAAAAACCCGATTTAACCATTACCTTCAAACACTTAAATCATGCATTTTTAGTGTTTTCATTTCAGGAAAGTACCGCACAGGCCTTTGCGCATGACCGCATGATTGCTGATGGTGATGTGTCTTATGCAATTCGCTTGGTACGTTGCCTGAATAAAATGGAAGCACTGATCTTGCCTAAATTACTGGCAGAACTGGCGGTAAAACAATATCCGACTGAACTCAGCTTAAAAGAAAAACTATCAGGTGCAGCCAATATCTATCTAAAAGTTGCCCAATCTTATTTCAAACGGAGTGCATAACATGGCGAAGCCTTATTACGAATTTTTTTGCCCAGTCAAAGTCATTGCAGGTCATGCAGCGCTTGAACATATTCCGTTTGAATTGGCGACACTCGGTTCGCAGCGCCCAATGATCATTACCGACAAAGGCGTGCGTTCCAACAATTTGCTTGCACCGATTGAAGCGGCTTTTGAATCTACCGATGCCGTGATTGGCTATGTTTTTGATGATGTCCCGCAAGATTCAAGTGTGGCGACAGTTCGCCGTGCTGCGCAGTTGTACCGCGAAAACAACTGTGATGCCATTATCGCGGTGGGTGGCGGTTCAGTCATTGACACCTCTAAAGCCACCAATATTTTAGTCAGTGAAGGTGGTGATGACTTATTGCAATATTCAGGTGCGCATAACTTACCACGTCCACTGAAACCTTTTTTTGTGATTCCAACCACATCAGGCACAGGTTCAGAAGTGACTATGGTTGCGGTGGTATCCGACACCGAAAAGAACGTCAAAATGCCATTTGCATCGTATTACTTAATGCCACATGCAGCCATTTTAGACTCACGTATGACGCAAACTTTGCCACCACATTTAACAGCAATGACGGCTATGGATGCCATGACGCACGCCATTGAAGCTTATAGTTGCATGGCAGCCAACCCAATTTCTGATGCTTATGCTACTGCAGCAATTAAAAAAATCAGCAATAACCTGTTCAATGTATTAGACAACCCAAGCGATGAACAAGGCCGTTTGGAACTGGCACAAGCATCTACTATGGCGGGCATTGCATTTTCAAATTCCATGGTTGGTTTAGTGCATTCCCTAGGTCATGCGTTGGGTGCTGTGGCACATTTGCCACATGGACTGTGCATGAATTTATTCTTGCCATACGTGTTGGAATACAACAAAGACGTCAATGCCGATAAAATTGCCGAGCTGCTATTACCGTTGGCAGGCGCAGACGTCTATGCGCAAACCCCTGCACATTTACGTGCCGATAAAACCATTGCGACACTCTTAGCTATTCGTGACCGCTTATATGCACTGACCAAATTGCCACGCACTTTACAAGAAACTGGTAGAGTCAGCGAAGCACAATTAGATGAAGTCGCTGAAAAAGCCCTGAACGATGGTTCGATTATTTACAACCCGAAAGAAGCCAATTTAGAAGAACTCAAAGCTATCTTAAAAAAGGCTTGGTAATTCCTACAAAATAGGCGAACATAGCCGAAAATCTAGCCTGATGTTTTTCTAAACATCGGGCTTTTCATTGGTAGACTGCTGCGTCTGATGTTTTTTCATCAATATGGCGTTTTTTCTGCTAAAAAAGAAAGCAAAGATACTGACAAAGCGCGTCATTATGGAGTAGATTGGCGCGTTTTTACTTTTTATGTAGGGGGGATTGTTCGTCTCAAACAATCCTGAACAAACATGACTGATCCTTGATCAACGATTAAGAGGATAACGCCGTTGACAAATATCTCTGGGACTCAATCGGCAGCTAAACTGCAAAAAACGCTAGGACTCTGGCACATTATTATTATTGGTTTAGCCTACATTCAACCGATGACGTTATTCGACACTTTCGGCTTAGTATCGGAAGAAAGTCATTTTCACGTACCCACATCTTATATTTTTGCACTGGTTGCCATTCTTTTAACTTCTTTAAGTTATGGTCACATGATTCGTCGTTATCCTTCTTCTGGGTCGGCGTATACCTATGCACAAAAATCGATTCATCCCAACGTTGGTTTTATGGTGGGTTGGTCATCTTGGCTAGATTATTTACTCTCACCAATGGTCAACATCATCTTGGCGGTGATTTATCTGGAAGCCTTATTCCCTGATGTGAATCACTGGATTTGGGTGGTGGTACTCACGGCATTTATGACGGGTGTCAACTTGCGTGGCGCGCGTTTTGTCGCCAACTTTAACAGTATGATCGTTTTGGTACAGTTGGTGGTCATTGGCGTATTTACATGGATGATGTACACCAAACTTCAGGCAGGCTTCAATGCCGATGGTCCAATTACTGCCGAGCAACGTTATCAGTTATGGAGCTTAGAACCTTTCTGGAATGAACTTACTTCGGTAGGCGCATTGATTACAGGTGCAACCCTACTCTGCTTCTCATTTACAGGTTTTGACTCACTCAGCTCACTTGCAGAAGAAACCAAAGACACTGAAAAAACCTTACCGAAGGCAATGTTCTTAACTGCGCTAATTGCGGGTGTAATTTTTATTGTCAGCACCTATTTCATGCAGATTTTCTTCCCAAATGAACCGGGCAGCTACTTTAAAAATATTGCAGAAACGCAGCCAGAAATTCTGCTCTTGGTCGGCGGCTCGCTGTTCCAGTCTTATGTGCTTGCCTTTGCTATTGTAACGGTAATGGCATCTGGTATTTCGGCTCATGCAGGCGTTTCGCGTTTAATGTACGTGATGGGTCGTGATGGCGTGATTAACAAAAAAATCTTTGGTCATATCAGCCCACGTAGCTATACACCTTCATACAATATTTTAATTGTAGGTGCTGTGGCGTTAACTGCTGGTTTTATGAACTTGGATTTTGTCATTTCATTAATCAGTTTTGGTGCCCTCACCGCATTTAGCTTTGTGAATTTATCGGTGATTTCACGTTATGCGCTACGTGATGGTCGCACCAAAGGCTTTAAAGACATTCTCAATTTTGTGATCGTACCGTTGTGCGGCTTTATTGCAGTCTTTGCTTTATGGCTCGAAGTCGATGAAACTTCATTGAAGTATGGCTTATGGTGGGCAATGTTTGGGGTTTTATACCTCGGTTATAAAACCAAAGGCTTTAAACACCCTGCTCCGCAGCACAATGAGTTTGATGATCGCTAAGACAAATAGCATCACAACTTTAAGATCAGGCGCTTTATGCGCCTTTTCTTATGCCTCAAATGGATTGCAGCGTTAAATCAGCAAAATAGCGAAAACAAAAAAGCTGAGTACAGTTTTGTCTCAGCTTTTTATCTATCAATTGTACGCATTGATGCTAAAGATCGCATTAAATTTGAAATGAATTGATGCTCAAATTAGAGCAATGCTTTAAAACCTTGCTGACGCCATGCCTCATACACAATCACAGCCGTTGCATTAGACAAGTTTAAACTGCGTGAGTTTTCTGCCATGGGTAAACGAATCCAGTGCTGCTGCGGAAACAACATGCGTACTGCTTCTGGCAAACCACGTGTTTCAGGCCCCATCAACAAGGCAACAGGTCGGTTTAAATCCGAAGTATGTGGTGTTTCTGTGCCTTTGGTGGTTAATGGATAAATCGCATCCAACCCCACGCCTTTGCTGTCTAAATTAGCCAAGCATTGCTCAAGATTGTCCCAAATTTGCATACGTGCCCATTCGTGATAATCCAAACCTGCACGTTTCAGCTTTTTATCATCCAGCTCAAAACCCAATGGCTTAATCAAATGCAATTGCGCACCTGTATTGGCACACAAACGAATGATATTGCCTGTATTGGCTGGAATTTCAGGCTCATATAAAACAACGTGGATCACAAATTTTCTCTACTTTTCACAATCCCTCCTCAGCTCCCTTTAGAAAATGTGGGAACTCCCCTCTTTTTAAAAGAGGGGTTGGGGGAGATTCATTACCATTTCAACTGTTCACGTAAATTGACCACCTCACCAATAATGGTCAAGGTAGGTGCCTGAATGTGATGCTGTGCGACTTTACTGGCAATATCCGCCAACGTCCCCACCACCACTTTCTGTTCAGGTGTCGTGCCTTTAGAAATTAAGGCGACAGGCATATCCGCCCGTTGTCCATGTGCAATCAGTTTTTCACAAATGCTTTCTAAGCCAACCAAGCCCATATACAGCACCAAAGTTTGCTGTTCATACACCAATTCTGACCACGGCAATTCAGGCGAACCTTCTTTTAAATGTCCAGTAAGAAAACGCACACTTTGCGCATAATCTCGATGAGTCAGTGGAATACCTGCATAAGCCGAACAGCCCGAGGCTGCGGTGATGCCCGGTACGACCTGAAATGACACACCTGCTTCATACAATTCTTGAATTTCTTCACCGCCACGCCCAAAAATAAACGGATCGCCACCTTTTAAACGGCAAACTCGCTTACCTGCTTGTGCATATTTCACCAATAATGCATTGATGCCTTCTTGCGGTACAGCATGGTTAGAACGTGCTTTTCCGACATAGACTTTTTCGGCATCACGGCGACACAATTCTAAAATAGGTGCAGACACCAAACGATCATAAATCACCACATCGGCTTGCTGCATTAAACGCAAGGCTTTTAAGGTCAGTAACTCAGGATCACCTGGCCCTGCACCAACCAAATACACCTCGCCTTTCGGTGTTTGCCATTCCGCTAAAGCCTGTTGGATACTTTGGTTTGCAGCGTCAAGATTGTCGTTGAACACCTGTTCTTTAAGAGGACTGGCATATAGCTCCTCCCAAAAAATACGGCGCTCATCTGGATTTACAATTTTCTGTTTTACTGCGGCACGCCACTGACCTGAAAACTCTGCCAGTTTGCCCATACCATGCGGAATGGTACTTTCCAGTTGTGTACGAATTTGACGTGACAATACAGGCGATGTGCCATTACTCGCGACTGAAATCACCAAAGGCGAACGGTCAATGATGGCAGGCACCATAAAACGGCAATGTGGTGGATCATCAACACTATTGACCAGCACATTTTCGGCTTCGCAAGCTGCAAAAACTTGCTGATTGACCAAATTGTTATCCGTTGCAGCAATCACCAAACGATAGTGACGTAACGCAGTAGATGGACTAAAAACATCCTGTACATACTGCCCCTGACTTTGTTGCACCAGTTGCAATAAATTGACATCAATTTCAGGGGCAAGCACATCAACTTTTGCGCCCGCTTTAGCCAGTAACACCGCTTTGCGATAAGCAATATGTCCACCGCCCACAATCAGACAAGGTTGCTGCTGCAACTTTAACGAGATTGGAAAAATATCCACACTAAACCTCAATATTTAAATCTGATTGTAAGCAATTTCATCCTAAGTCGACCTGCACTCAACTTAGTCAATAAACTCTAAACCGCCCATGTACGGACGTAATACTGCAGGAATTTCAATCGAACCATCGGCACGTTGATAGTTTTCCATAACAGCCAATAAAGTACGTCCTACCGCCAAACCTGAACCGTTTAATGTATGCACAAATTCAGTTTTCTTTTGGTCGGCACGGTAGCGTGCTTTCATACGACGCGCTTGGAAATCCCCCATGTTTGAGCATGATGAAATTTCACGGTAAGTGTTTTGACTTGGCACCCAAACTTCTAAGTCATAGGTTTTGGTTGCGCCAAAGCCCATATCGCCACCACATAGAATAATTTTACGGTACGGTAAACCAAGTGCCTGCAAAATACCTTCTGCATGTCCAGTCAATTCTTCTAAAGCCTGCATTGAGGTTTCTGGTTTTACAATCTGCACCATTTCGACTTTATCAAATTGGTGTTGGCGGATTAAACCACGAGTATCGCGACCATAAGAACCTGCTTCGCTGCGGAAACAAGGGGTATGAGCGGCATATTTTAATGGCAAGCGTTCAGGATCAATGATTTCATCACGCACAAAGTTGGTTACTGGAACTTCGGCAGTTGGAATTAGATAGTATTCTTTTTCACCTTGTAGCTTGAACAAATCTTCTTCAAATTTAGGCAGCTGACCAGTACCACGCAATGAATCTGCATTGACCAAATACGGTACATACGCTTCGGTATAACCATTTTGAACAGTATGCGTATCTAACATGAACTGTGTAATCGCACGTTGTAAACGCGCCAATGGCCCTTTCAGAACGCTAAAACGAGAACCTGTTAATTTGGTTGCAGTTTCAAATTCCAAACCACCCATCATTTCGCCAAGGTCGGTATGATCTTTAATTTCAAAATCAAACTGGCGTGGTGTGCCCCATTTCAATACTTCCACATTATCAGCTTCATCTTTACCTTCAGGCACAGACTCATCTGGCAAGTTTGGAATAGACAATGATTTAGCTTCTAACTCATCTTGTAACTCTGCCAAAGCGACTTCAGCGGCTTTGATTTCATCGCCAATAGCAGCCATGCGAGCCATAATTTCAGAAGCATCACCACCTGCTTTTTTAATCTGACCGACTTGTTTTGCGCCCGAATTACGCTCTGCCTGTAATGCTTCGGTTTTAGATTGCAATTCTTTACGACGTGCTTCAAGTGCTGCCCACTCTGCCACATCTAATTGCACACCACGTTTTGCCAAGGCTAAATTTACAGCCTCAATATTATTTCTGAGTAATTTCGGGTCAATCATAGCCAATCTTGGAATAAGAAAAAAACTGGCTATAGTGTAAGCGCTTCGGGTTAAAAAATACAGTAACCCGATTCACGGCTGCACCTTATTACAGCAATCTCTGCGTATTTTTGTGCAATTTTATTGGCGAGGATACTGCGGCAAACTTGGCAAATATTCAGGCTTAATTAATTTTTCCGTCGCATAGTAAGGCAGAATCAACTCAGGCATACCTTCTGCATAAGATGCTAATTCATACAACGGATAGACAAAGACCAAACCATTAGCGCCATAATAAAAATTATCGCTCAATTTAAACTTTTCACGGGAAATATCATGTTCATCTAGCCAGTTATAATTATGGTTAAATAATTCTTCTGTCATTTTGGCTTCCGTATTGGGCAGCATAATATCTTGCAACGCCAAACGCTTTTTCTGTTTTAAATCAAAAGTCACAAATTCTTGGTGATGGATACCATGCGCCGCACCCGCAGGGTAACTGTAGCTTTGCAAACTAAACGTCGCTAAATTGGCATGTTGCCCGATATATCGCACATAGCTTGAACTCTGACTCAGCCGCATAGGATCAGTTTCTTCTACCTTTGGCGTTTCAGTTGATGCCGCAGCTTTTGAAAATGCAATTGGGTCTGCCTTTTGCAAGCGCTGCATAAAATATTCATCAATCCACGCCACATTGGTTTTTACCGTCTGAATATCGTAAGCAGTACAACCACCTTCATCACAAATTTGCTGTTGTGGCAATTTAAGCGCCACCACTTTAGCTTGAATCACAGGAATATCAGCTGCGATAGATGCAGGCGCAGCTTGCTCTGCTTCGGTTTTAGAAGTTGCCTCACTCTTTGGCTGACATGCAGTCAATAGCAATACTGAACTTAAAGCGACAGCACCCAAAAACACCTGTGATTTTAAATATTGCATTAAATTCCCCTCAGCCACGATTCACAAAGTCTAATGATTTGAAATGCAAGCCTGCACAAATCTTGCGATAAAATTGGTTCAATTGAATTAGTCAAGACTATAGATAACTCTTGCTGTTCAATCCTAGAGCAGTTGTGTAACGGAATAATCGGTGGATAAAACTGTTTAAAATTACTACTCAAATTTTTGCGTGATTATTTTTATTTTTTCATTATAAATCAAAATTTTGATAACAAATCCTTAATATAACCCCAGTTACGGATAAGCCAAAGATTTAATCACATGAATTTTAGGCTTATTCTTTTGGCAAAGTTGATACGCACATAGTGAAGAAAATACGCCTGCTAAAAAACCAGCAATCGAACGATGTTTACTCGTAACTAAGTGATATTTTTCTTTCAATAATCCTATCAATGTTTCAATTCTTTTACGTTGTCGTAGATGAAATTCATCAGAAAATGGCAATAAGGTCACTCTCATATTTTTTCTTGGATAAGTAATTAAATCAATGCCTTGCTCTTTAAGTGTTTCTTTCAATGGT
>NZ_VPBI01000020.1:0-43828 GCF_013418795.1 Acinetobacter sp. YH12120 | reverse complement strand
TGTACACAGTGCACTGGGTTATGTATCACCTTTTGAGTTTGAAGCAATGTACTATGATAAGATTAACCCGTTAGGTCAGGTGGCCTAACTTAAATAAAAAAGTCTCCGACAAACCCGGTACGGTTCAGTGTTGTTTAGAATTAAATCCTAAAGAGGTCAAATTGACCTCTTTTTTTATTGCGAAATAGATTATCACCGGCTCCATTCCGCGAATAAATTGCACTCTGAGCAGAAAAGTTTACAATGCACACATCGCAACAAAGGTGAGCACGCTATGCAACAAATGTGGACGGATATCGATCACTATATCGAATCACATTTAATTCCCGAAGACCCAATTTTGACGCAAACTTTAGAAAATACCGATGCCAAAGGTTTTCCAGATCACCTTGCAGTTGCGGCAAATCAGGGCATGTTGCTACAAATGCTCATTCAAATGAATCAATGCAAACGTGTGTTGGAATTGGGCACATTCGCAGCTTATAGCACAATGTGGCTAGCACGTGCGCTGCCTGAAGATGGTTATATACTCACGATTGAAGGACGTGATACCCATGCAGCTTTGGGACAGGAAAATATTGACCGCGCTCAATTAAAACAAAAGGTTGAATTAAAAGTTGGTCGTGCTGCAGAAATTCTAAAAGCTCTGCCAGAAGATACTGAAGCTTTTGATTTTATTTTTATTGATGCCGACAAACAAAGCTATCCTGAATATTTGGAACTGAGTCTTAAACTTTCACGCTCAGGTACAATTATCTTTTTAGACAATGTAATTCGTGCAGGGGAAATTTTAAATCCTGACAATCACAAACCAAGCATTGAAGGGATTCGTGACATGTTCAAAGCCATGCAAAATCATTCGCGAATTTTATCGTGCACAGCATTACAAACTGTAGGCAGCAAAGGACATGATGGCTTTGCTTTAGCGATTGTAAAGTAAAGTCCACACAAGGTTAAAAAACGACCTAAAGCAATTTTACATTATATATTATAATGTTACATATACTGTCCATACAGTTATCCACAAATTATGCGGATAACCATGGACAGTCAGCAAGCATTTACATCAGTTCAACTAAACAATCTTTTGAAATGATCTTTTTTGAATCATTTACGATTTTTACTTTGCCACCAACAAAGGAACAGTTGAGTTACGGAAAATATTGGTGGTAATGCTTCCCAAGAAAAATTGATGAATTTTACTGTGGCTAAATGCCCCTAGTACAATCAACTGGATACCATGTTCACGTTGATAATCTAAAATATTTTCAGCTACATCACCATAACGATATTCAACCACCACATCTAAACCCGCTGCTGTTAAAAAATCTGCAGGTTCATTTAAAACTTCAGGATGATCGCCCACATAAAGCAAATGACATTGCAGTAATTTAAGCAAATCACTTTGTGCAATTCGCTTCATCATTTTGATGCAAGTTGGGGAATATTCATAAGCAAAAATAAAGCGGGTTGGTGCTTTAAAATGCTCTCCCACAGTCATCACGGTACAATTTGCACCACGAATAAAGTTTTCGACATTACTCCCTAAAGCCTTATTGCGTTCAGCAGATTTTTCGCCCACGCGTCCAATCACCACAATATCGTCTTCATTCAACACACTGAAGCTTTGTTCTAGAAAATCGCCTTTTTCTTGAATTTGAGTAGGTACAATTTCATATTTTTCCTGAATCATATTGGAAATGTGCTGCAATAAATTGTTGCTATAGTCGAGTGCTAATTCACTTTGTTTTTGTTCCAACTCAGCTAATTCTTTGAGTAACATCGCATTACTTTCAAAACCAATCACGCCACTAATTTCCCCCAAATGATAACTGGCGGGGTAATAATCCAAAACTTGTAATAACACCAATTCACGTTGAGTTTGTGTTGCAATCCACGCAGCAGCTTCAGCAAGCGCATTAATACAAGGCGAAGAATCAATACAAGCAATTACACGTTTCATTATTGCCTCTCTTACTGCCTTTTGCAGGCTATTTTTTAGTTGTTATTTTTAACTTAACACAACTCGTGTTGCAGGGACATGAAAAAATGTAATGAAGTTTAAAGATTTAGCCTTGCTGCATCGTATTTACTCACGATAACGAATCAATTTGGCAGGGTTTCCTACCACAATTTCCCGCTCCTGAACATCTTTGGTGACCATGCTATTCATACCAACGACTGCATGTGCCGCAATCTTCACCCCATCTTTAACACCAACATGCGCACCTAACCAAACATCCTTACCAACTTCAATGCCCTGTGAACGCACCGCTTGCTGATAAATGGGCTGATCCAAAGCCATGCCATGATCAAATGCATATAAATGACAATATGCTGCGATACGCACCTGATCATGAAGCTTAATTCCAACTCTGCCACCATCTAAAATACAGTGGTGATTAATCGCGACTTCATTGCCAATTTCTAAAGGGCCATGCAAAGTACAATCGGCTGCAATAAAGGTATTATCGCCAATACTGATTTTACGTCCTGGTTCTGCAAAAATATGTGCCAATGGTGAAATAAAACAGTTTTTGCCAATCTCTACCGTTTCCATTGCCATTAAATAAGCTTGATATTCCTGCTGCCAAGCTTCTGCCCAAGCACGATGTTTAGGTTTTAATGACCAATATAACCACGGCATGTAGTTTAAACGGTGTTTATGCTGCTCACGGTACTTCGATAATGGATCAGGTGAATTTGCTTCAGTCATCTTGATCATCCTCAAGGATTTTGAGTTGTTCACGCCCACGGCTAATATCTTGTAATTTTAGTTTTAAAGGGTCTATTTGATCGACTTGCATGAATGCCTTTACCAACACGCCTTCGGCGGTGTAGTCTTCGCTGTACTCAATCTGCTGACTATTTAGCTCGTATTGTAAAATTGCCCACTCATTAAAATGACAGGAAAATTGCACGGTCTTTTTTTCAATCAGTTCTATTTTTTCTGCTAGAGCCAAACATTGCCCTGCACATCCCCCATAGGCACGTACCAAGCCGCCTGTGCCCAATTTAATGCCGCCGTACCAACGATTCACCAACACCAAAACATTAGTCAACTCATTGCCTTCAATCGTGGCTAAAATAGGACGTCCTGCCGTACCTGAAGGTTCGCCATCATCATTAAAACGTAATTGATGCCCGATTTTCCATGCCCAACATTGATGTGTGGTAGATGGATCACGCTGCTGTTCCAAAAAAGTTTTTACCGCTTGCTCATTATCTACAGGCACAGCAATTGCCTGAAATCGACTTTTTTTAATTTCTTCTTCAAAAGTGATGGGCGCAGCAATGGTAAATGGCATAACACTCCAGATCAATCAACCAGTTAAATAAAAACTTGATAATTATAACGTGTTTAGCGCTCTAACGTATTTAGAGTTATAGCTTATTTGGACTGATAACCACCATGAAAAAACCTTCTATCCTCAAAGGTATAGAAGGTTAAATAATGTTTACACGACTTTCTGTTCTACAACTTATGCAGTAAGCATACGAAAACCAATAACGGTTAGAACATTCAAGCTTTAAACAAAAAAGTCTTCACCCAAATAAACTTCACGCACAATTTCATTTTCCAGAATTTCTTGCGGTGTACCCTCTGCAATGACTGAACCTTCGCTAACAATATAAGCACGTTCACAAATGGCTAAAGTATCACGGACGTTATGGTCGGTAATTAATACGCCAATGTCACGATCTTTTAAGGTACGAATGATATCTTTAATATCACCGACAGAAATAGGATCGACCCCTGCAAAAGGCTCATCTAACAACATAAATTTAGGGTCTGCTGCCAAAGCACGGGCAATTTCTGCACGACGGCGTTCGCCACCCGACACACTCATCCCTAATGAATCTTTAATATGCGTGATTTTAAAATCTGCCAGCAATTCTGATAAACGCTGCTGACGTTGCTGTTTATTTAAATCTTTGCGGGTTTCTAAAATAGCCATAATATTTTCAGCGATGGTCAGCTTTCTGAAAATAGAGGCTTCTTGCGGTAAATAACCAATCCCCTTACGCGCACGTTCATGCATGGCAAGGTCAGATAAATCCAGTTGATCTAAATGGATTTCGCCTTTATCCATACGCACCAAACCCACAACCATGTAGAAACTGGTGGTTTTACCCGCACCGTTCGGCCCAAGTAACCCGACAATTTCACCACTTTTCATTTCAAATGAAACGTCTTTAACCACCCAGCGCTTATTATAGTTTTTGGCTAAATGCTTAATACACAAAGTCTGCTGACCGTGCTGGACGCTGTCCTGTGCTGCGCTCGTTTGATCCATTAATCACGCGCTCCCGGGAATGATTTTGAACTTGATGGTGGAATCACAATTTTTACACGACCCGCTTCAGAACCAGTTTTGTTCGGTGTACCAATCGCTTCAACATCGCCTTTGTTCATACTATAACGCAAGGTATTACCACGAATACTGGCTCCATCTTGCTCTAAAAGTGCGCCACCCGTTAAGGTGATAATGCCTGTTTCAGCATTGTAAACAATCTTTTGCGCCTGACCTTTGGCAAGCCCTTTGGCTGGATCAGTCTTTTGCTGGAATTGCGCAGGTCTGCCCGTTGCCGTAATGACACTAATTTCTTTTTTGCTGTTCAGATTAGCAACAATCGAATCTGCCTGCAGTTTCATGGTGCCCTGTTCAATCACCACATTGCCTGTATAAGTGGTGACGCCAGTACGTTCACTAAAGGTCGCACGGTCTGCCAATAAAGTAATAGGCTGACTGCGGTCTGACGGAATTGCCCATGCACCTGCCGATGAAAGCACCGCCAAGCCCACAAGTGCTGCTTGTTTTATCAACGCTTTAGGAGCTGTAAGCTTAGATTTATGGTTCATACTTTCCTCGAATATTAAAAAATTCGTATTGCCCGTCATTTAAATTGGCTTTTAAGCCCTGACTGATAAAATCAGCCTGTGGAGATTGTACAGTCACTTGTTTTTCGGTACTGATTTCACGTGTTTTAGGAAACACATTCAACTCGACTGTTTCAAGCGTCAGTTTGCCTTGAGCGAGTAACTTGGTTGCTAGCACTTGATCTGACAACACAACCTTTTCATTGTCATTAAAACCTTGTGCCTGTTTAGCAAAAAAAGTGGCATCCACCGCGCCCGCTTTATACATAGAGGCATTCAAATTTTCCAGCTTAGAGGTTTTTTGCTGCATGTCTTGCTCTAAACGGTCAATTTGCGCACGCACATATAAATTGCCCTGCTCATCTGTTTGGGTCAGATGAATTTGCTCTGCACTATAAGTCATAGAGCGAGCAGCGTCAGTTTCCAGTTTTTTGCCTTTACCGCTGTAATAGTAATAACCACCACTTACAGCTGCAATTGCAATCGCAGTAACGTATAAAACTTTAGTATCCATAAGTGGGGCTGTAACTCAAACCTTTGAATGTATGACTTAATTAATGAGGGATGCTGAGATATTTTTCAAGTAAGCTTTGGTACACACCTTTGGCGGTTAAAATCATATCGCAGATTTCACGTACCGCACCGCGCCCACCCATGGCCTGTGTGACTAAATCGGCACGACGACGCACTTCAATATGTCCATTTGGCACTGTGACTTTCATCCCTGCAATCGAAAACGCTGAAAGATCAGGCCAGTCATCGCCCATATAGAGACAATCTGCAGGTGATAAACCTAACTTGGCACAGGCTTCCTGCAATGCAGTGCCTTTATCTTCACGTCCTTGGTAGACCAAATCTACACCTAAATCGGACATGCGTTTTTCGACAATATTACTTTTACGACCCGTGATGATAATGACTTTAACACCTGCTTGTTGCACCAGTTTCATACCTAAACCATCACGAATATCGAATGATTTAATTTCATCACCGCTGTTGGTTAAGGTGACAAAACCATCACTTAGAATTCCATCGACATCTAAAACCAAAGCTTCAATATGACGCGCTTGCTCTAATAAAATATAAGATGCCATTGTTTAGTTTACCCCTGCTTGAATCAAGTCATGCATACTGATCACACCAATGACTTTATTGGCATCATCCACCACCACAAACTGATTGATTTTACGGTCACGTAATTGTTCTAAAGCTTCAACTGCACGTGCTTCTTGTGAAATCGTTGCAGGATGTTGAGTCATCACTTGCCCAACTTGTAAATTCACATCAAAGCCCTGTTGTTTATCAATTAAACGTCGTAAATCACCATCGGTGAAAATGCCTAACAAGACGTCATTTTCATCGACAATTGTGGTTAAACCTAGACGTTTGTTTGAAATTTCGTATAACACTTTGTTCATTGGTGTATCTGGTGCAACTTTAGGTAATTCTGTACCGGTATGCATCAAATGTTTCACATGCAATAACAGGCGCTTACCCAAAGCGCCTGCAGGATGTGAACGAGCAAAATCATCGGCAGTAAAACCACGTGCATCAAGTAACGCTACAGCCAATGCATCACCTAATGCCAAGGTTGCAGTCGTACTTGAGGTTGGTGCTAAACCAAGTGGACAAGCTTCCTGAATATTGCCTAATGTTAAAGCGACATCAGCATTTTGTGGCATCGGCCCGCGATCATCACCGCTAATTGTGATTAGAGGAACTTCCAGATGTTTGATGAGTGGCATCAACATCATAATTTCATCACTTTTGCCGGAGTTGGAAATGGCAATTAAAACATCACCCCGTACCAACATTCCCAAATCACCATGCCCTGCTTCACCCGGGTGCATAAAGAAAGACGGCGTGCCTGTAGAGGCAAACGTCGCAGCCATTTTACGACCAATATGACCTGATTTTCCCATACCTGTGACCACAACACGCCCTTTGCAATGCAACATGATTTCGCAGGCACGGCTAAAACGCTGATCAATTTGCGTCGCCAAGACTTGTAATGCTTGTTCTTCTATTCTTAAAGTGTCTAAGGCTACAGATTGGAAATCAATGGTATTTAACATGTTTGGCATTCAACGTTCAACTTAAATTGAGTATTTTCTACACCTCAATAAAAGTGATTTATTGAAGCACATTTAATTTTCGCAATTTTAGCATATCTATGCAATTCTACACTTTGATTCTGCGTGTGTTTTTTGTTTTAACGCATTTTTGTATGCTGTTTTAATTAACTCGCTTTTTGACTCGAGTTTCAAATGAAAAACAATCATATTTGAGCTTAGGCTATTTATTTTATTGATTCAAAGTTGCAGATAAAGCTAAAGATAGAACTAGCTCAGAAGCATATTTCAACGAAAATGCTCTAAAAATTATGGATCAAACCCATCTATAAAGCTGACTGCAAGCAAGCTGTAACAAACAGCCATAAAAAAACGCTTATCTTTCGATAAGCGTTTTTTAAAATTTTGGAGCGGGAAACGAGACTCGAACTCGCGACCCCAACCTTGGCAAGGTTGTGCTCTACCAACTGAGCTATTCCCGCAATATGGAAGTGAATTATAAAGAATTTCATACAACTGTCAACTCTCTATGCTCCCAAGTGCTCAATTAATCAGCACGACGCCATACTGTACCTTGACGGGTATCTTCCAAGACCACACCTTGATCGAGCAAAGACTGACGAATTTCATCAGCACGGGCGAAATCTTTGGCTTTTTTGGCATCCTGACGTTGCTGAATGAAGTCTGCAATGGCTTGTTCAGATAAACCTAAAGCGTCCTGACCAATATCAGACTTCAGGAATTCGTCAACATCATGCTGCACCAAACCTAAAATATTGGTCAAATGACGCAAAGTCGAATAGTACACCGCCGCCTGATCTGTCTGCTGCTCTTTTACTGAACGGTTCAGCTCTTTATTGACTTCAAACAGAACTGCAATTGCTTCGGCTGTATTAAAGTCGTCTCGCATTGCGGCATTAAAACGTTCCACCAAAGCCTCATCTAACTGCTCAACTGTTTGCGTACCGTACGCTTGTTGATAAGCTTTAAATGAGTGATAGAAACGTGATAATGCGGTTTTGGCTTCTTTGAGTGCTACATCGGAGAAGTTTACAGGGCTACGATAATGCGATGACACAATAAAGTAGCGGATCACTTCAGGATGGAATTTTTCCATCACATCACGAATGGTGAAGAAGTTACCCAATGACTTCGACATTTTTTCGCCATCGACATTAATAAAGCCAACGTGCATCCAGTAATTTACATACTGCTCACCTGTTGATGCTTCAGACTGGGCAATTTCATTTTCATGGTGTGGGAACATTAAGTCTGAACCACCACCATGAATATCAAAATGATTACCTAAGCAGCAAGTCGACATCGCAGAACATTCAATGTGCCAACCCGGACGTCCATTGCCCCACGGCGAAGCCCAAGATGGTTCATTTTCTTTGGCATGTTTCCACAAAACAAAGTCAAATGGATGCTTTTTGTCGACTTCAACATCAACACGCTCAGACGCGCCCGCCTGCATGTCTTCTAGCTTGCGACCTGAAAGACGGCCATATTTGTCAAATTTTTCAACCTGAAAATAAACATCGCCATTACTTGCTGGATAAGCTGTGCCTTTATTGACCAAATTACCAATCATATTTTGCATTTGATCAATATATTCAGTGGCACGTGGTGCAGCATCAGGTTCAACACAGCCTAAGTTTGCCGCATCTTCATTCATGGCTTGAATAAAACGATTTGTTAAAGCTTGAATGCTCTCGCCATTTTCATTGGCACGTTTAATAATTTTGTCGTCAATGTCGGTAATGTTGCGGACATATTTCACATTCCAACCTTGACTGCGCAAAAAGCGAATGATGTAGTCAAATGCAACCATAACCCGCGCATGCCCGATATGACAGTAATCATAAACCGTCATGCCACAGACATACATGTCGATATGTCCTTCTTTACGCGGAACAAATTCAACTTTTTTTCGTTGCTCTGAGTTATATAGAACAAATGGTTGCATAGGTTTTCAAAATAGGTCTATTAAAAGATGCTCCATCTTAACCTAAGCATTATTTTTCATAAAGTTTTTCGATGTTTTTATTCTGTATGTGTCTGTGTAAAGAGAATATCGCGGATGATCCAAGCCTTCTCCCGAAGGAGAAGGAACTTTTTAATACCTGTACTTAGGCGTTTGCTGATCTTATACGGTTTGGCAAAGCTTATGCAGCATCACGTTTTTGTACCAAAATCGCGCCAACTGAATAGCCTGCGCCAAATGAACACAAGACACCATATTCACCGTTTTCGACTTCGTGTGCAGTACGGTGTAAAGCGATAATTACCCCTGCCGAAGAAGTATTGGCAAACTCATCTAAAATAATAGGTACTAAACCTGGTTGTGCTGCTTCTTTACCAACCACCAATTTCAAAATGAGTTCGTTCATGCTGGCATTGGCTTGGTGCAACCAGAAACGCTTCACCTCGGTTGGCGCAATCTGATTCTTTTCTAATTGCGCAGTAATCATTTTGGCAACTAAGGGGCAAACTTCTTTAAAGACTTTACGACCATCTTGATGGAAGCGTTTATCGTCAATATCTGCATTTTCACTTAAGTTTAAAAAACCGAAATTATTACGGATATTATTCGAGAACTGAGTAAACAGGTTCATGTCCAAAATTTCGAAACCTGCTTTGGTTTCAGTGTCTTCCAAAATTGAAGCGGTTGCTACATCACCAAAAATAAAGTGGCAGTCACGTGAACGGAAATCGTTATGACCTGAGGTAATTTCGACATTCACCAACAGTACGCGGCGCGCACCTGCTTTAATCGCATCATGCGCTTGCTTAATGCCGAAAGTCGCAGCAGAACATGCCACGTTCATGTCATAGGCATAACCTTGAATACCAAGCGCAGTTTGAATTTCAATCGCCACCGCAGGATAAGCACGCTGCAAGTTTGAGCAAGACAAAATCACCACATCAATATCTTCTGCGGTCACGCCTGCATTTTGCATGGCTTGTTTTGCAGCAATTACACCCCATTCTGCTTGTAGCGAAATTTCATCATCCCCGCGTTCACGCAAATTTGGACGTAAACGGTTAATGTCCAGAATACCTGTTTTTTCTGACACGTAACGGCGTTTTACCCCAGAGGCTTTTTCGATAAAGTCAGCACTTGAGCCACGACGTTCTTCAAGCTCACCTGCTGCAATTTTGTCAGCATTGAGCTGATTATACTGTTCCACATAAGCATTTAAACTTTCGACCAACTCTTCATTGGTAATAACATCTTCTGGGTGATAAAGACCAGTACCTATAATGCGAATGCCCATGTAAAACTCCTTCTAGAAATTACTAATATCTTAACTGATTCCGAGCTTTTCCCATACTTTTTGCAGCCGAGTTGCAGAAATTGGCATTTTGGTTTTCATGGGTTGAGAGAACAGCGATATGCGTAATTCTTCCACCATAAAGTACAATTCCTTGAGTCGGGCATCTTGTTTGTGTTTAAACAATTTGTCCATCCAAGGGTCAATTTGGGCGATGGCAGCATCGTCTCTTTGCAAGTTATTGGGTAAGCGGTCTAAACGTAATAACAACGCTTTCAAATAGCGCGGATATTCGCTCCACACCTCTACAGGCTTGCTATACACAAAGTCTGCCAGATGCATTAAGTCCAGCTGATCTTCTATATCATCCATATTTTTAGCAAAAACTGCTTCATCAAGCATAAGAAGCTGACGGCGGATGTCTTGCCATGCAATATAAATTTCATTAAAGATACGCAGCGTGGTTTGACCATGACTGAGGAAAGTCTTTTTTACCTCAAGCTGCAACTTTTGAAACTCTTCCAAGTTGACTGGTAAGTCACCAATAATGCTTTGCAATGTTGCATAGATCAACATTTGCTCAAGTTGAGCTTTATCACCCAAAGGCGAATACGCCAAAGCCAAGGGTTTATCAATTTGTTTTTTCAATTGGCGTGATAAATCACCCAATTGCACATATAGCAAACGAATCACGCCTTCACGGTGCTGACGAATCGCCTCACTCTGATCATTAAAGGTTTGAATCACCACACCCGATTCATCTTTTGGTAAAAGCTCTGCAAATGTTTTGCTTGGTACCAACGCCTGATATTGCTTAACCACTACGCCCGTAACTTTTTGCGAAGCTTCAAATACAAATCGTTCAGGAAAAGTTTGAAATTCTCCGTGCACCTGCTTTACAGGACTATGCGTTTCGGTATGGCAACGCGCTTTTAATTCAGATAAATCACGACCTTGCTCAATCACCCGCCCTTTTTCATCTAGCACTTTAATGAACGGCAATAAATACGCATCTACCCGCTCAAAGCTAAAGTCTTTTTCGGTGATGTGCTCTGCGCGTAACTGGAATGCCAAAAAGCTAAAAATGTGCTCGCGTAAATTTACCGCATCAACACGTTGTAGCAACTTTCGAGCTGTGTCTGGAATAGGCACCAAATGACGACGCTTATCTTTAGGCAAAGTCTTGAGCAAGGCTTCAATTAAATTTTCACGCCAACCCAGAACACCCCACGACCAGATATTTTCATCGACCTGTGCCAACGCTTGCACTGGAATTTTAACGGTTGCGCCATCTTCATCATGGCTGGGGTCAAAACGGTAACTGGCCGCCAAGCGCAGCTCACCATTACGCAAATAGTCAGGAAATTGCTGCGTGGTCGGACGATCATTCAGCCAAAGTGCATCATCTTCCACAAATAAATAACGTGGATTTTGCGGCTCTACTGTGGCACGCCAATCTTCAAAGGAACGACGGCTTGCAACTTCTGCAGGTACTTTGGCGGCATAAAATTGATAAATAGTTTCTTCATCAACCACTAAATCACGACGACGTAATTTATCTTCAACCCGTTCCACTTCTTCCAGTTTAAGCAGGTTGTGTTTTAAAAATGGTGGGGTAATGCCCAAGTTGCCTGTGGTTAAAGCATCACGTAAGAATATTTCATGGGCGGCTTCCTGATCGACCTTTTCGTAATTGACAGGACGTTTCGGCTCGATAATTAGACCAAACAGCGAAATCTGATCATAGGCATTCACCACGCCTGCTTTTTTAGACCAATGTGGTTCAAAATAGTGATGCTTCAGCAAATCACGTGCAGCCAATAAAATCCATTCAGGTTCAATTTTTGCCAAGGTGCGTAGATACACTTGCGAAGTTTCTACCATCTCAAATGCCATGACCCACGGTGTATTGGTTTTATGCAAAGTCGATGCAGGGAAAATTCGTGCTTTTTGTTGGCGTACTGCCATAAACACATTGCGCTCATCGGTTTTATTGGCAATAAAAGAAAGCAACCCTGTTAATAACGCCCGATGCAGATTTTCATAACTGGCTTTTTTCTCATTAAACGACAGTTTTAAGCCACGCGCCAAATCCACCAATTGTTCATGAGTTTTCTTCCATTCACGTAAACGCAACCAACTTAAAAAATGCTGACGGGCAAAAGTACGACGTTTGTTTTCACTCATGCCATCACGGTTTTCGTGTAAAGTTTCCCACAGTTTTAAATAGAATAAAAAGTCAGAATCTGCTTCACGGAACAGTGCATGTTTTTGATCGGCTTGCATTTGTTTGTCTGCAGGACGTTCACGCGGGTCTTGTACCGCCAATGCCGCTACAATAATCAGGACTTCATTTAACACCCCAAAATGTGCACCGCCTAAAATCATACGTGCCAATCGTGGATCAATCGGCATTTTTGCCATTTGCTGACCAATTTTGGTTAAGCTGCTGCCTTGAAGCTCGCCTTTATTAGCGGTGGATTTAGTGGAATTATTCGGATGATTGTCTCCCTTTTGCGTCGCAGAGCTGCTCATTCCGTCTAAAAGAGGGGCTTTACCCTTCTCAATCATCGCACCCAGTTCAATCAACAGCTTACGACCATCATTGACTAAACGATGATCTGGCGGCTCAATAAAATCAAAATCTTCGAGCGTACCCAAGCCCAAACTTTGCATTTGTAAAATGACCGATGCCAAGTTGGTGCGTTTAATTTCAGGTTCAGTAAACTCTAGGCGACTTAAAAAATCTTCTTCTGAATACAGGCGAATACAAACGCCTGGCGCAATACGACCACAACGTCCTTTACGCTGATTCGCTGCTGCCTGAGATACTGCTTCAATCGGTAAACGCTGCACCCGTGAGCGATAGTTATAACGTGAAATACGTGCAAAACCGCTATCAATCACATAGCGGATATTGGGTACAGTGAGTGCGGTTTCAGCGACGTTGGTGGCAATAATAATGCGACGACCACCACCTGAAGGATTAAAGATTTTTTGTTGTTCCGCCAAAGCCAAACGCGCATACAACGGTAAAATTTCAGTATGACGCGGTCCATGCTTATGCAAGGTTTCTTGCAGCTCCCGAATTTCCTGTTCAGTACTGGCAAAAATTAGAATATCGGCATGTTCAGGATGACCTTTTTCCTGTGCATCGGCAAAGCATTCTTCTACCGCTTGCACCACTGCGCGTGGCAAGTTTTCTTCAAAGTCATCAAACTCATCATCATCACTACCACCAATGCTTAATTCAGAAATTGGACGATAACGTACTTCGACAGGATAGCTTCGACCTTCGACCTCAAAAATAGGTGCGCCGTTAAAATAGTTACTAAAACGCTGCACATCTAAAGTTGCAGAAGTGATGATGACTTTTAAATCAGGGCGACGTGGCAAAAGTTGCTTTAAATAGCCCATAATGAAGTCAATATTTAAAGAACGCTCATGCGCTTCATCTATAATAATGGTGTCGTATTTATTTAAATAACGATCATTGGCAAGCTCTGCTAACAAAATACCATCGGTCATTAAACGGACAATTGAATCTTGCGAACCCTGTTCATTAAAACGAACTTTAAAGCTGATGGACTCACCTAACTTTTCGCCAACTTCTTCGGCAATACGCTGCGATACACTACGCGCAGCAAGACGTCGTGGCTGAGTATGACCAATTAACCCCGTTAAACCACGACCTGCCAACATTGCAATTTGTGGTAACTGTGTAGTTTTCCCTGAACCTGTTTCACCCGCCACAATAATGACCTGATGTTGCTGAATTGCAGTAATCAACTGTTCGGCAGATTGAGTCACAGGTAAATCTTGATTCAACTTAATGTTGGGAATGCGCTGTGCACGCTCCAACACTTTTAAATTAGATTTTTCAAATAATTCCTGATATTGCTTTGGATTGGCATCTTTGCCTTTTCGTAGTCGATTTAAACGATGACGATCACGCGCCAAAACGAGGTGGTCTACATTTAAATGACTCTGCACAGAATACGCTTCCTAACCAAAACACAAACGCGTATTTTACGCTGTAATGCCTTTAAGCGAAAGAACAGTGATTTAGAATGCGTATTTAAAAAGTTTTAAATCCCCCCTTGAATTTCAAAATAGCATCCCCATATAGATGTATGTTCACCAATTGCTTGAAATGGGTTGTATTTGAACCTGAAAAATAGGTTGTCATGCAATCATCATCATTTTGAGGCCTAATAAAGACTCAATAATACTGTGATGAAAGTGTACGCTTTTTACATACTCATTTGTTTTTCCGATGCTAGTAATGTAAAAATACCATTTCAGCAATAAAACAAAATTAGATACTCTATTGCCAACGAAATACAAACCTTAATCATGGAGACAATGATGAGCTTAATTAATACTGAAGTTAAACCATTTAAAGCAAATGCATACCACAACGGTCAATTCATTGAAGTAACTGAAGCTGATCTTAAAGGCAAATGGTCTGTAGTATTCTTCTACCCTGCTGACTTCACTTTCGTTTGCCCAACTGAGCTTGGTGACCTTGCAGACAACTACGCAGAATTCCAAAAATTAGGCGTTGAAATCTATGCAGTTTCTACTGACACTCACTTCACGCACAAAGCTTGGCACGATTCTTCAGAAGAAATCAAAAAAATCCAATACGTAATGGTTGGCGACCCAACTTGGACGCTTTCTAAAAACTTCGAAGTATTAATCGAATCTGCTGGTCTTGCTGACCGTGGTACTTTCGTAATTGATCCAGAAGGTAAAATCCAAATCATCGAAATCAATGCTGGCGGTATTGGCCGTGATGCTCAAGAACTTCTTCGTAAAGTTAAAGCAGCTCAATACGTTCACGCTCACCCAGGTGAAGTATGCCCAGCTAAATGGAAAGAAGGTGATGCAACTTTAGCCCCATCTATCGACCTAGTAGGTAAAATCTAAGTTTTAGATTAAACCACTCAAAAAAACCACGCATATTTTGCGTGGTTTTTTTTAATCAGAACATCACCCTTTTCTACCTTATTTATTCATATTTCATCTCTAGAATAGAAAATGTAAAAACATTACAACACTACAATCGAATCTGTACCGGTAACAGTTGTGAGATTTATTTTTGAGGGCTGTTCTATGAAAAAATTATTTTTACTTTCAACATTAATAGCATTTTCAGTGCCAGCTTTAGCTGATTTCAACTGTAATGGCAGCATTAAAAATCGAACTATTGATGATAATGTCAAAGTGCATAAACAATGTGTTCTTGATCATGTGACTATTAAGGGCAACCTAATGTTGCATTCCAACTCACATACGGCAATTAAAAATAGTACGATTGATGGCAATTTAGAATCTAAAGGAAACTTTAGTCAGGTTAATGCACATGCCAACCGCATTGATGGCAATATCCAACTCGAAGATGGGCGTAACATCCAACTCACGTCAAACCGTGTAAATGGCAATATTCAACTTAAAGATAATTCAGGCTCAATCGTTGTAAAAAATAACCGCGTGAATGGCAATTTAGAATGTGAAGATAACCGCGTAAAACCGACTGGCGGCACAAACCGTGTTTCTGGTGACAAAGAAGATCAATGTCGTCATCTATAAAATCTAGTCTTTCAATCATTTTATTTAAATGAATGACTATTCATGTGCAAAGCATAAACACCACATCCTAAATGTGGTGTTTTATTTCGCTTCATAATAGTTTTGTCGTTTTTGGCACGTTTAGGTTGCGCAAAAAACTTATATTCAAAAGTTACAATTCTGTAATACTTTTTAGCAAGCACTTCACTTATGTTCAAAATAAGCAGATTTATTCTGTGAAAAATAATATAAAAAATAAAGGAGTTGCTTATGGGTAAAACACTTGCCGTGACATCCTGGACATACAGTGCATCTTCACGTTATTTAAAAATATTTTACGAAAATGGCTCTGGGGATTTATTCCATCCTGTACCACAATTTATTTATGACAACTTATTAAGACGCAGTGATAAAGCAGCTTTTGTGAGTAAATATTTAGCATACGATTTAAGCTTTAACCGTATTTCCATTCAATAATTGATTTTATTAAACTTTGAGCATCCACATAACGATCCAATCTAAAAATAGATTGGATCGTTTTAAATAGGTAAATAACTTCAAATATTAATACACTTCTTGAATCAATTTAAAGCGTTCCTGTTCACGGTCATCATCCAAAGTAATACTCTCCGTGAACATATCAAGCGGTCTGGCCCAAATAGAATAATCGCCATATAAGCATTGATAAACCACCAATTTCTCTTGGGTTTCACTGTGTGTAGCCACATGCAGCACTTGATACAATTGCCCTTTATAATGTTGATAAATCCCTTTTTTAAGCATTTTACAATCCCAATCTTACAGAATGGCATTACTGTACAATAAAAACTGTAACCATTCTTAAGATTTCACCTTATCAGAAAAAATGAATCGCATCGGCATATTTTTCTCTAATTTATCGTTCTAATCTACACAACAAAAAAATATCTAAACCCATTACATTATTTGAACAATTTTAAGCTTCAAATTGATTGTTTTTTGGTTATATTCGCATTATCCCATCTTAAGTGGATGTAAAAAAAGGAAACATGATAATGAATAAACTTCTTATTGCTTTAGGTCTTGCTGCCACTGTAGCACTTGTAGGTTGTGCAAAAGAAAAAGCACCAGAAACAGGGGCAACTACGGGTGAACACTTAGAAAACGCTGCGGCTCAAGCTGCACATGATGCCAAAGATGCAACACATGAAGCTGCTACTGCTACAGCAACTGCGGTAGATAACGCAGCGCAAGCAACTGAAAATGCTGCACACAATGTTGCAACAGCAACAGAAAACGCAGCTGATGCGACTGTACAAGCTGCTAAAGATGCAACTGCTGCGACTGCAGGTGCGGTTGAACAAGGTGCTGCAAATGTGAAAGAAAAAGCACAACAATAATTTGATTGTATAAAACAAAAACTCCTGAGCAAGTTCTCAGGAGTTTTTTATTCAGCACGATTTAATTAGGGTCTGTTGACAATTCGTCTATGTTTGCGACATGAGAGATATATCTCGCAAGGTTTTTTAGCTGATATAAGGCATGGGACAGGAAATTTACTCATTCTAAATGACTGGCACATAACGTAATAGCAGCAAAAAATATGCTTGTACCCTTGCGCAGCAAACAAAGCAGTGCTTTGTTTTTGCTCATGTGGCTAAAACTTTCACAGATTGCGTTATAAAACTTGAAAATAAACCCGTTATTCCCTGCGTTTCATGCCTAATCTGCTCAGTTTTAGCCTACAGCGCAAGCCATTTATGAAATATCAACAGACCCTAGTAAACCTAAATCCTGCCGCAACTATAACGCCGCTTTTAAATTACAACCATAGCCCATGGTCTGTTGTACTTGGCGGTAACTGGTGTAACGATTCAAAATAAAATCATAATAAGATTCTGCATTGGCAAAATTTTCCTGCTCTGCACGCGGTAATTTTACATCTTTAAGAAAATCTAGATTGTTATGTCCTAAGCGATATAACTCAGCAAAATAACCATTCATCATATCGCAATAAGCAATTTTAGTCGGCTTTAAAGCAGTACTGGCGACCAAATGCTGATTCAAAGTTTGTAAGTTATTTACATCTAAAGGGAATTGATGCGCAAATGCGATATTTTCGACTTGTTTAAATTGTTTGAAGTCTTGCGCCAATTTGACATTTAAAGCATCTATACGCTGTTGTAATGCAGTCGCATCCTGAACCTGATATTGCTTTGGATCAATTTTTACTTGAGTTTGCTGTGGATTGCTACACGCACTTAATCCACACACCACAAGCAAACCACCATAAACGAAAGGCTTCATTAATTTACTCATCAATTCATACATCAGGCTTATTATGCCTGAAAGCATCTGCAAATTTAATGATATCGCTCATCTTAATATTTCATAAGGAAATGACGGATATGATTTGCCAATCTATCTAGAGTTGGGCAAAGTAGATAAAAACATGGAGTAAATAATATGACCTTATCAGAACAACTGAATATAAAGCATCCTATTTTTCTTGCTCCAATGGCTGGCGTTTCTACTCCCGAACTTGCAGCCGAGGTTTCTAATCAAGGTGGTTTTGGCTCACTCGGTTTAGGTGCAAACACGGTAGATGCTGCACGTGAGCAAATTTTACGCACTCAAGAACTGACTGATTTTCCATTTCAGGTCAATTTCTTTTGCCATGAATCAAGTCCACTAGATGAAGTCGCTGCACAAGCGTGGATTGCACATTTTCAGCCAATCTTTGAACGCTATGGCGCAACTGCACCGAGTCAACTAAATTGTATTTATCCAAGTTTTAAAGACCATGATGGATATTTAGATCTTGTACTAGAAACTAAACCACAAGCCGTCAGTTTTCACTTCGGGATTCCGCATGCGCATCAAATTCAGGCTTTAAAAGATGCAGGAATCATTACTATGGTTTCAGCAACCAACTTAGCCGAAGCTCAAGCCATTGAAGCAGCGGGAATTGATGTCATTATCGCCCAAGGCATTGAGGCAGGTGGACATCGGGGTATCTTTAACCAAACTTTTGATAGTGCAATTAAAACCAGCGATTTAGTACAACTGATTCGTGAACATTGTACCCTGCCAGTGGTTGCCGCAGGTGGCATTATGAATGGTCAGCAAGCACAGTTAATGCTGAAATTGGGCGCTTCTGCGGTACAGCTGGGTACAGCTTTCGTGCAATGTAAAAGTTCCAATGCCAATCCAGCTTATCGACAAGCTTTATTTCAGCAAAACATTACTCAAATTACCGACAGCATCTCTGGACGTCCTGCCCGTGGTTTAATTAATCATTGGCATACACAGGTAGATACACCAAATCGTTTAACCGTGCCCACCTATCCATATACGTATGATCTTGCAAAACAGTTGCATGCAGCCGCCGTAACACAAGGCGAGCAAGGTTATGCACCTTTTTGGGCAGGGAGTAATGTCAGTCAAATTCGTGAATTAGAAGCCGCAGATTTAATTAATCAGTTGGTTTTGGAAATGATTCACGCACGCTAAGTTTACGTACGAAAAACTCAACTGTGTATCACGGTTGGGTTTTTATTTTGTATCTAATAAGTTCACCGCTTCAACCTGCACATCACTCATGATTTCACCATGCGCAAGTAGCTGATTAAAGTAATCTTCCACCACTTTATATTGTTCTGCAGTACTTTCTACTTGATACATACTTTGACGGAATTCATTACTTGAACGTAAACCTTTGGTGTACCAAGCAATATGTTTACGTGAAATACGACAACCTGAATATTCACCATAAAATTCATACAGCTCAGCTAAATGTCCAAGTAATACTTTTTGAACTTCTGCAATGCTCGGTGCTGCTAACAGCTCACCTGTTGCTAAATAATGTGCGATTTCCCGAAAAATCCACGGACGTCCTTGCGCAGCACGTCCAATCATAATCGCATCTGCGCCTGTATAGTCCAAGACATATTTGGCTTTTTCAGGACTATCAATATCACCATTGGCAATCACAGGAATATTGAGCATGCTTTTCACTTCTTTAATCAGTGAATAGCGTGCACGGTTTAAATACATATCTTCACGGGTACGCCCATGCAATGCCAATGCAGCAATGCCTGCTTGTTCTGCGCGTTTGGCAACCCGTAAAATATTTTCCTGCCCATTCAAAAAACCTAAGCGAGTTTTCAGTGTCACAGGCACATTCACCGCGGCAACCACAGTATCTAAAATGCGTGCCACCAAATCTTCATCTTGCAATAAAGCCGAACCAGCCAACTTATTGCAGACTTTTTTGGCAGGACATCCCATATTGATATCAACAATTTGTGCACCATTGGCGACTTGATAACGTGCGGCTTCGGCCAAATCATGCGGGTCTGAACCTGCAATTTGTGCAGAAATTGGTGCAAGTTCCCCATCAAAGTTGGCACGATACAAACTCTTTTTACTCATGCGCAAAGTTTTGTCAGAGGTCATCATTTCACTGACCGCATGCCCTGCACCAAAGTACTTGCACAGTGAGCGAAAGGGTCTATCTGTGACGCCTGCCATCGGGGCAACGATCAAATTATTTGACAGTTGATAGGGACCAATATACATATATATTCTTAACTTTAACGATTGGCATAGTATACTGCATCTGCCCTTTGGGCTCATCCATTTGGAACGAGTTTTCCCTATCTATGAAAGACACTGTATTCACTTCTTTGATGAAACCCTTCAGCGTGCTTGCTTTATCATTAAGCTTGGCTGCCTGTGGAGATAGCGCATGGTGGTCTAAGGACAATGAGCCTACCCTTGAAGCAGAACAAATCCGCAAACTCATTCCAAATCGGGTCAGCGAGCGTAGTGCTTGGGCAAAAGATATTTACGATATTTCAGAGCAATTGGGCATTCCACAAACCAAAGAAAATATGTGTACCATCATTGCCGTCGTGGATCAGGAATCCAACTTTGTAGCCGACCCTCAAGTCTATGGTCTGGGTGAAAAAGCAGTTAAAGAAGTGCAAGACCGTTTGGATGAGAAATTTAAAGATAAACTGGGCGAAGCGATTGGCGGTACGGTTGCAGGCTATTTTCAGGATGTACTAAAAAACCATCCTAGCCCTGAAGATAACTATTTAAGCCAAATGCGTCGTGTGAAAACCGAACGTGAATTAGATGAATTGTATCGTGAAATTTTTGACTATATGGCCAAACATTATCACGTATCTGCACTAACAGGTGCTGCCAAACTGTTTGGACAAAATATTGGCGAAAAACTTAATCCAATTACCACTTTAGGCTCGATGCAAGTGCATATTAGCTATGCCAAAGAGCATAAACGTCAAAGCGGCAACATCGCAGAGTTACGCAGCGATCTATACACTCAATATGGCGGATTATATTACGGGATTCATCGTTTAATGATGTACCCTGCCGATTACGATCAACCGCTATACCGCTTTGCTGATTATAACTCTGGCATGTATTCGAGCCGCAATGCAGCATTCCAAAGTATGCTGAATGATTTAACCGAAGCAGAATTAGATTTAGATGGTGATTTGCTGCTTTACACTAAAGATGGTGGTGTGCGTAATGCAAAGAGTGAATCAGAACGCGAATTAATTGCTGTTTTTTCCAAACATAATATTCTAGTCACCCCACGACAAATTCGTGCAGACCTAAAAAAAGAAAAAGAAAAGAAATTTGAAGACACTGCAACTTATTTGGCGGTCACGAAACTCTATAAAGCGCAAACGGGCAAAGAGCCATTTTATGCCATGATGCCGCAAGTGGTCATTTCAGGGCCTAAACTGAGTCGAGATTACAACACCAATTGGTTTGCTACGCGAGTCAATGGACGTTATAAAACATGCATGCAAAAAGCCAAAAATATAAAAATCTAGCCCTATTTGATTTTGATGGGACCCTGTGCAGCAAAGACAGTTTTACAGGGTTTATTTTCTATGCTTTATCTAAGCGGCATATTTTTAAGCAAGGACTTAAAATCTTGCCTTGGATTCAGGCTTACTATTTAAAAGTTTATCCTGCACATGCCATGCGCCCTAAATTGTTTAATGCTATGTTTAAAGATGCAAATACAGCTGAAATATTAGCACTTGCACAGCGTTACGCAGTAGATTTAATGCATGACCTTAACCCACAACTGTTACAACAATTAAAACAGCATCAATTCAATGGTGATGATGTGGTGATTGTTTCTGCCAGTGTGGATATTTATTTGCAATATATTTGTCAGCAGTTAAATGTCGATTTGCTTTGTACTGAAACAGAAATTAAAAATCTACAATTCACAGGGCAATATTCAACACCTGATTGTAGTCGGGAACAAAAGAAAATACGGATTTTAGAACAATATGATTTAGAAAATTATGCAGCTATTTATGCGTATGGTAATAGTGATGAAGATGATGCCATGCTGAGTTTAGCGACTTATTCTTATATGGTGGGTAGTGATCATTCATTGCCAGAAATTGTAACTTATAAAAAACTGGCTTGATTTTGATGAATGATATAATAAAACCACAATTTGAATTGTGGGTTTTTTAAGTTACATGTAGCGGATGCCGCCTATGGTGATTACTTTTTTATACCCAGAATAGAAAATAAAAATAGAGTTTTCTCTTAATAAAATAGCTGATGATTCTGCATAAAAATAACGACTACAACACCTAAAGCAATAAAAAAGGTGACACTTTACAGCATCACCTCTAATTCAAAATAGAAGTATAGTTTTAAACCAAGATCAATCACTTAATCTATTCGTACTAAACAACTCATTTGTAAGTCACTTATTTCTTAAATGGAAAAGCATATTTCACAATACGTTTAAGCACACTGCCGTACTGTTTAACTAAGCTCGCATTGTTGTAGTTCAAGCCATACTTTTCACACACAGCTTGTACTTTTGGCGCCATTTTACGATAGCGACGTGCAGGAATATCTGGATATAAATGGTGTTCAATTTGATGGCTTAAATGTCCTGTCAAAATGTGGAATGCTTCAGAACCTGTAAGATTCGATGAACCACGAATTTGACGCATATACCAGTGACCACGGCTTTCGTTTTGCATCACAGACTTTGGAAATACTTCTACATCCTTCGTAAAGTGACCGCAGAAAATAATGCTGAATGTCCAAATATTACGAATACCATTCGCAACCAAGTTCCCTGTAAACACTGGTAAAGCCGAAGGGCCTGCAATCAATGGAAAGAACACATAATCTTTAAACAATTGTTTTCCAATTTTCTTCTGCATAGGTTGCCATTCTTTTTTGGCTTGGGCTTTGCTTTTACGGCCATTCAAAATTTTACCAATTTCTAAATTCTGAATGGCAACACCCCATTGGAACAGTAAGCAGAAAGGAATACTGTATAAAGGTTGCAATAAATAGCCTGATCTCCAGCGCTGTTCTGGGAACAAACGCACCAAACCATAGCCAATATCATCATCCATACCTTTAATATTGGTATAAGTATGGTGTTTAAAGTTATGGGTTTGACGCCAGTTGTCTGAAGTACCTACCGTATCCCATTCATAACTTGCACCATTGAATTTAGGATCATTCATCCAGTCATACTGACCATGCATGACATTATGACCTAATTCCATGTTTTCCATAATTTTGGCAAAGCCTAACAAGCCTGTACCCAAAACCCATGCTGGCGGGAACCATCCTGCGAACAATAAGGCACGACCTGCCATTGAGCTATAACGAATGGTTGAATAAACACGGCGGATGTATTTAGCATCTTTTTCGCCAATATCATCCAAAACTTCTTGTTTAATGGCGTCTAATTCACGTGCAAGCTCATCTAATTCAAATTGAGTGAGTTCACGGTTTTTAGGATTGCGGAAATATTCTATTTTTACTGGCATATTCATAATCGGAACTCGCTTATAAATCAATAATTAAATCGGTTTGTGCTGAATTGACGCAGATTTTCAATTGGTTATTCGGTTCGCTGTTTTGAACACCATCGACCAAGTTTTTAGTTGAACCTTCAGCCTTGTTGCATACGCATTTATGGCAAATTCCCATACGACAGCCGTATTTAGGTTTAATATTTTGCTGTTCCAGACTTTCTAAAATGGACTTGCCTTTTGGAATAGTGACAATCTTTTTCGATTGAGTCAGTGTAACTTGTACCAAACCAACATCGTCACTTAACACAGGGGTCATGCTAAAAGCTTCTGTTTTCAGCAAAGCAGCTTGTGCAAATAATTGTTCAGCTTGCGTGGTAAAACCCGATGGGCCACATGCAAACACTGCACTTTGCTCGATTTGTGCCAAGTCTTGTAAATGTTCTGCATTTAAACGGCTGTGCGCCACACTCGGCTCTTGAGTATAAAACACTTGAAATTTAAAGTTTGGATATTGTTGTGCCCATGCTTCAAACTGTGCTTTAAATGCTGCGTCTGCAAAGGTTTTTACCCAATACATTAAAGTTACTGGAGTGCTACCAAGACGACCTGATTTCGCCATGTCTTGTAGCAAACTATACATTGGTGTGATACCACTACCCGCTACCAATAGAATTAAAGGCTGGGCTTGTGCAGGCAGTTGCATATCACCATAAGGCGCACCAAATTCCAAAGTATCACCAACTTTGGCTTGCTCAACCAGCCATGTGCTGACTTTGCCCTGATCAACTTTTTTTACCGTCAATAAAACGTGTTGTGCATCAAGCTGAGTCAAACTATAGGTTCGCTCATAGCGTACGCCTTGAATTGTCACATAAACAGGATGATGCTGCCCTGCTGCGCCAATTTGGAATTTTTTATTGAATTGCAAAGTAAAGCTCACTACACCTTGTGCAGCGGTATCTTTTTTTACAATTTTGCCGAGTGACTGATTCACCGACCATAATGGATTAATTTTTTGCAACCAGAAATTGGCGGCATAAGGGTCTAGTACTGCAGTTGCAATACTGGTTAAGGGAGATTTTCTTTTTTCAGTTAGCTGCATGATTCAGCACCACCCGATGAAATTTTAATTATTATACACATGTATATATATTTGTATATACACCTGTATTGTTTCTAATCATTTCACAAGTACTGGCGCAACCGCTATAATGCCTCTAAGCTTATAAATTATTGAAAATATGACTCAGCCTGCCATGAAAACAAACCATGATGTGACTTTTCCAGAATCTGAAACGGTTCATGAGCCTCTTGTCGTGCGTACGGTTGGGCGTAAAGCTACCATTACCAAACAAGAATTATTTCAGGCAGCATTAAATTTAATTGGCCCACAAAAAAGTATCGCATCTTTAAGTTTACGTGAAGTTGCACGTGAAGCAGGCATCGCACCAAACAGTTTTTATCGTCATTTTAAAGATATTGATGAACTCGCGATTGAACTGATTGATCGTGCAGGTGTGGTGTTGCGTCAAATTCTGCATGAAGCACGTTTAAAAGCATCTAAACAAAACAGTATTATTCGCAGCTCGGTTGAAGTATTTATTGAACAATTAGATACCGATGAAGGCAATTTAAGTCTGCTATTACGTGAAGGTTATACGGGTTCAACCTCTTATAAGCTAGCTGTTGAGCGCCAATTGAATTATTTCCAGCAAGAATTGCAGGATGATTTAATTCGTTTAGAACGTTTAAATAACAGCAAGTTAGCGCATCCCGATATTGTCGCAAAAGCCATTACCCAGTTGGTGTTTAATATGGGCGCTAAAGTCATTGATATGCCTGCGACTGAACGTAAAGAAACCGCTGAACAAACCATGACCATGATTCGCATGATTTTAGAAGGTGCACGACATTTGGATGATGCCAAAATTCGTTAACATAACACACGATAAATCGGACGATTTTCCTGAATCAGGTCACGCCCGTTTGAGCATTTAATTGCTAGACTTCGCTGTTAAGCGTGTTGTTTTTGAATTAATTGCTGCACATGTGTTGCCGTGGTTTCAGGATTTTCCAAAGGAAACATGTGTCCTCCCTCGACCACACTAAACTCAATTCCATAAGTTTTTTGCATGCCTTGCGGTAAACCTTGCAAATAAAATGGGCTATGCCTTGCTGTAATTAAATGCACAGGTACATCTGGGGCTTTGCGTGGTGTGCGCCACCACCATGCAGGTACGGTTCTAAATATTTCAGCTTCTACCCGTTTTGGAATTGTTAATGTCACACCACCTTTTTGTGCGTCGACTTCTATGCCGCTTGCAAAATAATCTTCAAAACATTGTGGATCAAAATTTTTAAATAAACGGTTATGCCGCAAAGCTTGATAGGCTTCTGCATGGCTAGCCCAATGATCTCGACGCTTCATGGTCACGGCTGCAGGTGTGAGTTGATCTACATATTTTAGTTTAAATTTTTGTAAAATTTCAAATAATGCAGACTTCGATCCAATCACAAAAGGTGGATCCATAATAATCAATTGAGAAAATAAATCTGGACGCTGATAGGCACACATCAGGGTTAATAATGCACCAAAAGAATGCCCTAAACCAATCACTTGTTGCTTTGGAAACTGCTGCTCAATGTCCTGAATCACTTGATGAATCAAATAGGTCCACTTATAGGTCACAGGAAATTCTGCTTGTATACCAATCAGTGGAATTGCCTTTAAATGATAATCTTCTTCAAAACATTGAAAAAACTTTTGATAACTGGCAGAAGGAATACCATTGGCATGGGTAAAATGAATTGCAGCTTTAGTCATTTAAAATACGCTTAAAAGAAGAATATCGGGTCTGTGACTTGATCTATGCGTACGCGCTTACAGATTCAACACTTGGCACATCAATCATAGATAAAAGATCAACAGCCTTTAAACTACGCATACCACTGGGTTTTGCAAATGACCGGAATGCTGAAAAAGATGAATTATGAGTCATTTTAATGACACATAAGCACTGGTTGCTACTTTGTTTAAGTCTGTGATGTGAAAAATCTCGCACAAAATTTTTATTGCGATATTAAAAAAGCACCCGCTAAACTGCTCCGTAAAAATGAGGCGCAATGCCCAACTTAAAACGTGCAATTTAGAAGATGCCAAATATTTAAAAAAGTGATTGATTAAAACCGACTCAATACAAATACACCGTCTAGACACCTGTATTGAATGCACTCTTTATGGCTTTACCACCACCATCACCTGAATTGCTTCAGTCGTGACCGACAAACCATCTAATAATGCAACACCTTCTTTTTGCAATTTCTGTAAACGTGTAATTTCATCTTCACGAATACTTGGGTTAAATTGCTTCAAATAGCTTAAACGGTCAATTTCATATTGCCATTTTTTGCTATATACATCTTTAGCTTGTTGCTTAAATTCAGGCAATGCAGCTTTAGCCAACTCCAAAGCCTGTGTATAACGCGCTTCAATCGCGTCACGGCGTGCTTTCACCACTTGACGACAACTGTTGCCATCTAAATGATGTAAATAAGGTTTTAAAATTTCAGGGGCAATTTTTTGCGATAAATCCTGCCCTTTTTCGCTCAATAAGACACGAATGAGTTGCTGTGGCAAGCTTGATGGCAAATTCAGGGCTTTAGGTGCAATGACATCCACTTTGAACCAGACTTCGAGCAACACAGAACCTTGTGGCAAAGCGGCAGATTTTAATACCGCAACGTTGGTGCTACCAAAACCTTGTGTATTGATCATTTCCATCACGCTTTCTGTGAATGGATGCTCTAGGGTCAAATACTGTGCATCTTCACGAATTTGCGCCTGATCCCGATAGAACGTCGCGGTCATGCCTTCTTCGTCTAAGGTCAAACCTTGCACTTGCATTTGATCAGTTGGTTTAATAATCACCGTGCCATTGCTTTGTTCATCGAAGTCAATATTGGTCGATGCCATAAAGCGCTTCATAAACATAGGCAACGTGGTATTGTCGTCGTAATCTTCTAAAGCTTGTACAATTTCCTGCGCCACCACAGGACGGCAAGAGTTGTATTCCAACAAACGATCTCGACCCGCTTGAAGTTCTGCTTCCAAAGCTTCACGCTGCACACTGACTGCTTCCAGTAAATCTTCAAACTGTTGTCCTAAATCTGCAAGTAAGCAGTGTTTTAAATCGACAATAAAGTTTTCCTGCAAGGTTTGTGCAGTGGGTGAAATATTGCTGAAAATATTGAGTGCTTCGTTATACCAACGGAACATACGCTCTTGCGCAGTCCCCACCAAATACGGCACATGAATTTGAATACGGTTTTCTTGACCAATACGGTCTAAACGACCGATACGTTGTTCTAACACGTCAGGATTAGCAGGCAAGTCAAACAAAATCAGGTCTGAAGCAAACTGGAAGTTACGCCCTTCTGAACCAATTTCGGAACACAATAAAATTTGTGCACCATAAGAATCTTCTGCGAAATATGCTGCCGCTTGGTCACGTTCTAACAAGCTCATGCCTTCATGGAACATTGCAGTACGAATACCTGCATGTAGGCGCAGCGCATTTTCAAGGGCTTCTACCACAGGGCCGCTACGCGCAATTAAAAGCACTTTTTTATGTTTTAAGTCGCTACGCAAACGCTCCATTAACCACATTACACGCGGGTCAGTTTCCATCCAACTGCCATCGAGCTGTGCTTCTTCTGGCCACATTTGTTCACGCAGCTTACCATCTTTAGACCAGTTTTCTGGTGCAGGTAACGGCGCAGGCTGACAATCACGGCCTGGGAAACCTTGAATTGCTTCACGGGTATTACGGAACAAAATACGTCCTGTACCATGACGGTCTAATAATTCGTGGATAGCACGGAAACGCTGTTCAGGGTTATCTTCTATGCGATGTCCCAACAAGCCTTCCAGTGCAGCCAAATGGCTTTCTTCCAATGCTGCATCTGACATTAGGACTTCGGCAATTTTTGCCGTATGTTGATATTGTGCTTCTTCATCCAAGAAACGGTCGAGCGAGCTAAAACGTTGCGGATCGAGTAAACGTAAACGCGCAAAATGGCTTTCTACACCCAGTTGCTCAGGCGTTGCAGTGAGCAATAACACCCCTGCGGTTTGTTCAGCTAATTCTTCGACCAGATCATAACGGTCATTACCACCTTCTTCTTCGCTCCACATTAAGTGATGCGCTTCATCGACCACCAGCAAATCAAAACCTGCTTCTAGGGCTTGTTCGCGTAAGTCATCGTGGTCAATCATTAAATCGACTGAAGCAATGATGCATTGTTCGGTCAAGAATGGATTCAGGTCAGGATCGTGTTCTTTAATAGATGCCGTACGGGTTAAATCAAACAAAGAGAATTGCAGATTGAAACGGCGACGCATTTCAATCATCCACTGATATTGCAGCGAATCAGGTACCAAAATCAGGATACGTTCCGCACGTCCTGTTTTGAGTTGCTGATGGATGATCAAACCTGCTTCAATGGTTTTACCTAAACCAACTTCATCTGCCAATAAGACACGTGGCGCAAAACGCTTACCGACTTCATGTGCAATATAAAGTTGATGTGGAATCAAACCTACACGCGAACCCACCAAGCCACGCAGTGGACTGCTTTGCATATTGGCTTGCATCAACAAGGCTTCTATACGCAAGTCGTACCATTCTTTATAGTCAATTTGGCTGGCAAGCAAGCGGTCTAAGGGTTTCGAAAGTTGGATACTTGCACCAATACGGGTTTCATTCAGTGATTTTTTTTCTTCACTGCCATCTTGCAAACGACGCACCACGTTATAACGCAATACGCCATGACGGTCTTCGACCGATTCAACCGTCCACACATTGCCTTCTTGGTCTTGAACTTCATCATTTACATTAAAAATGATACGCGATAAAGGTGCGTTATTGCGTGCATAGACACGGGTTTCATCACTTTTAGGGAATAAAATGCTGACCGATCGCTCATCTACATCAATCAGAACACCAAGTCCTAATTCCGTTTCTGTGTCTGATAACCAACGTTGACCAATAGCAAACTGCTGCAATTTTTCCACCTTTATTTAGAAGTTAGGACGTATAAATTTTTGCGCAAAACCAGCTGAGTATTTGAGCAAAAATTCAGGGCGTATAGCAATATATTTTGACATAAAGCGCACTAAAAAGAGAGCCTAAAGCACAGGCTTTGCGTAATCTTTTTCGCTTAAAATGGGACTGGGCAAGTAAACTGTACACGTTGCTCAGTTTGTGGATGCAGAAAACTTAATTCTGCTGCATGTAAACACAAACGAGGCATGAGTTGTTGCTGTTCGGGCGTGGCATACAAAGTATCACCAATAATTGGATGACCTAAATATTGCATGTGTACTCGCAGTTGATGCGAACGACCTGTAATCGGCGTCAGTTGCACACGAGTCACAATTTGCCCCTGCAATTCAAATTGCTCCAATGCACGCCAATGCGTTAACGCAGGTTTGTTATGGGTTGCATCGGCAATGTGTAATGGAGGATGTGCAGGATCATAGACCACAGGCACATCTACAGTGCCTTCACCTTGCAGTTGCCCTGCCACCAATGCCTGATAGGTTTTATCGGTTTGGCGTTCTTGAAACTGACGCGAAATTTGTTTTTGCGCCCATTTCGTGAGTGCAAATACCAAAATACCCGAAGTATCACGATCTAAGCGATGAATCAGCAAAGTGCGCGGCTCAATTTTAACTAGACGACTCATCACACAATCTTGCAAATCTGCTGTTTTACCTGGAACGGTGAGTATGCCAGCGGGTTTATGTATCACCATAAACTCATCGTCACGATGAATCAGGTGTTCGCTTAGAAAATTACTCAATTTCAATTCCGGGCCGATCGTGAAAACAAGGCGGCAATAATAAAAAGCCTGACACAGAATTACAATGCAAAATACATCAATTCCCGATGAATTTTCCGATTTACATTCCTGAATCAGACAATCTGCTGAATTTTAAATCAGCCTGCTTTTAGAAATGTGGGTTTTATAGCATGCAGGAGGCTTTGTTGCATAAATATTTTTTAAGATACTGTTTTAAAGGTTTTTAAAATTTGGATAGAAAAATACAATGAAATCATAGTGCAAGATAGTTGCACAACAAAGCCGTTCTGAAGCTATATCTTTGATGGTGGGAGCAAATGAAGTAATAGGATTCATATTTAGTTTGACCAGGCTATTTTAGTGTTTAACAAGACGCTGATCTAAGCCTTTGATATTAAATTGAAGAGTATGTCTTCAATTTAACCTAAAGCATAGATATTTTGGAGATATCTATGCCTTTTAGGACAGTGTTAAGCAGAGGTCAAATTACGCCTTCATTTCCGCAAATGTTTCTTTTGCAGCTTGAATGGTGTAGGCAATATCTTCATCACTATGCGCAGATGAAATAAAGCCTGCTTCAAAAGCAGATGGCGCCAAGTTCACACCACGTTGCAACATTCCGTGGAAGAATTTACGGAAAGCATCGACATCGCAATTCAGCATAGAATCAAAACTGGTGATGTCATCTTGGTCAGTAAAATACAAACCAAACATAGCACCGACTTGTTGCGTCTTGAACGGGATACCTGCTTCATCTGACGCAGCTTGTAAGCCTGCCAACAATTTTTCCAGTTGCGCAGTTAAATTTTCATAAAAACCTTCGGCACGTAAATGTTTAAACATTTCAATGCCCGCACGCATCGCCAACGGGTTACCAGACAAAGTACCTGCTTGATACACCTTACCTAATGGCGCAATACATTCCATGATTTCGCGTTTACCACCAAATGCACCTACTGGTAAGCCAGCACCAATAATTTTACCGAGTGTGGTCAAGTCTGGTTTAACATTATAATGCGCCTGAGCACCGCCTAAGCCAACACGGAAACCTGTCATTACTTCATCAATAATAAAGACTGAGCCGCGTTCATCGCAGACATCACGAATTGCTTGCAGGAAACCATCAATTGGTTTAACCAAGTTCATGTTGCCCGCAACTGGCTCAACAATCACCCCTGCAATTTCAGCACCAAACTTTGTAAAACATTCTTTTAAGGTGGCGATATCGTTATACGGTAAAGTCAGCGTATGTTTAGCAAAATCGGCAGGAACACCCGCAGAAGTCGCCTCACCTTCACCACTGGTTAAAAGTCCAGAGCCTGCTTTGACCAACAGCGAATCTGAGTGTCCATGATAGCAACCTTCAAATTTGACGATTTTGTCACGACCTGTATAACCACGCGCCAAACGAATTGCGGTCATGGTGGCTTCTGTACCTGAGTTGGTCATGCGAACCAACTCAATTGAAGGCATAATTTCGCAAATAATATCGGCCAAAGTCGTTTCATGCACCGTTGGCGCACCAAAACTCAAACCATCTTCAGCAGCAGCCTGCACCGCCTGAATAATAGCAGGATGGGCATGACCTAAAATCATTGGTCCCCAAGAACCTACATAGTCGACATAGCGTTTGCCATCGACATCGTACAAATAAGCACCTTTGGCTTTTTCAATAAATACAGGGGTTCCGCCTACCCCGTTAAATGCGCGTACCGGTGAATTGACCCCACCTGGAATATGCTTATTGGCTTGTTTAAACAGTTGTTCTTGCTTTGGAGATAAGCTCATGGAGGCACTCAACTCAAAAAAATAAAATAAAAAATTAGCTGGCTGCTTTAAGCTTCTGCTTTGAAAAGTGCAGACCAATCATAAACACGCTGTGCAACAGTATGCATCGGACGACCTAATATATCACTAATCACTGCACATAAATCTGCACCTGCTTCAATGACGGGCTGACTGTTTTCAACAGTTAAACCACCAATCGCACAAATTGGTACATTGAGTTGTTGCTTCGCCTGTGTGAGCGTGTCTAATGTGAGTGTACTTGCCTCTGGTTTAGTTTCAGTTGCATAGACAGCACCAAACGCCACGTAATTTGCACCATCGGCAATGGCTTGTTCTGCCAATTCAATCGAGTTATTACAACTGCGACCAATCAATACATCTTGGGGTAAGCGTGCAACCGCTTCAACAATAGAGCCATCCTCTTGACCCAAATGCACACCAACACCATATTTCACTGCAGTTTCAAGATCATCATTAATCACAAATGGCACTTTGTATTGATCACACATCGATTTCATATATTCAATTTCGTATGCCTGCTGAGCTTGAGGCACATTTTTACGGCGATATTGCAACACCGCGACTTCATAAGTTGCCATCGCCCCTTCTAATTTTGCCAAAAGCAGTTCGATAGGATCATCATTGGTAATCAAATATAAACCGCGCATAATCTCAGCCACAAATAATACAAGGTCTGTATTATTACACATTCAGGCGGCATGCGTCAGAACCTCAGGCTCAACAAGTTTTTTTATATAGGCTCTATAAGCTTCTATTTTGTTTGGGTTTTATTAAGTCAAAATGTTAAAAATACCAAATTCTAGTGATAGCGCTAAAAGCTAGATTTAGCTTTAATTGAACTGCGCAAAACAAGAACTGTAACCAGTTCAATAAGATATGGATATTAAAATCCATATGGGTGACTATAGCGAATAACGACATATTTATGTTACCCATTTAGACACATGATCATTTGTGCCAGAGCGCATGTGGGGGTGCGACAAATGATCATGTGTCTATATTTTTATATCTTACTTTCAGTAATCTACTTACCATATATTCTTGCTTAAAGATGAATGATTTCTGATTTAACGCAACTTGAAATTTTTCGCATAAAAAAAGCCTAGAGAAAGGTCACTCTAGGCTTGGAAAGTCACAAACTTTTATTACTCAATTTGATGACACATTATTAGAATATTCACTCTATCATTTCAACAAAAAATTAATTTTATTTAAACATTTTTTATGAAAATAATCACATATCGCTTACTTTTTGCCTAAACGGTATAACTAAGCACTCAATTCAACTTGGAATTTTATCTTTAGCGCGATCTTGTAAACTTAAATTACCACGCAAAACATCGGCAAACATCCGCCAATCTGAAATAAAACTATACACAGGTTGTTTAAAACTGGCAGGTTTATTTTTTTCAAAGATAAAATGTCCAACCCATGCACAGGCATAGCCTGCCATCAAACCATACAGTATATATTTGGCTTTTTTCTGTCGTATGGCTTTGCTCACACAATATAAACCAATACTGCTGCCCGCCACGTGCAAACGACGACTCATGATGTTGCGGTGTTCAGTTAAATAAAAACGGTAAAATGTTGAATAATCGTGAATTGGCAATTCAAACTTGGGCTCTGGGGTTGGCTCAAATGCGGGCTTTACTGCTGCGTTCATGTTCATCATCCTGATGTTTATAAATTTGAATTATTTTTGCTACGCTCAACCACACTTTAAACTAAGCCAAAAAAAAACCAAACTCAAGGGTCTGTTGACACTTCGTCTATGTTTGCGACAACGCATATTTTTCAGCTGATATAAGGCATGAGACAGGAAATTTAGTCGTTCTAAATAACTGACTCATAACGCAATAGCAGCAAAAAATATGCTTGTCCTGAAAGGCTGTGGCTAAAACTTTCTCAGATTGCGTTATGAAACTTGGCAATAGTCTCGCTATTCCCTACGTTTCATGCCTGATCTGCTCAGTTTTAGCCTACAGCGCAAGCCATTTAGGAAATGCCAACAGACCCTAAAAAAGCCAAGGTCAAGCCTTACTTCTTGGCATATTTTAGTTACAATCAAACGCACTTTTGCAAAACCTTAGTTCTGCAATTTTCACAAATTTATAATACCAATTTGTTTGCCGCTGCTTTGGCGCAACATGCTTTACGTTCAGGATATTTTTCATGGTCGAAGTTGAATTAAAATTTCAAATTCCAGTCGCACGTCGTACTGCACTACTCAAAACTTTAGACCCGAAAAAATCGACTCAAATTCCATTAAAAGCACGCTATTTTGATACATCTGCGCACAGCTTGGCGCATCATGGCATGGCGTTAAGACTGCGTTTAGAAGGTGAGCAATGGGTACAAACTTTAAAAGCGGCAGGTCAAAGTCATTTTCATAGTTTTGAACATAACCATCCACTTGCGCCAACTGAAAATCCAGATACTCCACCACAACTTGATCTGCAAATTTATCAAAGTATTCCCGAAGCACAACAATTGCTAAATCAAGCTTTGGGACAAAATTGGGATCAGTTGCAACTACAATTTGAAACCGATATTCAACGTACCTCACGACTAATGACCGTTGAAGATACTGACATTGAAATCAGTTTAGATGTTGGTCACATTCGTTGTGCAGATGCTGAAGTTGAAGTACATGAAGTTGAGTTTGAACTGAAACAAGGTTCAATTCAGCAATTGCTGGCTTTTAGTTTTGAATGGGTGAAAAAATTTCATTTATGGCTGGATGTGCGCAATAAAGCAGAAATTGGACATTTGCTTTCTGTGCAGCAAAAAGTCAGCCCTGCGGCTCAGAGCAAAGAATTTCAATTCAGTAAAAAAGACCATGCCGACCAAAATTTACGCCTGTTAATTGCACAACAATTACAGCATTTATTGCCCAATATTGCCGCAATTTCTGCTCAAGTTGCCGAACAAAGTCATATTGATCAGGCGCAGTTCGCTTTGCAACATTTACAACTAACACTATCCTTATTTAAAGATTGGTCGAAGCATTTAGGCGATAAATGGGCAATGCAAATTGCAGCATTTAAACAACATTTTGATCACCTGCAGCATTTGGAACACATGCAAGCCACACTCGGCGCATTTTTACAGAACCCGACGACTGCAGAGAACCTAAAAAAAGATACCTTGTACGCCCAAGAAAAATTGGTCAATTTAGTCCGTTCAACGCAAAATGTGCATCACTATTTAGAATTATTGATGTTTAGTTTAGCCGCGAGCGATCACTCAGGTTTAGACTTAAAAACTGCCGCACAAAACACGTTGCAACAGCAATATAAGCAGTTGCATGAACAATTACAGCACAGTGATATTCACGATTTTGAAAGTTTAGATCAACTGGCTTTGCGTATTCAGGAACTAAAATTTAGCTTCCCCATTTTGACGCATATTTATGATGTCAAAAATTTGCAGAAATATAGTAAAGCTTTGAATGATGCACAGCTTGCAGCACAGGAATATCAAGTGTTGGCATCTTCTGCAGCATACATTCAACAAACTGAATTGGAAGCGAGCGACTGGTTTGTTTTAGGTTGGCTCACTGCAAAACAGGAAGTGTATGCACAGCGTTTATTGGAAGCGACAGAACAATTTATGGTGAGCCGTAAATTCTTAAAATAAGTATCCTTAACATCCTCAAAGCACACGCTAAAAATACTGCAATACAACGGCAGCCTTGTGAATATTCATTCGGCTGCTTTGTGTTAAAAACTGAATACAAATTATTTTATTTTTCAAGCTTTTGTTCACAGTTCTCCCCTTGTTCATTTATAGATTTACACTATAGTAAAGAGAACTTATCTTGTTTCATCGAGGGCATTCCCGATGTGTGAAATAGAATTAAAATTTCAAATTCCACACAACTATCGTGCGGCATTTGAAAAAGCATTTAAAAAGAACAAACTGGTTCAACAACAACGCTTATGGGCTAAATATTATGATAGTCCTGAACAGCACTTAGCCAAGCAACGCATTGCCCTGCGTCAGCGTTTAGAGGGCGATATTTGGAAACAAACTTTAAAAGCGCCTAGTCCACAACATTATGAACGCTTTGAGCTTGAACATGAATTAGGACATGATGCGCCTGAATTGTGTGATTTGGCATGTTATGAAAATCATAAACAAGCACGAAAGATTTTAAAAAAAGCCTTAGACGGTTCAGAGGTAGATTTAACCCTGCAGTTTGAAACCGATGTTTTACGCTACAGCCAATTGGCACATTATAAAAACAGCCAAATTGAAGTTGCTTTTGATTTAGGTGAAATCCGCCAAGGCAAAAATTCGGTTGAAATTTACGAAGTTGAGTTTGAACTGAAACAAGGTGAAATTGCAGACTTAATTGCCTATATTCAGCCGTGGATTAAAAAATATCATTTATGGCTCGACACACGCAGTAAATCGCAGCGTGGCAATATGCTGTATAACAATGAAACCATGATTCCTGTACAGCAGCAAAGTACCTTGCAATTGCAACACCCCGAAAATATGCATGAGTTGTTGGCGCAAATTACCCAGAATTGTTTGGCACACTTGCTGCCAAATGCAACTGCGATTGCCAGTCAAGATTATGCCAGTGGGCATGTGCATCAAGCGCGTGTTGCCATTCGACGTTTACGCAGTGCCTTAAAAATTTTTGCTGAATATGATGCGTTGGCAAATAACAATTGGGAAAGTCAATTGGCGACACTTTTTCAGCAGTTAGGTTCGACCCGCGATCAAGATGCTTTGCGCGAAAGTCTGATTCCGCAACTTGAAAATGCAGGCTCACCTATTACCGAACTACCACCTGCAGCATCTGAAAACATTGCGATTGATGCAATTTTCCGCTCACCGACCACAACCTTATTACTGTTACAACTTATGAGTTTTGCACATTCGGCTGCGATTGCAGATGCAGAATCAAAACCATTCAAAAAAGTATTACGTAAACGCTTGCAGAAAATGCATCAACAAATTTGTGATGATACAGGTCATTTCCAAACCTTGGATGTGGAATCTAAACACCGCACGCGTAAGCGTGTAAAACGTTTACGCTATACCGTGGAGTTTGTGAGTAGTTTATTTGCAGAAGATGACGTCAAAACGTATTTAAAAACCCTAAAACCATTACAGGAAACTTTAGGGCATTTTAATGATTTAATGGTGGCACAAGGTCTATATGAAAGCCATGCTCAAACTGAACCGAAAACATGGTTTGTATTGGGTTGGATTGCGTCGGAAGAACGTCATATTTCCATACAGATTGAACAGGATTTACAGCAGTTTGCTGAAAGTCAGCCTTTTTGGTCGTAGTTGAAGTTTGATCATCAATCAATGATCACATTTAAGCTCAACAGGGATTCATTTCATGTTGAGCTTATTTTTTATATCTTAGATTAGTATTTAATCTGCAAATTCCAAACTTTCTAAAAGATTAACGATATTTACCAAATACTTTCCATGTTTGGTTATCTGCCAAAGGGTCTTGATAACTGTCACTACGCTGCTTACGTGGCTTATCTCGGGCATCGACCAGTTCAAAATATGGTTCGACACTTAATACAATACCATTCACATAAAAACGGGTGCGCGTGTAGTCACTTTGCCCATGCTGAAACACATAAGTACGCAAATCAATAAACTCACGATGTGCCACCAGTGCTGCATTGTCATCACTGTCTAACCAACGCTGCATGAGCTGAATTTCCTGCGGTTCAAATTGCCCACATTTTTCGATCAGGCTGGCAATCCCCCGAAAAGTTTTCGATTCTTTGGCGCGGGTTTTATTCACTCGAATCCGATCGACATGAAAATAAAATAAGGGCAAGTTCAAATGACTGGGTAAATGCACCGCATCAATGACTGCATCTTGCATAAAAGGCTGAAATAAATCCTGTGCACGTTCAATCAACCCTGTCCATTGTTTATAGTATTCTGCTACTTCTGCGCGTGTTCCATAATAAATCGGCAAGCCTTCAACATGGGCAAGTTGCACGGGTGGCCAAATATTTTGACGTAATAAAGCAATGTCGCTTTTTAAACTTTGTACCGCAATCGCATCTTGCATCAACCACTCCAATTTTGCTTAGGCTATTTTTAGCTTAAGGCAAAGGTTTTGTTTCTGCAAGGCTTTGCCTATAATGAAACATTCAGATTTTTAGCTTAGGAAAAATTCATGGTTCAAAAGATTGAAGCAACCGATGTAACCGAAGAAGAAGCATTAAATGCGGCTTTTTTTGAACGTGCCGATGAATTTATTAAACAGGCCAATGGCTTCTGTCATTTTGAAAAAGGCTCCACAGTAAAACCTGCCGAAATTCGTGGTCAGGTGAGTGCTGCCATGTTATTTGCTACTGCACGTTTTAATACTTGGGTGGCAGCCAATAATTTTAAAGATGGCAATGAAATGCGCGATGCCAAAGACCAAGTTATGTCATATATCTTGCAGCAATTTCAAATGATGCTTGAAGATAACTATGATGAATATTGCGAACAGTTTGAAAACTATTTGCGCTTCCGTCACAACGAAGAATTTCATACCCATAAACATGATCACGACCACTCGCACGATCATTAATTTTGCATATAAACAAAGCCCTACGGGGCTTTTTTATTGCGGCTAATTTTCAAACTTGTAGATTTCGATAAATAACCCTTCCCTTTTGTAACATGATGGCTTTGAATAGTGAAATAATAGCGTCATAAAAACAGGATCATTATGCAGAATCTAGGATTTGCACTCATTGATGCACATATTCATCAGTGGGATCCGTATAACACGCCACACAGCGCACGACTTGCTGTTAAGCTTTTGGGCAAGCATCCCAATTTGCTAGATAAAACCATCCGCCTGATAAAACCGAAAACACTCATTGAAACTTTGGGACGCACCGAGCACGTCACATCGCCCTATTTACCTGAGCATTATGCCCGCGACTTAGGTTTTTATACGGCTGAAAAAGTTGTGCATATTGAAGCCAATTGGCACAACCATAAAGGCAAAGGTGTAGTTGGTGAAACCGAATTTATAGAAAGTCTGGATTTTAAAAATAATGGTTTGGCTTTGGGCGCGATTGTCGCCACTGCAGACCCGCGCGATTCTAATTTTAAGAAAATTCTAAAATTACATCACAAAGCCTCTCCAAACTTCCGTGGAATTCGTAAAATGGCAGCCGTGCATGAAGATCACGGGATTTTCTCTTGGGCAGACGAACCACATTTATATCGGAACAAAAAGTTTCTAAAAGGTTTTGAAGCTTTAGCGCAATATAATTTAAGTTTTGATGCATGGACGTATTCGACCCAATTGGGCGATGTCTTGGCGCTGGCTAAACAATTTCCAGAAACTTCTATTGTACTTGACCATTTAGGCACACCTGCAGGGCTGTTCGGGCAAGTTGGCACACATACAGGCGTGACCAAAACAGCACGGGAAAACATTCTGTTTCGTTGGCAAGAAGATATTGCCGAGTTGGCACACTGTCCAAATGTTTACAGCAAAATTTCAGGGTTATTTATGCCTGTTTTAGGACATCAATTTCACTTGCAAAAACGTGAAGCCTCAAAACAGGAAATTATAGATTTAACTGCACCACTGATTCAGCATGCCTTACAAAGCTTTGGAATATATCGGTTGATGTTTGCTTCCAATTTTCCAATGGATCGAGTGAGCACGTCTTTGGTCAATTTAATTGATGCGACTAGTGATATTGTTGCGGCCTATCATCCAAATGCTTTGCAGCAAGTGTTTCATCATAATGCCAAACAGTTTTATCGTTTATAAAGCTTTAGCCAATTGAGCATAGATAGCAAACTTGAAGACAAAAAACGCATCGAAATGGATGCGTTTTTTGTATCTGCTCAAAATTAAATTGAATCTTTATTTAGACTGCGGCTTTAACGGCAGCACCTCAACATTGGCTTGACCATATTGATCGGCGGCTACTTCAAGCAAATGTTCTAAGCGTAAATATTTCTGAATCACAGCATCTACATCGGCTTTGCTGAGTTTTGCTAACGCTTGATCACGTCGCTCACGGTAACGTAAATCACGACCTTGTTCTAATTGCGGTACCAACATACGGTGGATACTGCGTTCATCTTCTAAGGCAGTCACACGTTTTTTCAAAATATCGGCTTTTGCAGCTTCAACTTCTTGCAAGCTGACACCATCACGGCGCAAATCCTGCAACACTTTATGCACCGCCTGTGACACTTGAGCCGACTTGCCTGCACTGTATTGCGCAGAAATACTGAGCGCACCCGATTGTTCAAATTCACTTAAACTCAAACCACTACTAAAACCATAAACCAATGCATTTTTTTCACGTAGTTCTTGTGCCAAACGTGAAGACAATTGCGATTCGCCCAAAATATAACTCAGCACCATCATGGCAGGTGTGTCAGGATGATTCACACCCAAAGGTAAGGTCAATAAACTTTGATAACTGCCAAATTCGCGCTGTTCTGCCAATACATGCAACTTTTTCGCAGGATATGCCGTATAGGCTGAATCTAAGCGTTGATACGCTTCCGTATTGCGTGATTGTCCTAAACGCTGAACTAAAGTTTTTTTGATTTGTTTCGGATCAAACTCACCTGTAATGGCAATATGTGCATGATTCATAGCAAAAAATTGACGATATAACTGCTGCACCTGCGCTTGGGTTGCAGCTTGCAGTTGTTGCTTCGCAAATCCAGGTTCGAAGTGATAGCGTAAATCGCCCTGCGGGTAAATTTCAATTAAACGCGCCATAGTCAAAGCAGCCACAGTTTCAGGCTCGGTATAAGGTCGTTCTAAACTGGATAAACTTTGAGAACGAATTAAATCAAACTGACTTTGCTCAAAACTTGGGTTTTGCATGACATCTAAAACAAAATTAAAAAACGCATTAAACTTTTCTTTTTTTGCCACAATTTGAATATGAATCGCATTAGCATCGGCTTGTGCAAAAGCCGAACCACCTGCAGCAATTGACTGATCGGCGATGTCTTGCAAACTATGCTCTTGAGATGCACGCAGCAACAAATACGCGGTTAAATCTAAAATTTCGCCCTGCTTAAATAAAGATTGTGCCGTACCAAAATTTACCGAAATAGTGGCATAGGTTTTATCATCACGAGTTGCAGTTGGAAATAATGCATACTTGGCACCATTTTTTAAGCTGCCACGCTGAATCTTTTTTTCATTTTGAATCAAAGCTTGTTTAGATTTTTGCACATAGTCTGTCACTTCTTGCTGATAACTTTGCACATCTTTCAAAGGTGCAACAGGTGCATCTTGCTGATCTAAAGTTTTTGCTACATTTGGATTATTTTTTGCTGTGAGTGCCTGTTTTTGATCTTCAGGAGTGGGTTGAATATCCCCTATTATGCGATGTTCTGCAGTAAAAAATTGTTTTAAACGCTGATTCAGTTCATCTGCATTTAACTGTTGAATATTGTTTAAATCACGCCAATATTGTGTCCAATCACCTTGATACGCCACAGCATAATCACTCAAGCGACCACCCAAAGCCACCGCATCATTCATCACACTGTCTGCCTGATTTTGAATCAAGTTTTTCACACGTTGTAACTCGGCATCATCAAAGTTTTTTGCCTGCTCGATACTTTGATTCAAGCCAGCTTGTAATTGCTTGGCATCATGATTCGGTGCATACAAAGCCCCCATCAGCACCAAATTAAAATCTTGATCTAACCAAGTGCTGGACTGCACCATGGTACTTTTGCCTGTTTCTACCAGTGCTTGATACAAATGCCCACTCGGTTGCAACGTATGTAAATAAGGTGACAGCGCCAAAGCGGTTTTGATCTTTTCGTCATTGCCATTTAAATACAGATTAAATTTGGCCAGTTGACTGCCCTTTTGTACCACAAAATTTCGTTGCTGAATTTTGTTACTGTCTAATCGAGGCACTTGTACTTGTTTGGGAATTTGTCGTGCTGCAATTGGACTAAAATGTTGATCAATTTGTTTTAACACCGCTGCCTGATCAAACTTGCCTGTCATCACTAAAATGGCATTATTCGGCGCGTACCATGTGCGGTAAAATTGATTTAATTCCTGCATTTTGATGGATTGCAGTTCGTTTAAATCGCCAATAGGTAAGCGTCCGAAATACTGATTGCCATAGGCCGATTTCCACACCTGATCTATCAAGACTGAAAACGGTTGATCCATCCGCACTTCACGTTCACGCTTTACAATCGCAATTTCGGCAGGCACATATTTTTCCTGCATGACCAACTTATCCATGCGTTCCGCTTCAAGATAAATCATCTCATTGACTGCGCGAGTTTCAGGACGAATGATGTTGGTGTATTTAGTCGAATAATAGTCGGTGCTGGCATTGTGCATTAAACTATATTGATCTAAACGGCGCTGAAATTCCTCGGCAGGTACATTTTCTGTACCTTTAAATGCCAAATGTTCCAACAAATGTGCCAAACCACCTTTGCCTTGGGGATCATTCAATGAGCCCGTTAAATACACCATATTCATAAAGACTTTATTTTCTTTTTGATTGGGTGCCAAAATGACTTTTAAGCCATTATCAAGTTGATATTCTTGTATTTCTTGCTGAGATTTTACTAAAACTGGCTGGGCGAAAACCACGCCATTGAATGCCAGTACACATAAAGATAAAGTGAGGGTTTTAAAACGTAGCAACTTCTTTTTCCCGATTGATTTCATTCTATTTTTGATTTGCCATCGAAAATGGCAATTTTCAACTTGAGCTTAACAGCATACCAAGCTGCGATTAAATCAACCGTAAAAATTTGCAAAATATATGATTTAAACCAAGCAAAACTTGCAAACTACTCTCATCTCAGCTTTTTTCCAATAAAGAAAGATGAAAACTCAATATGACAAAAATAAAGCAATGATCAATCGTAAATTTGACTATGCATTTGATCATTTTTAAAGGATGAAAGAAATCTAATGCAGGACATAGTTTAAATCATGATTTCGCCCTGCAAATATAGCTGTGCATAACCTGAAATTTCGATACGACCATTAGGCAACATCTTGCAATACAGTATGCCACCTCGGGCTGAAGCCTGATAAGCCACAAGTTCAGTTTGCTGCAATTTTTCTGCCCAAAGTGGTGCAATTGCAGTATGAATTGAGCCTGTAACAGGGTCTTCTGCAATGCCCATAGCGGGTGCGAAATAACGCGACACACAGTCATACTGTGCATTTTTAGAAGCAGTAATCGCAACATCATCACTCGACTGTGCTGTGATAGCTGTACGCAATTGTCCCAATTGTTTTAATAATTCAAGATTCGGCTGTTCATCTAGCACATCTTGTACCGATTCATACTCCACAATATAAGCTTGCGCATTGATATAGACATTTTTAAATGGTTTAGTCAAAGCTTGGCGTAAGTTGACAAAAATAACTAATCATGCGAAAAAGTTTTTTTAGTTAACAGATGTTCACACATGCCTCGAATTGTTTCTGTACCACTTAGTTTAGAACAGCGAGAACGACTCATTTTTCTGGCCAAG